>NZ_JBEGHD010000014.1:0-116558 GCF_049334165.1 Halocola ammonii
CAAACAGCTCCTTATCTGCAGTGTCCTTGACTTTCATATCTTTAGCTTTTTTGAACTTAAAGTTAGCCAAGGACGCTGCTTTTACATGGATGCTAAAGCTAATGCGGCCATTTCGTCTTCGGCAAACACAGACTCGGTGGAAGATGACGATCTCGATTCTTTTGGAACTTGCGGAAAACCGCACTAGCTTTAGCCAAACCATTGGCATTAATTCTAGAACGTATGAAAACAGGAATTATCGGTGGAGGGATTACAGGACTTACAACAGCGTTGGCACTGCGAAAATCAGGAATCACACCAGTTGTTTACGAGCAAGCTGTTGAGCTCAATGAAATTGGGGCTGGTATTTGGCTTCAACCGAATGCAATTAAGGTTTTAGACTGGCTTGGTTTAAAAGCGGAGATACAGAAACAGGGAATTGAGATTAATAAGATGGAAATTACCAATAATCAGCTAATTCCTATTAAAAAAATCAAAAGTGAGGTTGTACAGGATGAGGATGGAAACAAGACAATTGCTATTCATCGAGCCAGGCTGCAAAAAATTCTTTATAACGAAGTGCTGAAAACAAATGAAGTTCATCTCAATAAAAAATACATACACCACAGCTTTAGTTCGAATTCAATAAATCTGAAATTTGAAGATGGAGAAGACTCAGTCGATGTATTATTGGGAGCTGACGGTATTGATTCATCAGTTAGAAAAGCCCTTTTCCCTAATTCACCATTACGCAATTCAGGTCAAGTTTGCTGGAGAGGTGTATCTAAAATGAACTTGCCCAATTCTTTAAAAAGCCTTGGACGAGAAGCATGGGGCAAACAAATCAGATTTGGTTTTTCTCAAATCGCGAAAGAAGAAGTCTATTGGTTTGCGGTCGCAAATGTTGAACATCTGAAAGAAATAGATGGAATAGATCGAAAAATATATATCGCAAAACTTTTTCAGAGTTTCTCCCCCATTATAAATGAACTTATCGCCAATACTGAACCAACGAATATTCACCAGGCAATACTTCAGGACTTAAAGAGACTTCCCAATTGGTTCCAGTCTAAGGTGTGTCTTATAGGTGATGCCGCGCATGCCACTACTCCCAACATGGGACAAGGAGCTTGTCAGGGTATTGAGGATGCTTTTTACATCAGTAAATATTTGTCCAAATCGCCACTTAACGTACAGGGTGCCTTTGAAGAGTTTCAGCAAAAAAGGAGGAAAAAAGTAGATTATGTGGTTAATACATCCTGGCAATTTGGAAAAATGGCACATAGTACCTTTGGACAACCATTTATGAAACTAATGATGAAGATGACTCCTGAAAGTGTAATAAACTCGCAAATGAACAAACTGTATGCTATTGACAAATAGAAAACTAATACCAGCAATGTTTAAAAGTAATGCGAGCTGAGCAGCTAAAATCGAGCATTTTTGCTCCTAAGAAACTTTGCAGTAGGCTGACAGGTAATCACTCCAAAATCCCGCACTACGCATAGCTAACCCGTTGGCTGATGTTCTCATTAACAATGGTTCGATAAAAGACCTGGTAAAGGCCAATCAGGAAAAGATTACGGAATAAAGAAAACAACAATCATGAAAAAAGTCATTTACGTTTTAGCTTTAGCGGTATTTTTCACCGGATGTGCAAAAGAAGACGAGTCAGAGATGATTCCTCAATCTAATTCTCTTGCTGAGGATTTGAAGCAGGTTATAGAAGCAGAAAATATAGATTTGATCCTACCTTGCGACATTGGTAGTATCTGTTCTGGAGGAACTAATGATTTCTCATTTCCTGGAGATAACATTATTCGGGTAGGTGACGATCGTTATTTCAACTTAATACAACTCGTTGAAATGGAAGTAGAAATGATCAACGATAACAAAAGATTGGTTTTATACTTTCTTAATGAATGAAGTTTTTGTAAAGTTCAGATTGTGGGAATTTTGAAACCAATAAAGTTCAAGCCTCTCACAAGCAAAACAGTAATAAGAAGCAGTCTGCATGGAACCGTATAAAATCAAAATATTCGAAACTGCCATAGTCATCTTCCTCTTCGTTATTACTAAAGTCATTTCGAAAAGGATAGTTAAAAAGGTAGGCGTTCGTTTTAATTATCAGAGAGGACGAGTGAGTATCACAAATAAAATTGTGGATGCCTTGTTGCTGATTATTCTCACGGTATTTCTCATGGCCATCTGGGGTATCGATCAGTCAAAGCTCGTACTGTTTCTCTCAACTGTGCTCACAATCCTGGGAGTTGCATTTTTTGCTCAGTGGTCGCTCATATCAAATATTACTTCTACGCTGATTATCTTTTTCAATCATCCTGTTAAGATTGGAGATTATTTGACAATCATGGACAAAGACTTCCCGGTAGAGGGAAAGTTGAGCGATATTGGCATTTTCTTTATCACTATCAAAACGAAGGAGGGTCGAAAAGTGACAATCCCGAGTAATGTTTTTATGCAAAAGATGATTCGCAAAGAGGACGCCAACTAGTTACATTTTTATCAAAAGCAATTCACGAATCTCGCAAACAATTGACCATTTCAAACAAAGTCTTCATCGCTACGAGCCTCGATGGCTACATTGCCGACCGAAATGGGAGAATCGATTGGCTGCACTCCATTCCAAACCCGGAGAATGACGATATGGGATATGGCGATTTCATGGCAAGCATTGGTGCTATTGTGATGGGCCGAACGACTTTCGAAACAGTTTGCGACTTCGACATGGATTGGCCTTATG
Source organism: Halocola ammonii (assembly GCF_049334165.1). Lineage (NCBI taxonomy): Bacteria > Pseudomonadati > Bacteroidota > Flavobacteriia > Flavobacteriales > Halocolacceae > Halocola > Halocola ammonii. The sequence continues at coordinate 2,741 of NZ_JBEGHD010000014.1, forward strand.
AAAAGCCGGTTTTTGTTTTGAGCTCGAGCTTGAAAGAGGTTCCGGAAAAAGCTCAGGGAAATGCTGAAATCGTGAATGGCAGTTTGAAAGAGGTCTTAGAATTCATTCATGAAAAAGGATTCTACCACCTCTACATTGACGGTGGAAAAACCATCCAGAGCTTTCTGAAAGAAGACCTAATCGATGAGATGATCATCACCACTATTCCTATTCTGCTGGGCGATGGAAAATCACTTTTTGGTGACCTGCCAAATGCATTGGAGTTTGAGTGTATTGAGTCGAAGATTTATCTGGACAGCGTGGTCCAAAGTCGTTTTCAAAGAAATGATCATAAACATTGAACCTATTGTACTTTGAGGTTTACAGTAGAGAAACAATACCACATTCAATGTCTCAGACCACAAGCTATTTGAATCAAAACCAGTCCGGGAAAACTGGAGTTTTCAAAAATCGGATGAAAAGATCTTTCGTCCTGGCCGTAATATCCTTATTGTCACTACTGTCTTTCGGGCAATCTTTCTCTGACGCTGAAATAGAGAATTGGGATCCGGTGATTACCTACTACAACTTTTATGACGGAATTCAGATGATTGAAATCGATTACCTCACGGCCTATCACAACCGCGTAAACCAACTTGAGCAGCAACAGCCGCGTGCAATGCACTGGGATATGGTTTTGGGACCTCCCCCACCCAACGTCTACATCTTCCGCAACAAGGCGGGAATCAGGGTAAAGCAGTTTGGCGAAATTACCGGAAAAGTGAAGATTCTCAGCGTGAAAAAATCCCTGAAGGTTATGATTCCTCACAATCACCTCTATGCCCGAATTGGTGCCTCGTTTGGCTTCTCTCACCTAAGAACAAAGTCCTATCCGTATTATCGAATTGGTTCCTCAAATGATGGTGAAGGAGGTTTTGGACTCATCGACAGCCTTGGCAACAAAGTGCTCGACACAGAGTATGACGAGATTCTTTCAAACTTCAATGGCTCCATTTTCGTCACAAAAAAAGGTGAACTCTCAGAGCTGAGAAATAAGAACCTGGAGATACAGCTTTCTACTAAAAAGTATGCGCTAACTCCAGCCGAGCAAGACGGTTTTGTGGTAATCACTCGAAATCAACTGCGCGGTTTGATGGACTATAAGGGTGAGATTGTTGTTCCCTGCAAATACAAAATCATCTGGCCATTCAACGACTATGGTTTAGCCAAAGTGCGCAACAAAAATAACCTTGAAGGGTTTGTCAATTCGAATGGTGAGGAAGTTATCAAGTGCAAGTATCAGAGCTTTGGTGAGTTTACAGAAGGGTTGATAAGCGCCCGCTTATTTTTGGAATCAGACTATAAACGTGGATTCATCGACACCACCGGAAAAGTTATTGTTCCATTCATTTACAACCATGCATTTTGGTTTACTGAAGGCCTGGCTCGGGTTTCCAAAAAAATTGACGGTACTTATTACTTCGGCTTCATCGATAAGGAAGGAAATGAAGTAATTCCACTGAAGTATGCCAATGCCACGGATTTCAAAAATGGTGTCGCAGAAGTGCGCACGGATTTCCCAAATTCAAATGAAAAAGTGAGATCAGTTAATTCCGAAGTATCAAATGAACGCCAGGGTGAATGGGTAAGGATCAACCGAATCGGTGAGCTGGTCGACTAATTCCGAGATTAATTACTGAGCAGGTAGACTGAACTTTTAACTCTCGTTAAAATTTGTCAGACAAATCATAACTTAGGGTGCTCTTAACCAATAAAAAAAGTCATGAAGCACCACCCTCAACTTCCTTCCCTCGTTTATAGCGGCAACGAACAAAAGAAAATGACACTCCACCTGTTTTTGCAGATCATCGGCAAAATCCGGTTGGAACTCATGCCCCGAAAAAATCACTGGTGGTATATCACCGAGTACATCGACACGCTGGGAATCACAACCGGACCGATGCCGTACAACGATGGCTTTGATACAGTTACCATCACGTTGAATGTTCAACAAAACCTGCTGGAAACCTACACCAGCCAAGGTGAAAAGAGAACTTTTGAACTGAAGAATGGAATGTCAGTGGCACAGTTTTACGATCACCTGATGGATGGTTTTGAACAACTGGGAATCTCGGTTTCGCTTTACGACAAACCTTTCGATCAGGGAATCGACCAGAGATTCGAGGAGATCACCGACATTCAGCACTACGACCCCGACTACACTAAAACCTTTTGGCGAGCTATGCTTTGGGTGAGTGGCGTTTTCAAAGAATTCAGTGGAAGATTTTATGGAAAAACCTGCCCGGTACACCTCTACTGGCATTCTCTTGATTTGGCTGTAACCAGATTCAACGGAGAAAAGGCGCCTCCCCGACCGGCAGATGCAAGACTCTCCGACAAAGACGCCTACTCCCACGAGTGCATCAGCTTCGGATTCTGGGCCGGTGATGAAAACATGCAGGAACCTGCATTTTACTCCTATACCTACCCCGCCCCAGATGGAATGGGTGATGAACCCTTGAAACCTTCTTCTGCATTTTGGAACGATGCCGGTGGCAGCCCGATGGCGATTTTGAAGTATTCAGACTTATACAATTCCAACAACCCGAGAAAAGACTTGTTAGAGTTTTTAGAATCCGCCTATCAGGCTGGAGCAAAATTGGCCGGCTGGGATGTAGAAGAGTTGGAAGTTCCAAGGCTTGAGGATCTGTAATTCGCTTTAACCCTCTTACTCTGAAGGGGTTTGGGGATTGGCCATTCAATTGAAATATTTGAAACAGACACGCAAAAGCGATACTTTAGTGGATATCAATACAGTGTACAGGCACAGGTCATATTGGTGCGTTGTGCTTAATTATCAGAAACGCTAATCAAAGATGAAATTCTTCAGAAAAATTAGACGAAAACTGCTGACTGGTAATAAGTTCGGTAAATATCTCACCTATGCAATTGGTGAAATAGTTCTCGTGGTTATCGGAATTTTGATTGCACTACAGATTAACAACTGGAATATTGAGCGGCAAACTCAAAAGAAAGAGCAGGCATATTTAAAAGAGATTCGAAATAATCTACAGCAGGATTCTGCAAATCTTAAAAAGGTCCTGGACTTTAATCTTAACAAGATAAAAATCGTTGATGAAATGCTGCAGATTTTTATCGACACGCTATCAAATGAGGAGCGATATCGAATTTTCAGTAAGAACGCAGACGATTTCACCTACTACGAAGTGTTCGCCCCCGTTCGAATTGCATTTAATAACATGTTGTCTGCGGAAAGCATTGACCTCATCGCAAATAATGAGCTTCGAAATGCCTTGTCGGAATATTACAGCTATCCCTATTTGGATGGAGTACAGAATCGTATTGTAGTAATAAACAGAAGAGTTGTTGATGAGCATTTCCCCAAGTTTTTCACCAAAGAATTTGTAGCTACCCGTATGGGAGTTTCCTCCAAAATGCCTGCCTTGACAGAATTGAATATTGCAACAGATCAGAAATTGATGTCTGATCTTTTTGGAATTAAAATGATTCTTTCAGTTCAAAATGAATTGATCGAGAACACCCAAAAACTAAACCTGGAACTCCTGAGCTTAATGAATGCAGATTTAGATTAAACTGGCCTATGAAAATGCCGGCTAAAACCTAAAAGAGCAAGCAGTGATTTCACTCAAGAATTTGTTAACTCACCCTATTTCTCACAGGTCACAGTATCACCAACTTGAACCATTCCCTTGTTTTGGAGTTGATTTGTTAATACTTTACAGATCATGAAGCCTTTACTCAAAACACTCTACCTCGCTCTTCTCTTAGTTTTTATTGGTTGTTCTGAAACAAACGAAAGCTCCGAAACTGGCGAGAACACTGACCCAATCAAAAACCTGCCCTCCAAAGATTTAGATGCCATCAAAGAAGATGGCGTGCTTCATGCCATTACGATCTATAGCTCCACAAGCTATTTTCTATATCGCGGTACCCCCAAGGGATTTGAGTACGAACTATTGTCTCGTCTGGCTGAGGAGCTGGATCTTGAGTTGAAAATCACAGTTGCCGAAGACATCGACCAACTATTCGACATGCTGAATAATGGTGACGGTGATCTTGTAGCTTATGGCCTAACCATCACCGAGCCCAGAAAAGAGCTGGTGAATTTCACCGAGCACCACTACGTAACGCATCAGGCGCTTGTACAGCGCAAACCCGAAAACTGGCGCAAATTGCCTCAATACAAAATTGATAAACAGATTATCTCAAACACCCTTGAACTGATAGACGACACGGTGTGGGTTCGGGAAAACACCTCTTATGCCGAAAGACTCGAAAACCTTCAAAACGAGATTGGCGCTGACATTCCCATTGAACATATTGAAGGTAGGATACCCACAGATGAAATCATCAGGATGGTGGTGGATGGAGAAATAGAACGAACGATTGCCGATTACAACATTGCGGCCATCAACCAGACCTACTACCCTATTCTTGACGTGGATACCCGAATTTCTTTTTCCCAGCGCATTGCCTGGGCAGTCAGAAAAAACTCTCCCAATCTTCTAAAAGCCATCAATCAGTGGATACAGAAAGAGAAAAAGTCGGACGCCTATTACGTGATTTACAACAAGTATTTCAAGAACACCAAATCTTTTAGAGGCCGGATCGAAAGCGACTTTTACAGCAAGAACAGCAACAAGATCAGCAAGTACGACAGCATCATAAAATTGAATGCTGAAAAGATCGGCTGGGATTGGCGCTTCCTCTGTTCGCAGGTTTATCAGGAATCGCGGTTTGATCCTCGTGCCGAATCATGGGCTGGTGCGGGCGGTCTTATCCAGCTGATGCCAGCAACGGCAAGGGAAGTCGGTGTGAGCAACCCATTCAACCCGCAGCAAAACATTGCCGGTGGTGTCAGATATCTCGATAAAATGCTCGACAGATTTGAAGCTGTGGAAGACTCCATTCAAAAGATAAAATTCACCTTAGCTGCATTCAACTGCGGAGCGGGTCACGTTTTTGATGCTCAGCGCCTTGCGGAGAAAAATGGAAAAGACCCCAACGTGTGGGACGAAAATGTCGAGGAGTACATTCTAAAATTAAAGAACAAAAAGTACTACCTCGATGACGTGGTCAGGTATGGCTTTGTGAGAGGAACGGAGCCTTACAACTACGTGAGAGACATCTTCCTCAGATACGAGCACTACAAGAAATTTATTGAACGCTAAGTTCGGTTTTCTTTGGATCAGTGGTAGCAATCAATGATAGGATTTGCAATGTTTGGAAATTGCAATAAGCTGAAAGCACTAATTTAGTTGACTCATAGCTTTTCAAGTGAAAAACCTAACCACTTTCGACCGACTATTTTTAAAAGTAAAGCAAAACCGCTGGTACTGGATCTTTGCCATCTTTTGCCATGTACGCATCGCTCCGGTATTCTTTTTCTCCACTCCTCATTCCGCGCCTAATGTCGATGAACGACAATCTCCAAAAAGAGGTCGTATTAAATTGATATATAGACCCTTAAACTTCCTTTGGTCAAAATCCGAGCAACAAATATTTCTGAGCATCTATCTTTTTGTTTAACTTTTATTTCATTTCATTAAACATTATTATGAAACTGGAGTTTCTCAAGCATAAACCAATTAAATTCAAAAGCTATGATACTCACCGAAGTTCTTACAATTCCAAAGGACGATCCCGTAGGATTTACCTTCTTTACTGGTTACATGGCCATGCTTGCAGCTTCAGTATTCTTCTTTTTCGAAAGAGGACGTGTTGCCGACAAATGGAAACTTTCTCTACTAATTTCTGGACTCATCACCGGAATTGCAGCAGTGCATTACTACTACATGCGCGATTACTATCTCGCGAGTGGTGAAAACCCCACAGCCCTTCGCTACATCGACTGGACGCTGACCGTTCCACTGATGTGTGTGGAGTTTTATTTGCTAACCAAAGCAGCGGGCGCAAAAATCGGCCTGCTCTGGAAGTTGATTATCGCCTCTGTTTGGATGCTCGTAATGGGCTACATCGGAGAAGCTTTCAACCCCGAAGGTGGCGACACGACACACTCGGTGCTTTACGGATTTCTTTCAACTCTAGGCTATCTCTACATCCTCTACACAGCGTGGTTCGGTGAAGTAGCTAAGTTGGCCAAAAACACCAATAACCCAAAAGTAATTAACGGTGTTCGTATCCTCGCATGGTTCGTGCTCGTGGGATGGGCGATTTACCCGATCGGTTACATGTGTATGCCCGGTGGATGGCTCAATGTTGCTCTTGGTTGGGATCCAAGCAGTGTCGATCTTTTTTACAACATCGCAGACGCCATCAATAAAATTGGATTTGGACTCGTGGTCTACTCCGTAGCCGTTGGCGATAAGTCAACCTCAGGAGCAACTGCCTGAATCCAGCTACCATGAGAAAGCCGCTCTTTTATTTTATCAGTGTCTTTTTTCTCAGCCTCGTGTTGTTTCCCTGGCTAAACACTCTGCCTGCAGAACTGCTCGACAGGTTGACCATCACTCTGATATTTATCCTGGGAGTGCCTCATGGAGCAATCGACAATATTCTAATGAAACGTAGAACCGGCTGGTCTTCCAGCCGGTTTTATCTTTTTTATCTTGGACTCATAACCCTCAACATTGGCCTTTGGCTCATCTTGCCAGCCGTTGCCCTTCTGCTCTTTTTATTTATTTCAGCTTACCATTTTGGACAGGCACAATTCAAGCATCATCTCAAAGGAAACAATGTTTGGAACCCGCTTATCTATTTCAGCTGGGGGAATCTGGTATTGAGTTTCTTTTTCCTTTTTAGGAGAGAAGAAATCCAATCCTATTTCATGGATTTCTCAGCTTACAATCAGGTCGCTTTTATTTTTGATGAGAGCACTCTACAGACCTTTCTCTTAATCAATGGCCTGCTCCTACTCTTTTCGCTGTCGATGTCTCTAACTAAAAAATCCATAGGAATAGGGTCGATCGGCATTGAAACGCTCATCCTTTTGATGCTAGTGGGCATTTCATATCTCTATCACTTTTTACTCGGATTTGGAATTTTCTTTGTGCTCCTGCACGCTGTTCCAGTTATCCTTGAGGAGTACAAAGAGTTCTACTCTTCATTCAGTTGGAAGAATCTCCAAAAGTTCTTAATGATGCTCCTGCCTTTTACTCTACTCTCTCTTTTCGGAATTTTCTTTCTCTTCGCGCTCAAGAGGTTTGAGTTGCTGGACACCACTTACTTGTTTCTCATTCTACTTGCCGGATCTTCTATCACCTTACCTCATGTTTGGGTAATGAAAAGATTCTACCGGGAGTAATTATTTACCAACCTTGAAGAAGCTCTCTTTTCAGATTCTTTGATTTTTTACTTTTGGAGAAATCTAATCGTCCCCATGAAAAACCACAAGATCTTCAAAATGGCCTTTGCCAGCGTTTATCCTCACTACGTGACCAAGGCTGAGAAAAAAGGTCGCACCAAAGAAGATGTGGACACCGTGATCTGCTGGCTGACCGGCTACGATGAAAAGTCGCTACAGGAGCAAATCGACAACAAAGCAGACTTCGAGACTTTCTTTGCCGAAGCTCCGCAAATGAATCCGAATGCTTCAAAAATTACCGGTGTGATTTGCGGCCATCGTGTGGAAGAAATAGAGGACGACCTGATGCAGAAAATCCGCCAGATGGACAAGCTGGTAGATGAGCTCGCCAGGGGAAAGAAAATGGAGAGTATATTACGGAAGTGAAACTTACTTGAACAGATCCCACCTCATCTATAAAATACATGTACAAAACTTCTTTGATCATTCTGCTGGCTCTGACTTTCTACTCTTGCCAGGATGGCGAAACCGAAGCGCCACAAACTAGAAATAAAGCTTGGTGGGACCTCGACTCATTGAGTCAACGGGCTAAAAGCAACATGGACAGCGCGAGCTGGGACACCCAACTCTTCGAACAGGACATTGCAACTTATCGTGAGTACGCAGAAGTATTTCAAAGCTTTCCGCTAAACAAGTCTCCTTTTCCAGTGGCTGATTATGACTATGCGGTTTCCAGCAGGCCTGTTTTAATCGAAACCGGTGAACACATTTTCAAAGGCGTTAGAATTGGAGAGTTTAAGAAGGTTGAAGACGAAGAGCCGTTGGACAGGTTGACTCTACTCGTGATGACTGATGACAAAGACTCAGAACAAAACACACTCGTGGAATCGCGCAACTACCCCTACCTCACCGCCCAGGGATTTTTTATTACCAAAGACAACAAGTTCGACTGGGTGTTTTCCGCCAGTCCAGATGGTTACTCCACTTTGATGGTGAACATGAAGCTCTTTGATCTGCGATTCGGAGAAACTATCGTCATCTACCCCAGGTCTGGTCGTGCTTTCGTTTATGATCAAATTGACGACTCACCTGAAAACTATCAGAATTTTGAGGACTTCAAGGCTGCTATAGAAAGTCGGCTATAACTAGTTGGACAACATTAACTAAAGGATGACTGAAGGGTTGAAGCACCGAGCTATCCAAAGCTACTCGACTACTCTTTGAAGCTCAAAAGATCCGTTTCACTGATTCAGGCTAATTTTTTTCGTTTTTGTAACTTTTCGGACCATCACTCTTAATTGATAATTCGTCACTATGATTACCTACAATGCCATTGCCTTCAGAACACTTTTCGTTTTAGCAGGACTTTTAGTTTTCAGTTTCACTACTCACTCACAGACGCTGGAAGACTTGCTCCGAAAAGTAGATAGCACCAAAAATTCAGTGATGGATCAATTTGAGCAGGGACCAGAATCCAATGAGGAGAATTTACCGGACATTGCTTACCAACCCGATAAGCTTCTGTGGCAAACGGTATACCTGCCGTATGTGAAATTTGAAATTCCACGTCAATCCAATTACGATCTGAATTTTCGGTATTCATCCATGATAACTTTTCACTCAGGTCTGGGAGATTCGCCCACCAATGCCCTTTGCGAGATTGGAGTGATGAGTAAAAAAGAATACAACGAAGATTATCTACCGCGGACACTATCCAGAAACTGCGGAGCATGCGAGACACAGCCGTTACCTGCTGATTTGCACTCCGAACTTGCTGCTCGCAATGGGAAATATATTGAGTATGTGAGGCCCCGCGATTACATGTCAGTCACGGCCTTTGGTGAGATTAACCAGGATTCAATTTTTCTGGTGACTGTAATGTCCCGCACTTCGGATAATTTCAAACAAACGACTCCAGCAATTTTGAAATACGTGCTATCAAAGGTTGAAATTCTCGATTCCTACGGGCCATCTGGCAAGAAGCTCAAAATGGAGAGAGAAATTGACACCCAGACCGCCACTCTAAGTCAACCAGTGGTTTTCGATGAAAAATCAGAGACTTTTGCAGCCATAGATGGGGATGGTGATCTTTACGTTGCAGCAGTTTCAGGAAAGGACACTTTTATCGAACTCTTTCCCGGAGGTGATTTATCCAATCCTGCCAGCCTGAGCAAAATGATGGAAAATGGCCGGCTTAGGGATTTGATTGCTACTCGACAGGGCTTTGCTGGTCTGTTTATAGAAGATGTGGCAGACGGGCAATTGATGTTTTTGATTCACTTTGATAAGAATGGCAATCAGCTATTTAAAACTCAATTAGTCGAAAAAGCAAAGATTGAGAACGTTGGCGATATGGCTATTTGGGATGGGTATGACAGTCATAAACTGGCCCAAATTGGAGATCGATTTGTAGCTTTAATCTCCGTTCAAAAGCGCTGGGAGTCTGGGTTTGGAAACACTATTTATAACCCGAATAGCGCTTGTAGCGGAAATGGCATCCACCAGGCTGATGCTCTGATTACCCTGGATGCAAGTGGCAGTATTGAATACAGTGCTCAATCGCAGGCAAACTCTTCAGGTAGCTCTGGGTATAGCATGTCTGCAGGTAGTTCAGGCAATAGTTCAACAGGTTCGCAAACAATTGAACAAAGCTTGAAATACGGTAACTGGTGGGGTGCAAGCCATAGTTTCACTAAAGATCTGGTAATCAGGAATGATCATGCTTTGAAAATGACGGTTAATGACGGTTTCCCGCTTATTGGAATGGCTACATCTATGAATGATCTGAATTACGATCAAAAGTTCGAAAGCACTTACTACGACCCTTATTATGATAATCTGGACGCCAGGAGATTCAATAGAATGATCGATTGTAAAAGTGAAGCCGGTGCCAATTATGTAGATGGCTTGATGGCTGGAAACCTTCATGTCGATGCCGAACAATGGTATGCCACTTATGCAAAAGCCAGTGACCGCAATGGCAAGGAGATTTTCCCAAAGCCTGTGGGCGGCATTTACGATGCAAATTATCACACCAAGGATGTTTATTTCAATGACCGAAACCTGACCAACACTCCAGATTTACTCGAAACCAATGTGAAGTCTATTCCTCTGGGCGATTATTTTTTGATAAACTGGAATGTGTTCCCGGAAAATCCTGAAGAAGGCCAGCCGCAAGATCAATTGGTGATTGTAGATCAAAACGGGAATGCGATGAGTGAAGTAGCTGATATTTCAACCGACTTTTTCTCAAATAAATCTGCCCAACGAAACCGTGGGTATTTTCTTTACCACAATCGTCTTCCTGTTTATCACGGTTCGGACATGGTAAAACTTGATGATTACACAGCGCTGTGGGCGAGGGTTCTTCCAGGTACTGGTGAGGTGGAAATCGTTACTATTCAATTACCAGCAGAGTTGAGATAGCAATTGGTCAAAAAATTCCACCTATCAGTATTTTCAAATAGATTTGTGAAATGTCTCACACAGAAACCTCAACCTATTCTCCACAAAACAGAAAAGAATGGCGCAATTGGTTAGAAAACAACCACATTAGCTGCCAATCAGTTTGGGTCATTTTTTACAAAGTGAAATCAGATAACCACAACCTCACCTGGAGTGAAGCCGTGGATGAAGCTCTTTGTTTTGGCTGGATCGACAGCACAAAAAGGCCAATTGACAGCGAGCGCTACAAGCAATACTTCAGCAAGCGTAAGCCCAACAGCGGTTGGTCGAAAATCAATAAGGACAAGGTTGAAGCCCTCACTTCTAAAGGGCTGATGGCTGAAGCAGGACTAAAGACCATTGCCGAAGCAAAGGAAAATGGGAGCTGGAGCATGATGGATGAAATTGAGCAATTGATCATCCCTGATGACTTGAAAAGGGCACTGGATCAGGACGGTGACGCCAGGAGCTTTTTCATGAATCTCAGCAAATCGAAGAAAAAAATGCTGCTTCACTGGGTTGTGGTAGCCAAGCGTAAAGAAACCCGCATAAAACGAATTAAAGAGGTTGTGAAACACGCGGCCAAAGAGCAAATGCCAAAACAGTTTAGGTAACAAATCTTGAGTTTATTCAGAGAACCATGCTAAAAACAAAAAACCTAAAGATTATCCCCTGCAATACCGAGATTCTGCAATCTGCAATCGATGGGAATGATAAACTAGCCGAGCAGCTAAATGTGGATGTGCCTGAAAACTGGACACAATTTGGCGTGGGAGCCTTACAATACGCTCACGACAAACTTGTACAAAGCGAAGACGAAATCGGTTGGTGGACTCATTTCCCTATACTCGTAGAAGAAAACAAGCTGATTGGAAGTGGCGGTTACAAAGGAAAACCTACAGAAGAAGGAACTGTGGAAGTAGGTTATGAGATTGCTCCAGATTATCGCAATCGCGGACTTGCTACCGAACTCACCAATGGGCTGGTTCAAAAAGCTTTTAGCGACAGTCGGGTGAAATCCGTCATTGCCCACACTCTCGGTGAGGACAATCCATCTACTAAAGTACTGCGAAAATGCGGCTTCAAAATAGTAGACGAAATAAACGACTCTGATGACGGTTTGATCTGGAAGTGGGAGTTAAAAAAATAACTGTCAATTAACAGCACAGCATGGATCAATACCAGGAAACATTCGATACCTGGAACAAGGTTGCAGACCTTTACAATGAGAAATTCATGGGCATGGAGTAAGTTTCCCTAATTTCTGTAGGAAGTTTTAATTCATTTATTCCCCACGTCTTTTCGGGGGTCAACTTATTAGCCATTTTTTTAGAGATATATACCAGTTAGATAATTCCCGCCTGAAGAGCGACTTTCACCAAACTGGCCAGGTTGTGTACTTCCAGTTTTTTCATCAAATTCGTTCGATGTGAGTCGACTGTGCGATGAGAAATGAATAGCTTCTCACCTACTTCCTTGTTGCCCATTCCTTTAACAATCAATCTCAAAACTTCCATTTCTCTCTTCGATAGTCTCGCAAGTTGAAGCGAAACAGACTCAGTCAGCATATATTTTGAATGTGCTTTATCCGAGTCGGAATTGAGTAAACTATTCGTCACATCCGCGCTGTAGTAGTTTTTGCCTTTCTGGACAGTATTTAGAGCGTGCTCAAATTCTACCACATCAGCACTTTTTAGAATATAACCGTTCGCTCCACTGTCGATAGCCTTTTTAGTTAGGGACTTTTCATTGTGCATGGAGAGAATGATGATCTTAACGTTCTCATTGGTCTCTCTTATTTTTTGTGTTGCTTTAATGCCATCCATCCCCGGCATATCCAGATCCAGGATAATGATGTCCAGATTGAGAATTTCGGCCTTCTTCACAGCCTCGCTGCCGTTGGTGGCAAGCGCCACTACTTGATAGCCCTCTATTTTATCAATGATTGAATGCAACCCATCAAGTACGATTTGATGATCATCAGCTAGTAGGATTTTTTTCATTGCTCAGCTGTTATAGATTTTTTTATCATGCAGTTTTTTTGAGTTCGCTAGTTTCGGCTTTTACTCTGGCCGTTATACGAGTACCTTCACCAGGCGTAGAGTCCACCATGAGAGCACCATCAAAAACTTGAATGCGACTTTTCATATTCTGAAGCCCATGTCCCACGTTCTGCTTCTGCTCAAAGCCTATCCCATCATCTTCAATATTGAGTATAATATCATCATCTACTTGATACAATTGCACATAGACTTTATTTGCCTTGCTGTATTTGATAATATTATTTAGCGACTCCTGTACGATTCTGTAGAGTGCAATTTGCAGCTCATCAGACAAGTTTAAATTCGATTGGCCAGTATTGAATTCATATTCAATGTTCGATTTGAGAAAACTCACTTGCAAAAGATCATCAATCGCTTCGGTCAGTCCATTTTCTTCCAGAGCCCTCGGCATCATTTGGTGAGAGATGGTTCTCACTCCTCGGGCAGAATGACCCAGTTGCTCGTTCACATTACCAAGCTGGTCCTTAAGCTCCTGATCGTTCAAAGAGTTAATGATTACGCCCAGATTCATTTTTAGGGCACTCAGCTCCTGTCCAATTCCGTCATGAAGTTCTTTACTCAACCTGCTCTTTTCCTTTTCCGTAGCTTGAATCTCACGTTTCAAGCTCAATTCTTTTTCTTCGATCACTATCTTTTGGAGTTGTTGCTTCTGTCGATTTTTAACATAGACAAAGAGTCCAAAGCCGAGAATAAGCAGAATTACCAGCAAGAAAATACTGAGATATAAATTACTCCGGTAGCTCTGCAGGTCCAACTCCTGTTGTTGCATTTTAATTTGATTTTTAGCTATCGTTGCTTCCTTCTCAGCCAATTGCAATTGCGATTGAAACTGTCCTAGTTTTTCGATGTATTCGGATTTTATCAGCATTTGGCGCAGACTGTCTGAAACCTCGATATATTTTTGTGCCGAATCTCCCTGGCTGTTCATAGCGTAGCCGATTCCCAAATTCTCAGCTGCATTTGCGGCAAAGTCAATCAAACCTAATTTCATGTTAGATTCAAAAGCCTTCCTTGCATAATACACCGCTTTCTCGCTGTCATTCAAATAGGTGTAACACATAGCTAAGTTATTTTGAGCAATGGAAAGCGACCGTTCATCGTTTTGTTCTTTTGCCAATTCCATCGACTTCAAGTGATACTCTATGGCCTTTTTGAAATTCCGTTTTGCGAAATGAGCCGTACCCAGAACTGTGGAAAGTCTTATGATTCCAGAAGTATTGTTAAACTCCCTGTAAAGATTCTCGGCTTTTTTGCCATAAAAAAAGGTTGAATCGGGTTGACCCGTTTTAGAATAACTCACCGCCAGGTTGTAGTAAGCATTCGCTTCGGTAGTTGGGTCCGGCTTAAAGGCGAGAGCTTTCAAAAACTCTGCGATAGCCTGATCATACAACTGCAGGGCATTGTAGCAAACTCCGAAATACACGTGGTCCGATGCAATATATGCGCTGTCATTATTGGCTTTGTCAATTTCGTATGAAGTCTTTAAGTATATCAAGGCACTGTCGTATTGATCTTTCTTGATGTAAGATGCACTCAAATTGGCCGCCACTTTAGCGATCATATTAGTATCCGCTCTTTCCATTGCTTCGTGGTATACCTTTTTGTAAAGTTCCATTCCCTCGTTGGGGTTGTTGGTATAAAATAAAACTGCAGCTTTGAGGTAGTTGGCCTGCAGCAGGATGGAGTCTCCCGGCTCGGCTTCAATGAGCTGATCTACCACCTCACCGGCATCCTTGAGCTTGCCCGAAAGAATGTAGGCCTTGGCTTTCACCAATTGGTAGGGCAACATCTCCTCTGAGTCTAATTCCTGTTCCAAAATCGCAATCTGGGTAATCACAGAATCAGGATGGGTACGGACCAACTCCTCAAGAGCTTTCACACTAATGGGTTGATTGTTATGTGCCTCGCTTACTAAAGAAATCACAAGCAGCAGCAGAATTGAGAGTAGATGCTTCATTGGTTAAAATTTGCTCAAAATATTACGAAATAATTCTAAGCGAAACAGCATGCACCTCTCTCTTTCAATCAGATATAGAATCTAAAACTACAGTAAAACTGACCGAATCCACTTGTATTAATTTCGTTGTCTCCATCAATTGGTCGCAACATACCCTTTCTTACATACGGGATACTCTTGTATCCAATTTTAAACATTCCCGATGCATTGGAATAGCCGGTGGGCAATCCGATGTAGGCCTCAAAAGTGGGCCCATCGGCTTTCACAATATTGCTGTAAGATGGTGTCGTTTGATAGCTGTCTTTCACTGGAAAATTCAACCCCACATAGAGATCCGCATATTTAAAAGACCTTCCGGTGAGTTCTTTATTCGACTTTTTGTCGCGAATCGACACTTCATTATTGATTATCCTCATCAGTTTGAAGCCCACATTTACAGTCACCACTGACTGATTGTAGAGCACATCCTCCTCAAGATCACTATTCGCACGAATTGGCTGAATCTTGTAAGGAGCAGGACAGTAGTTAACACCTGCCAGTGGAATGAGGTAAACATGCTCAGGTTGATCAATTCGGTAGAACTGCGTAGTTCTGAAATAAGTATCATTGTCACCGGAAGTAACGAATTGATCTGCAATGAACTTATCACTGTTTTTGCGAACAAAAAGCTTCAGCGGATACCCAAACTCCAGGGAGCCAGCGGGAGTCCACCAGTTGATCTTTTCGCCTTCAACTTCTGAAGATTTGAAGTTATTGAAAAACCCCAATCCGGCTGTGAGAGAAGAATAGATCACATTTTTCTTTATGAAATGACCTTGATAAACCATGCCGGTATATCCACTAATGGTCAAATCAAACCCGTAATCGTGGTAATAGTTTTGATCTCCCACCAAATCTTTAGTGATATGTGGAAATCTCTCCGATTGACCGAAGAGGTGATTAAATGATAAAATTGCTAGAAATAGTATTCTGACTTTCATGGTGATATGTTTCCGACAAAGGAATTGCAAAACCACAGTTGCTTTGGAGAGTGACATCACGTAAAAAAATAGGGTATTACACCAAAATAAAACCAGGAGATTACACCATGGAACCATTCAGATTCACTGACAAGACAAAATTATATGGATAATCAACTTTAAGCAGGAGACATAGAGAATAGGCAGCAACAAGCCCGACATTCGCAAGAATATCATGTTTATAAAATGCCTATTCTACTCACATGATTTTACTCATTTAGCAATTAAGACCTATCTTGTTTGCGGTCTTATTCAAAAAGAAATTTAAAGGGGGATTTATGTCTATAGCAAATAAAATTCGATGGGTTGCCAGTATCTTATTGATCTTACTGATTGTTCTACTCACTAATCTGATCGATCAGGACAATTTCAGCAAGCTGAGGAATTCGGTGACCACGATTTACGAAGATCGAATTGTTGCCAATGATCTAATTTTTGAGATGTCAACGGCAGTTCAAAAGAAGGAAATTGCCGTGGCTACCAAAGACTCCGCTTTCTTTTCCACGCAAAATGGAGTGGTCAATCGACAAATTGAAAATCACATAGAACGATACGAGCAAACCAAGCTGACAGAGGAAGAACGTGAAACATTCAATGATCTTAAAGAAGAACTCCAAAACCTCAAAAAGTTAGAAGAACAGTTCACGGCTTCTGAAGCTTTCGAAGCAGAGAAAATGAGAAGGAGCATTGATGAGATCACCAGTCATCTCAGTGATTTGTCAAAAATTCAACTCCACGAAGGCAGAAAACAGATGGCGATTAGCAACAAGGCCATGAATACTATCGATCTGTTCACTCAGGGCGAGATTATTTTTCTGATCATTGTTGCCATTTTAGTTCAAATCATCATTTTGTACAAGCCGAGAAAAACGCAAGAAAGCTGAGCTAAACTGTCTCAAAATTGCTTTTTCCATCTCTTACACCCTAAGTGGAGATTAGGTAACTGCTGAAGTAGAATCTCCACAGTCTTCTCAGCGATAGTCAAAATTCACACCCCTGGTGCTCAAACCATTATGCCAATTTGATATATTTGGACGGTGTGAAGCATTTGTTGCTTTTTTACTGGATGCTCCTGTAAAGCCAGGGCCAAAAAAGATCGCTGGCTTCTTACTTTTTTAGCGACTATAATCCTTAACCAAAAATACATGCTCAGGTTCTGCAATTCGTTTGCAGATTCCTCGCAGCTCCAATCTTTAACCAATGAAAGCATATCTATCTCTGGCAGTTTTATTCCTGGCTTTAGTCAGTTGTTCCAGTCCTGAAAAGTACGAACTGGTGATCAAAAACGTGAGACTTTTTGATGGTCATGAAGATCGAGGTGTCGTTAACATTGCCATCAATGCCGACACTATTGCGGCAATTTCAACAGAAGAATTGGTTGGAGACTCCGCCATTGACGGCACCGGAAAATTCATCGTTCCCGGATTGGTAAACGCCCACGTTCATGCATCCAAAGTTGAGCAGCTTCAGGAAGGCTTTCAATATGGCATCCTAACACTTTTGAATATGCACACCGGCCTGGAGGCTCGTGAGCAGGAATGGAAAAAGTTGACTGCGGACTCTGCTGGCTTCTCCAAAATTTATGGATCTGGTCATGCCGCCACAGTTCCTGGAGGTCATCCCACGCAGTTCAGCCCAGGAATGGAAACCATCACCGATTCACTTTCAATAGAAGACTGGGTGGATCATCGAATCGCTCAGAATGTCGACTACATCAAAATTATCCATACTACTCGCGGTTGGATGGACGAGCCGTCACAACCGACCTTGAGCTACGAACAAGTTGGTGAAATCATCGACTACTCTCATAGTAAAGGGTACAAGGTTTTGGTGCACGCAACGACTATCGAAGAAATGGTTGAAATCGCAAAATATAAACCAGATGGATTTGCTCATATGCTTGATTTTAAAAGCGACTACCCTGTGCCTGAGAGCTATTACCAGACACTTCAGGAAAGTGGAGCATTCATTGTCACAACTGGTGGCATCTCCCTCAAGCCAATGGAAGGCTTCCCTCCTTTCGTGGTAAACTGGGTTTCAGAAAATATACTTGATGCAGAAGAAAGAGCCGAAATCATAAATCAGTACCACGAGCACGGAATTCTACTTGTTGCAGGTACAGACTCTCAGGAAGGACAAATGAATTTTGGAGAGGATTACTTTTTGGAGCTCGATTTATATAAGATGTCCGGCATGTCGAACGAAGAAATTCTTCGAGCTGCCACAGGCAATGCAGCGAAGGCTTTCGACCTGCCAATCGGTGAAGTAAAACCCGGCAGCCCCGCCAGTTTTCTAGTGCTCCTTGCAAATCCTCTAGAGAACATCTCCAACCTCAGGAAGATTGATGTCATTTGGAAAGATGGTCAGAACAACACCGTTGCTGCGATTGAAGATTAAAGACATTAATCCTTGAAAGAAGATTATATTTTCACCTCCTCACGCCTGGGGTTTCGTAGCTGGTCGAGACAGGACCTAGAGGAATTTGCCGCTCTCAATGCGGACCCTGAGGTAATGGAGCATTTTCCCAGACCGCTCGAGAAAAGTGAAACAGCCGATTTCATCAAAAGACTTCAGGACCACTATAAGAATTATGGACACTGCTATTTCGCCACTGAGATTTTAGATACTGGTGAGTTTATAGGCTTCATCGGCCTTGCATTTCAGCAATACGAATCGCCCTTTACCCCATCCGTAGACATCGGCTGGCGATTGAAAAAATCCGCCTGGGGAAAGGGTTATGCCACCGAAGGCGCCTTGCGATGTCTCGAATACGGCTTCACCCAACTCAACCTCAATGAAGTCATTTCAACCTGTCCAAAAGAGAATCTAAGGTCGGAAAGAGTGATGCAAAAAATTGGAATGTCTAAAATCGGTGAATTCAACCATCCCAATTTGGATGATTCCCCGCATCTTCAGAATTGTGTCTGCTACAGAGTTCAAAAGCAAGAATGGCTGGCAAGCAAAGGTCCAGTGGAGCCATCAGAAAAATGATTCCACAAAAAAAATGCTTTTGGAAAAAGTAAAAATCTTTACACTGTTTGGTCTTTCTTTTTAGATGAATGGTAAAGACCAGATAATTGGATTTGCTCAATGCTCGATGGAATTTCTAATTTTATAGAATTTGAATTTTAGACCAATCAGAAAGTCTCGAAGCGTTAATCTAAATGCAACTCCTCCATTTCACAAGCCAGCAATCTCTACTGTTGATTATTGGAGGTGCATTGCTCATTTTCTCAACAGGCGTCTTCAGGAATAAAACGAAGCTCGGCCTTGCTCTCCTCTTCTTGGGCTCATTGACACTGGGCTTATTCATGGCGAGCCTCGATCCTTTTCTAAATATTTGGGATGAGCAGTACCACGCTCTGGTGGCAAAGAATCTATCCAACAACCTTCTAAAACCCACACTTTACTCGGACCCCGTCCTGAACTACGATTACCGCAACTGGACCGAAAATGCTGTTTGGCTGCACAAGCAACCGCTGTTTCTCTGGCAAATGGCCGCGAGCATCAAGATTTTTGGAGCAAATGAAATTGCAATAAGATTACCTAGTGCGATCATGCACGCAATCATCCCACTGTTCATTAATCGCATTGGTAAAATTGCCGTAAATCGCGAAACAGGATTTTATGGGGCGCTTTTCTTTGCAGTGGCTTACTTCCCGTTGGAGTTGATAGCTGGAACCTACCCCACGGATCACAACGATGTGGCATTTCTCTTTTATATCACAGCCTCCTTTTGGGCCTGGTTTGAGTACAGTCAATCGAAGAAAAAATACTGGCTCTTGCTCATCGGCTTGTTTGGCGGCTGTGCTGTTTTAGTGAAATGGTTGATGGGATTATTAGTCTTTGTGATTTGGACGCTCGTGATTGCTTTTTCGAAAGAAACTGTAAAGCAAAAGCTGCGATCTTTCTTGCCCGCTTTGACTTCCGGGGCGATCAGTCTGATAGTGTTTTTACCATGGCAACTTTATACTCACCTCGTCTTTCCAAAAGTGGCTGCATACGAGTTGAAGCTAAACTCAAGGCACTTTTTCGAAGCGATTGAAAAACACACAGAGTCTACCTGGTTCTATTTCACCGATGGCTTCCAGATGGTTTATGGATCGGCTGCGCTTTTGCCGTTCATTTTTTTAATTGGGCTTACTGTGATGATTTTGAAAATACACGACAGAAGTCATCGTTTTTTCATTTCTACAGCAGTCATTTTTGTTTATGCATTCTACACGGTGGCGGCAACCAAAATGGTTTCTTTCCCCATAATTGTCGCTCCTTTCCTTTTTCTCGGTCTGGGTTTTCTTATTGATTTTTCTTTCTCTATTCTGGAGAGTAGATTAAAATGGACTTGGCAAATAACTCTCTCAGCTTTGCGCGTAGTTGTTGTTTTAGTGGTTGGTTATTCACTGCTGAACTTATCAAAAATTGAAATGGCTCATACTTCCAAAGAACCAGATAACAACCGAAATCGCAGTCAGGAACTTCGAGAAATGGAGTTTATCGAATCACTGGACAAAAAGCTCGGGGAAGAGAAGTACGTTATCTTCAATTCGTCAATTACCATAAATGGCCACATACCGGTGATGTTCTATACTGACCACGTGGCTTACGATTTTGTTCCATCTAAAGCTCAGATCGAAAAGCTTAAAAAACAAGATCGAAGAATTGCCATTGTGGACTTAGGAAATTTACCCACCTACATCCTGGAGGATGAAGCCATTCGGATCTTAACTCTAAAGTGAACTGGTAAATGAGTCAACTGAAGTAATTCAGGGAAATAATTCTCAACGAGAAGCTTTCTCAAAATGAACCCGACATCTCGCAAAGCAGCATGGTGCGCGAAGGTTTAACGAGGAACTTACTCTGGTTGAAAGCTTTTCCACTCAAAGCGGAACGGAAACCACAGTAGTCACATAGCCAGTCGAGCGATGGCCATTAAGCCTATGTGCCTTTACTAATTTTCAATTACGTCTGTAAGGCAATCAACTTTACAGTAGAAACATAGAAATGAAACCTGAGCTTTCTACTGTGCCTATGTGGTTAAATCTCATAGCTGCAAGTATCAAACTATCCTACGTCTTCGACATCAACTTCTCCTTCTGTCTTTCAATTGCCTTTACGACATCTTCCAGTATCAGATAAGTACAGGGAACGATCAACAGGATAATGGATGTGGCAAACACGATTCCGAAGCCGAGAGAGATCGCCATCGGAATAAGGTTGTTCGCCTGATTGGAAGTCTCTAAAATTATGGGCGCCAAACCACCGAAGGTCGTTAGTGTTGTGATGATAATTGGTCTGAACCTTCTTACTCCAGCTTCGTGGATAGCTTCAAAAACAGATTGATCTTTTCGCTTTTTGTTCGCAAAGTCGATCATGATCAGCGAGTCGTTCACCACTACTCCCGACAGGGCGATCACTCCCATCAAACTCACCAGCGACAAGTCATAGCCTAGCAAAATATGACCGATCACAGCACCGACAATACCAAAAGGAATGGCCGACATCACAATCAGTGGCTGAGTGTAATTTCCAAAGGCAATGGCCAGCAAAGCGTAAATCACCATCATCGCCAGGATGAATCCTCCGTAAAGCGATTCGGTACTTTCTCGCATGTCCGACTGTGCCCCTTCAAAACTCCAACTCAGTCCTGGGTAATCGGCTCTCAACTTTGGCAACTCTTCCTGATCGAGCGATTCGATGATCTGAGTTACAGCGCTGGCCGGTTCGGCATCCATACCGACAGTTACCACTCGCCTTCCATTTCTGCGATTGATCGAAGTGAAAGCCTCGCGCTGTGTCACTTCAACAACATCCAATAGCGGAACCATTGTGCTGTCGGGAGCTCGAATTACCAGATCCTCCAAATTATTCATGTCCCTCCTCTCCGAAAGCGGAAGCTTCACACGAACTTCCACCTCGTTGTTTCCTCTCAATTGACGCATGGCGAGGGCACCAAAAAATGCATTTCTCACCTGATTCCCTACTTCAGTTGGCGTGAATCCGAGCAGTCGGCCCTCGGGCAAAAGTTTAAAGTCGTACTGCGTTTTTCCCTTGTTGTAGTTGTCATTGACATCCCGCGTATTGTCGTATTGTTTTACTCGTTCCAGAAAAACGCTGCTCACTTCCTCAAGCACATCGATGTCAGAGTGAGCCAGGTCAACGCTGATATCTTGCTGATAGCCGCCAGGTCCTCGCTCAGCCTCAAAGGTGATTTGATCCACACCTTCGATGTCCCCGATGTTATCGCGCCAGAGTTCGATCACTTCCTGAGCCGACATGTCACGCTCATCAGGGGCTTTCATCACGATTTCTACATCGATAAAGTTCTGATTTCTCACATTGGTTTTTACACCATCGGCCACCTCGTACAAATTGTGTTCATCGAACATGGCTTGTGTAGATGCTGTGATTTGATTGGCAACTTTTGCCGCCTGCTGAGAAGTAGTGCTTTCGGGTAGCCTCACTCCTGCCTCAATTTCATCAGCGGCAACTTCGGGCATCAGGATGATTCCCATGTGGTCGCTGTAGCCGTATCCTCCAACCACCACGAGCAACACAATTGCAATGCTCAAAACGATGTAGCGAAACCTTAAACAGTAGTCGAGAAAAGGCGTGTAATACTTTTCTACAAATTGTTCAAACTTTTTGGCAAATGCCTTCTGCCATTTTTCCCAAAGTCGCTCCTTCTTTTCCTTTTTGCGCTTTTTACTGTGGCCGAGGTGGGCGGGTAAAATGTAGAGTGCTTCGAAAAGAGAAACGGCTAACACAATGATTACAACAGCCGGCAACGGCCACCAGAACTTACCAGTTGTACCGGGAATAAAGAGCAGCGGCACAAAGGCAATGATGTTGGTCAGAATACTGAACACAACTGGAGTAGAAATGTCTTTGGTTCCTTTGATAGCTGCTTCTAAAGCGCCCATTCCCTGTTGCCGGTATTCGTAAATATTTTCACCTACAACCACCGCATCATCGACTACAATCCCAAGGACGACCAGAAATCCGAACATCGAAATCATATTGATGCTGATGTCAGCTAAAGGCAAAAAGAGAATTCCTCCGATGAATGAAATCGCCATTCCGAGCATGACCCAAAATGCCAGCCGGGCTTCCAGGAAAAGAGTGAGAATCAGCAAGACTATAATCACAGCCAAAATTCCATTTTCTGAAAGCAAGGCGAGTCGTTCTTCGTAGTCTTCGGCAGTGTTGCTGTCAATTCGCCACTTCACTCCTGGTGGAAACGAAGCTTCCTGTGTGTTCATGGTTTCGCGCACCACTTCGGCAATTTCAAGTGGCGACTGATCGCCAATCCTGTAGATGGTGAGCTCGACAGAAGACTGTTGGTTGAATTGACCGTGAAAACCGGTTTCTTCGAATCCGTCTGTAATTTCCGCAAGGTCGCCAAGTGTAACAACAGCTCCTGTCGGTGCAGTGAGCACTCGAATTTGACTATACTCATCAGCCCATTGTTTGCGCTCCTTCATGCGAAGCAAAATCTCACCGGCATTGGTTTCCACTGCTCCTGCCGGAACATCTTCGCTGGAGTTTCTGATGATGTTGGAAATGTCGGCCAGGGTTAAACCGTACTCGCGAAGCTTGTAGCGCGGAATTTCTACGTGAGTCACGAATTCCGGAACATTGCCAATTTCAACCTGGGTAATCGCTTCATTATTGAGCAGGTCATCTCTCAATCGTTCTGCAATGGATCTCAGGGTCCAGATGTCTTCATTGCCGTAGAGTCCAACTTCCATGACTGATCGTTGCCTGGATTGTAGTCGAACTTCCGGCTGCTCAATTTCATCGGGGAAAGTGCGAATTCTGGCAACGGCCTGATCAATTTCCTGGTAGGCGTTTATCCGATCGGTTCCTGCAACGAGCTCAATGCTCACCTGCCCAGAACCTTCTTCTGCCGTGGAGACAACTTCTTTAATTCCCTGAATGCCTCGAACGGCTTCTTCAACAGGTAGTAAAATTCCCTGCTCGACCTCTGCTGGTGCCGCTCCGGGATAAACTACAGCCACCTCTACAATGTCGAGTTGAAACTGAGGATAGACTTCTTTCTGCACGCTGTACATCGTCCAGATTCCGCCACCGATGAGTAGAATCATCAGCAGGTTGGCAATGATTGGGTTCTTCGCCATGTAGGCGATCCAGCCCTTGCTTTGCTCTATTTCTTTGTTTTCTTCCTCGCTCATCTGCCGTGGCCGTTTGTCGATTCAGTAGTTGTGGTGGAGTCCGTTTCAACGCGCAGTTTTGCTCCTTCGGCAACTGTCGCCAGACTTGATGTCACAACGCTGTCGCGGTTGTTGAGTCCTTCTGTGATGTAGACAAATTTGTCATCCTGAACTAAAATTTCCGGTTGACGGATACTCAACCTACCGTCTTCCATCACCCAAACGGTATTGTCTTTTCTGAGAAAGTCTCTATTGAGTTTGACCACGTCATTCAACTCTTCGGCTCGAATATCCACTTCCACAAAGGAGTTGATAATGAGTTGCGGTACTTCCCCACCTGTCGTGTCCACTCCCAGCGGGTCGGGAACAGAAACGATGAGTCGTGCCATGCGAGTTTGATCTTCCAGCGCACCAATAAATTTTTTCAGATGGCCCTTTCGACCTTCGCCTTCCATCCAGGACTTTCTGTCCCGTATCTGGACTTCGGAGCCTTCGTCCTCTTCTTCAGTAAAAGTGAGCCATCGGACTTTCGAGACCGGCACGTTAACAATAATCCAGTACTCGTCAATGGCAACCAACCTTCCGATGTTGACACCTGGAGAAACCTGAGAACCGACATTTACATTTCTACTCAAAACCTGTCCGTCAAAAGGTGCCTCGATGGAAGTTCGCTCCAGATTTAATTGCGCCTGTTTTACTGAGGCTTCGGCTGCCTTGTAGATTGCTTCGGCAGAACTCAATTGCGGCTTACGAAGCACAAGTCCCTTATTCATTCCCGAAAGCGTGTCGCCAACCAGTTCATAATCCTGTCGGGCAATATCCTGTCTTCCTTTTTCGATATTGAGATCTGCTTCAGCCTGGAGCAATTCGCTTCTCCTGAGCTGCAGTTGGTTCTCGTAATCAGCCGGATCGATCTGCAAGATCAACTCACCTTTACGAACCACTGATCCGGGAATAAAATTTTTCGACTGCCGGATAACCTGTCCACTCACCCGCGGACTGAGCATGATCGATTCCGAAGGCTGCACAACTCCGGTAGCCTTAAAAGTTGGCTGGAAATCTCCTTTGTTTACGATCTCAACCTCCACGAGCATGGCAGTTTCTTTGGTAGCACCACTTTTCGATGCAGTCGGCTCCGTCATAAAAATGAGCACTGTTACCGCAGCTCCTGCCAACAGAATAATGAGCGAAATGATGATTGTTTTTGATTTACTCATGGATCGTGATTTTCTTATTCCGTTTCCTCCTCTTCCCGCGGCAAATCCACTCCGCCAGCCAAAGCGCGATAGAGTCCAATTCTGAATTCAATCAAATTTTGCTGTGCAGTAATGAGCTGCCGTTGGAGGTTCTGCTTTTCATTCTCAGCTGTCAGCACATCGAGGTAATTGCTCATTCCATTAAAATACTGCATGCGCAATTGCTCACTCGTTTGACTGGCCAGCTTTACCTGTTCTTCAAGGACCTCTATCGATTTTTTCTGTTTGTTCTCCTGAACCAAAGCATCTTCTACTTCGCGAAAAGCCACCAAAACTGTTTGACCGTACTCGTAGAGGCGCTGCTCTTTTACCGACTCCGTCCTGTCCACTTCGGCTTTTAAGCGACCTCCATAAAAAATCGGGGCTAGCAAATTTCCGGCAAGCGAATAGGCCCATCCTTCCACCAGCCCGCTAAAGTCGTTGGCCCGCACTGACATGTTTGAATTGATTGTCAGTCGCGGGTATTGACTGCTGATGGCGGAAGCTACTTCTCTGTCGGCAGCTTTTAAAAGACTAAAAGAAGCTTGTACATCGGGGCGTCTTTCTATCAGATCGGCCGGAATGCCAGTATTAGGCAAATCAGGTAATTCGGGAAGTGAATCGGCCTGATAGTCCAGTTCTAGTTGCGGTGGTCTTCCCAGTAGAAGAGCCAGTTGGTTTTCGAGCACTGCCACTCTCGACTCGAGTTGATACTGTTGCTGGCGAGTAGACTCCACTAGTTGTTGTTGTCTCAGAATGTCTACCCCGCGAATTTGTCCGCTACCGTAACGATTGCGCAGTAGTCGGAGAATTTTCTCGTTGTTTTCAACTTGTCTTTTTAGAAGATCAAGTTCGAGCCTGGCCGACTCCAGTCGGTACCAAACTGTAGTGATTTCTGCAGAGATAGAAACCGCGAGTGCACGGTAATCGAGCATTGTTGCTTCTGACCGAAAGCGCTCGGCATCGACAGCTGATCGCAATCGACCCCAGATGTCCACCTCATAAAAAGCACGAAGTCCGAGTTGAATATTTTCACCACCCACAAAATCCGGCTCCGGCCGACTGATAGCACTTTGAACGTTGGCTTCCACTTCGGGAAACAAAACTGATCGCTCTCTTCTCACCACGGCCTCAGAAGCTTCGAGGCGCTCCCATGCAGCAAGCAGATTGAAATTGGAATCCAGTGCTGACGAGACAAACTCATTGAGCTGTTCATCTTCAAAGCTACGCCACCAGCGATCCTGTATCTGGACGTTTCCAGTTGTTGTAAACTTTTCCGGAGATTCTAATGGAAGTGCACTCTCCTTAACTTTGGGAGAGCATCCTGCGAGAAAAAAAATGGCAGTCAACGCGGTGAGCAAGCAAAACCTGAAAGAAGGTGGCGCTGCGAATGAAAAGTCTTTGCATGTCGTCAGCAAAACTGACAATGGACTAAGCCGCATTTAAGGTTGACAATTTATTAAGCTGTAAAACAATTCAACCAAAATTGCTTAAAGATGTTCGGAACGCCAAACTGGAGGGATGATTGGGGAAGTTCGGTTATTAGGTAATTAAGGTGACAACCTTCTGCGCCAAAGCTTGCGCCACCGCACGCTGTCGCAGAAGCTTTAGCGTAGGCGCCTAAAGCTATGGCGACACGCGGTCTGCGGCACGCTGACGAAAAGCGAGGAAGGTAACTATCTAAAGTAAAATTTACTAGTCCTCCCCCGTCTCGTTCCTCGACACCCCCTCCAAAGGGGGATATGGCGTTGACCAATTTCAAAGAGAACAATCTTCCAGGTTTTTTGCTGCTCAACAAACGCTAACAAATAGCATGAGGTGGCTCGATCCCTGTCCCCCTTTGGAGGGGGTGGCCGTAGGCCGGGGGAGGATTGTTTATTCTCAATTAAATCTACTTTTTGATTTGTCGTTTCGATGCAAATCTTGCATTCGCAAAAAAGTCTAACATCCAACTATTCCAACCACCAACATAGACTCTGTCAATATTTCAATAAAATATATTGATTTCACTTATTGGTCAATTGGAGTAACTTTGAAATTCAATTGAAGTTGTTTCACTCAAAATTCTGAAATCATGAAAAGAATACTACTACTCTCAGGTCTTCTGCTGGCCTTTGCCGTGCAGGGACAAGCTCAAAAAGAATCTTCGGGAGGCTGCCCTTTTGGATTCGACAAAATGGGAAAGAAAAATAAAACTGAAACCACTGCAGATGAAACGCAACAGCTAAACGAAGGCGAACAAAAAGCCCGTGAAACTGCCCATGGTGCGATGGCCGAAGGTGAAGGTGAAAAAGACATTAACCCTGACGGCAACACCAACAACGAGTGGTGGCCAAACAGACTCGACCTGAGTGTGCTGCGCCAGCATTCTCAAATGTCGAACCCGATGGGCGAAGACTTCAACTACGTGGAAGCTTTTAACAGTCTCGACTACGAGGCGCTGAAGCAAGACCTGCGCGACTTGATGACCGACTCGCAAGATTGGTGGCCGGCCGACTGGGGACACTACGGCCCGTTCTTTATCCGCATGGCCTGGCACAGTGCCGGAACCTACCGCACCGGAGATGGCCGCGGTGGATCGCGCGATGGACAACAGCGTTTTGCCCCCATCAACAGCTGGCCAGACAATGCCAACCTCGACAAGGCACGCAGACTGCTGTGGCCAATCAAACAGAAGTACGGAAACAAAATCTCGTGGGCAGATCTCATGATCCTCACCGGAAATGTTGCCCTGGAATCGATGGGATTTGAAACCTACGGATATGGTGGTGGCCGTGAAGATGTTTGGGAACCAGCCAGCAACGTCTACTGGGGACCGGAAACCAAATGGCTCGATGACAAGCGCTATTCTGGCGATCGCGAGCTCGAACGCCCTTTGGCCGCTGTGCAAATGGGATTGATCTACGTGAACCCCGAAGGTCCAAACGGAAACCCCGACCCCGTTGCCGCAGCTCACGACATTCGCGAGACTTTTGGCAGGATGGGAATGAACGATGAAGAAACAGTAGCTTTGATTGCCGGTGGTCACACACTCGGAAAAACTCACGGTGCTGGCGATGCCTCCAACGTTGGCCCGGAACCCGAAGCTGCTCCAATTGAAGAGCAGGGCCTCGGCTGGAAAAGCTCTTACAAATCTGGTAAGGGTGGCGATGCCATCACATCTGGACTCGAAGTGATTTGGACAAAAACCCCAACCGAATGGAGTCAGGGTTTCTTTAAAGCTCTTTTTGCCCACGAGTGGGAATTGACAAAAAGCCCGGCAGGCGCTCACCAGTGGGTTGCCGTGGATGCCGATCCCATTTTCCCCGATGCGCACGACTCAACAAAAATGCACCGACCAACGATGTTGACTACCGACCTCTCGTTGCGTTTCGATCCTGAGTATGAAAAAATCTCGAGGAGATTCCACGAAAACCCCGAAGAGTTCAATGAGGCGTTTGCCAAAGCGTGGTTCAAACTCACTCACCGCGACATGGGACCAAAGGAACTCTACCTCGGGCCGGAAGTACCGGAAGAAGATTTGATCTGGCAGGATCCAATTCCGGAGGTGGATTATGAGTTGATCGGACAAAGTGACATCGACATGCTGAAGAAGAAAATTCTGAATTCGGGATTGACCACTTCGGAGCTTGTTGAAACAGCCTGGGCTTCGGCCTCGACTTTCCGCGGATCAGATTTCAAAGGTGGAGCCAATGGAGCTCGCATTCGCCTTGAGCCGCAGCGCAACTGGGAAGTGAACAACCCGGAGCAGCTCGACAAGGTGTTGAACAAGCTGGCGGAAATTCAAAAAGAATTTAATTCCAAAAACAAGTCGAAACAAGTTTCTATGGCCGACCTGATCGTGCTTGGAGGAAATGCCGCAGTGGAAAAAGCCGCACAGAAAGCGGGCTACACGGTTGTAGTTCCGTTCACTCCCGGAAGAGCTGACGCCACACAGGAGCAAACCGATGTGGAATCGATGGCAGTGCTCGAGCCGATGGCCGATGGTTTTAGAAACTATCAAAAAACGCAGTACACTTTCACGACCGAGGAACTACTCGTGGACAAAGCGCAATTGTTGACGCTCACCGCTCCCGAGATGACCGTTCTCGTTGGCGGAATGCGCGCACTCAACACAAATTACGATGATTCCAACACCGGAATTTTCACCAACCGTCCCGGAGTTTTGACCAACGACTACTACGTCAACCTGCTCGACATGAGCACAGAGTGGAAAGCCACAGACGACTCGAAACTGATGTTTGAAGGTCGAGATCGTGAAACTGGCGAGATCAAGTGGACCGCCACCAGGGCCGACTTGATTTTCGGATCCAACTCCGAGCTGAGAGCACTTGCCGAAGTTTATGCCCAGGACGATAACAAAGAGAAGTTTGTAAACGACTTCGTAAAAGCCTGGACAAAAGTGATGACGCTGGACAGATTTGACACTATGCAGTAAAAGATAAACAGAACTCTCACCGGAGTTCAAATTGAAAAACTGAAAAGGGACGCGGCCAAATGGCTGTTGTCCCTTTTTTTTTGTTTTGCCGGCTAATTGGACCGAAACACCGGCCACCTTCCTCCCACTTTTCAGAAAGTTCGAAAAGCTCTAAATTGGTCGAAGTAGATAAAGACTAAGCCATGTGAAAATTGGAGATTTGCAAAAAATCATATCGAAAACCTCACTCATATGCAGACCTACCTGCTGAATAACAATGAATTAAACAAACAACAGACATTGCTGCATAAAGAGACATGTCACTTTAGCAACAGTTGTACTGCATTAAAGAAAACCAAACCGATGTTTGACATATTTAAAAGAAAATCAAAAGAATTACCACCTTTCAACGAGCTTGAAAATTCAGAATTAAAAGACAAATTCTTCATGCGACTTTTACAATGGGATTGGATAGATCGAGACACAATCCATGTTATTGACAATAACGCTCCAAGGATGATTACCATGGATCCGTGGCCTCAATTAGTCTATCTCGGTGCGACAGGACAGCAGACAATAACAGAATTTGTTTACGAAATGGCAGGGAAATACGGCAAAAGCCAGACAATTCCTGAAAATTTAGACCTGACCGTCCTTGATACCATCGACCGTCTTTTGAATGAAAACCTCGTAAGACTATCAAATGAAAGAAAAGCTCTTCCATACTACATTAACTTGCCGAGAAGTAAACAAGACAAGGAAAAAGCTGAAAAACTGATGATTATCGACAACTACATCAAAAAATAAAAAAACGCAGTACAACACAAAATAAACGCAATGCGGCTTTACTCGTCCTTCGTTTCATGTTCAGGGTCGACAAGAACATGTTCCGTAATTCTAACTAACTGCGGAAAAAGCCGCACTGACGTTTATTAAATACGTTAGCAACTCTATAAAAGAAAGAAAAATGAGACAATTATTTGGAATCTTACTATTTAGCCTTATAACAATCATATGTTTTGGACAGGAAAACATTAAAATTTTTTACAGTGAAGACTACTCAGTTGAATTGAACGGAGTATCAGTAAATAATGAAACTACTTATCAAGAGATAGTGGAAATGCTTGGCCAGCCAGAAATTTATAAAGAGTATTCAACAGGGAAAATTAATTATCGATACCCAGAATTGGGTCTTGTGTTTCATACAGTGAATGGTAAACTACTGACATTGGCGATGAACTTTAATTGGGACGGGGATAAAAACTTTCCGAACACAACTTTTGAAGGAGTTCTAAAAATAGGTGAAACAACAATAAATAAAGAAACAACAGAAAGCATCATTAATCAACTGGAAAGCTTCAAAATTAAATGCATCATGGCTGGAATGTGCATGAACAACCCTAAAGAAATCAAGAACCCGATTCTCTTGGGCTTTAAGGACGAGTCGATTACTCAAGTATGCATTGAGTTTCATTAAATAAAACAGTTATCAACAATGGCTATAAAGAATAGGGTGAACCGTGGTTTCTGCAAGTTTCAGGCTTTAGCAATCTTTGTCCTGGCACTCAAGTTCGATGCTCCGAAGTACCCTATTCCTCATAGCCGTGGCCTTTAGCAACAATAAGTACCAATATGAAAATTCGCCTTAACATATTTCTGATTCTATTGAGCACCTGGTTACTGAATGCGTGTGCATCGGTCAAAAATACATCTGACCCAAACATTAAAGCGGAACGAATTTCATCCCCAGTTGATACCATTTTTGTGGATTACAAGCCGAACCTCCCTGAGACAAAATATCAGGTTTTCAGAGCATCTATAGATGGAAAGTCTGGATGGATGAATGTTGATGGTGAATGGATCGTAACACCTAAATATGACAATGAATTCAAAAGAGAATGGTCTGAAGGCATTAATATTTGTCGTAAAGAAGGTAAGTATGGTGCTGTCAATTTTAGAAATGAAATTGTAATCCCATTTGAATACGATTATCCTCCAGCGAACTGTTCAGATGGATTAATATTGGTTAAGGACAGCTTAAATCAGGAAGCCTACTTCTCAAAACAGGGTACTAAAATGACAAGTTTTGAGAAGAGACAACCAGAGTTTAGGAATGGATTTGCGATAGTCAGGTCGAACCGAAAGGTATTAGCCCGTTACCCTCGTATGGATCTTGAAAATTCGAATCGAACCACGGACATTTACAGTGGTGATTTCGCTGTGATCAATACAAATTTTGATACTCTACTTCAATTTGAAAATGTTGCATTTTTACTTGAATTTGGAACATTAAATAATAATAGACGAACTTTCTTTCTATATCCTTATATGGGATTGCATGCAGATATCGGTATTTCATATGGTCAATATGGATACTTGGATGGAAAGGGAAACATAGCTATTGAACCAAAATTCAGAGCCTCAGATGTATTCATTCCTGTCAGAGGCGGATTTGTTCGTGTTCCTGATTGTCCCTTCAACTATAATCTGTCATTGGTAAGAGAATTAGATGATTATTACTTTATCGATACCATTGGGAACACTTCTTTTCAATTACACACAAACAGGGAAAAGATTTTTGATGTAAGCAATTTCAATAACCACGGCATAGCTGGATATCGAACGTTTGGCAAGTCTACAAATGGAATAAACCCGAACCATAGCATGATTCATTTAATAGATTCTACGGGAAAAGTCATGCATGAAGCATTTGAGAGTGATGCGCCACTGTCTTATGTAGAAGGTAATATTAGTCATTATCCACATAATAATCTCATTTCCATATACGACAAACCGAATGCAGTTCAACGAATCTACACCCCAGATTTTCAACCATTCGCGTCATTTCCACTAAACGATTCTTCTGAAACAGTCAACTATCATTACAGAGGTTTGTTCGACACCCAGGTAGATGATCAATTTATTTTGACACAGTACAGAAGTAGGGAGAATTCAGCTGGTTATCCAGGTAATCAACAACGTCTGGTAGATAAAAATGGAGATGCCAAGTCCTCATGGTTCTCTTACAAAAACATACTCTCAAGCTTATATGGCAATTTCTCGTTCATAGATTCTACTACAATGACGACAACACTTTATGATTTTGGTAAAAATGAGCTCTTCAAATGTGACTCATGTTTCTTTTACTATGGATATAAGCTGAGATCGAACGGTATTCATAAAGTTCAGCTTTCCAACGGGGACTGGGTGTTTATAAATTATCAAGGAAAAGTACTAAGCGATGTGTTTGACTCATTAGATGAGGAGGTATACAACCTTACCGAACAAGTAAAAACGTTCAATATCAATGTGCACGTTACAATAAAAGCCAGGGAACACGAATTCGAAAAGCTCTTCAAGCAATCGAGCATGTATGAAAGAATAATAAATTGATGTTGCTAGCAAAACCGAATTTGCAATAAAACGCGGTTTAGCTAAACTGTTGGAACACATTAATCAAAAGAACATTACTAATTTCGACTTCAATAGTCCTATCAATTCTACCCTTGGTGAGCTTCTTAGGACATATCGTCCTCGATAAAATACAGACACAGCAATTGGACTATCAAAATGCGGTAGCTTCCTGGATGGAAGATGAGACTGGAATACAAATCCCACCAGATTCAAGGCTCATGGAATTCTCTGCTGGAGTAGAATATGGAAAGCTACTGAAGTACAATATGCCCGATCAGACACTTGACTCATTTATTTTGAATTACAGCTTATCAAGTATCCTTCCGGAAGATGCCAGGACTCTCCTAATTATAGATATGGACGAGAATTGGGAAAATGAGAAACTAACTGGACAAAAAGACTATTATTTGCTTGAAGATTGTAAAAAGGGATTGAGATGGACTATTCTAGTTGAAAGAAATCAAGGACTGTGCTGGTTCGAAGTCATTCATGCTGACTTTTCAGGACATGTTCCTGAATGTGAGAAAGAAAAATAACGAATTGCCAACGAAAGCTATCGCGCACTAAAGAATGCACCATAGCGAGTGCCGTTGAACGAAGACCGATCCAAGGTGTACAACCATAGCAAATTCACACAATGAAAAGTACACTTGCTGTTCTTGCTGCTCTTGCTCTTCCTCTTTGCTTAATGCCAGCATACACTTTCGCCCAACCTGGCGATCCGGATTTGGAGCACAGGTTGCGTTATTTCAATGAAGCCCAAGATTCTGTGATCACGTATCCAGACAATCTTTTTTACAGATGGGTGCGGCTGGACATACTATTTACGCCATACTTTGAGGTACAAACCAAACCGACCAGTAACCTGAAAGATTATTTAACCCATTCAAATCAGTTTTATCAGTACGTAGCAGATACCTTGCTGGAAAACTACCAACCTTGCCACATGTGTCAATTTGAGAAGAGAAAGAAATATAACCCAGCCAGTAAGTTAGGTAGTTTTCTCCTGAATAATCAAAACCAGTTAATCGCTGATTTGACCGATCTTATCAACTCGGATATCAACTCGCTGGGTTTAATTCCAAATGGCTTAAGTGTGTTTGTCGATACCCCAAATAAATCTGACTTTCTCTACAAACGAGGCCAATTTTATTACTTCACAGGCCGGGCTGAAAAAGGGCTCAAAGACTTTCTCGCTGCGCTGGACTGCTCCCCAGATGAAGAGCTGAAGACACGAATCTACACCTCGATAGCTGCATACTACTACACAAATGAAAAAGTAGAACAAAAAGAAAACTACCACAAAGCACTGAAGTACCTTCAGTTAGCTGAGCCAGCTTTAGAGGACAGCTCATACTCCAGGGGTGAATTGGCCCGTGATTACCTTTATGAAATAGAGAAACTGGATCTGATGAAGAGATACAGCGATTCAACTTCTTATGTCAATTATCTTCAAAACAGATCCGCAGGCTTCTTGAATCGTTACTATGAGCTAATGGCAAAAGAGGAAGAAGAAGGCTCCCCGTACTACACGACCGATAAAGTGTATGCCAGAAGCAGAGAATACGAATTAACGATTTACGATTATTTGCTTGAATTAAATCCAAACACCGGAGTAGACGAATTCAAAAAGCACAAGAAATTGATCATCGGGAAAATATAAGGTCTACCTATCGATGAGGCAGCTCTACCCGGGCTCACAGACAAAAAGGAAGGCTATCTTTATTCGGGGCGGCTTCTTTTGCGAAAAAAAAATTCGCCTTCAACAATAATTCTTTAAATACATAAGTTATTTATGTATATTCGTCATATGTATTCAAAAGAACTCATAAAAGGAACGCTGAAGCCGATCATTCTTAAATTGTTGGAAGACAACGACAGGATGTACGGCTACGAAATTACGCAGCGAGTGAAGGAACTTTCACAAGGAAAGATCGAAATCACGGAAGGCGCCCTCTACCCCACCTTGCACAAGCTGGAGGCCGATGGCATTTTGACCACCGAAAAGGAGTACATCGGCAAGCGCGTGCGGAAGTATTACTCGCTCACGAGCTCCGGCAACTCCACAGCAGCTCAGAAAGTTAGCGAGCTGACCGACTTCCTGGCAACGGTGGGAAGCATTTTGAAAACCAAAACCGCAATGTGATGGAATTGACCGAAAACCAAATAGAGCGGATATACAGCGACATCCACAAAAAAGGAGTCACCATGAACGAGTTGGCCGACAGCCTGGTAGATCACATCTGTTGTGCCATTGAGCGAGAGAAGGAAATGAGTTTTGAGGAAGCCTACCAACAAGCCCTTGCGGCATTTGGCGATGACGGACTGCAACGCACCCAAAGAGAAACCATTTTATTCATAAACCAAAAAAAGGAGATCATCATGAAAAAGACCATGTTCATCCTGGGATACATCGCTGTGTCCCTCATCACCACCGGACTTTTGTTCAAACTGCAACACTGGCCCGGAGCTTCGATTATGCTCGTGTTTGGCATCGGCCTACTCAACTTCGGCTTCCTGCCGATGTATTTCTACGGCCGCTACAAACAGGCCATCAGCTAAACCAACCAATTTTTATAAAAATCAAAGGGACACGGCTATTGGCTGTTGTCCTTTTTTTTGTTTGCCTGCTTTCAAGGTTACCACCAACCTCTTCTCTCCTATTTTTAAGAAAGTTCGAAAAGCCCTAAATTGGTCGAAGCAGATAAAGATTAAGCCTTGTGAAAAATGGAGATTTGCAAAAAATCATATCGAAAACCTCACTCATAAGCAGACCTACCTGCTGAATAACAAAGAATTAAACAAGCAACACACATTGTTGCATAAAGAGACATGTCTCTTTAGCAATTGTTGGCAAGCATTTGAAGAACAATGAAAGAATACATATTCGACACATACTACCGTTGGCATCTATGGGTAATGTTGTTTGCTTTCATTGCGTTATCGATCACTGGAATCATATTTGTTGCTGAACTAAAATTTATTGATGATCGAGATTACATTCTGTTTGTAATTATTGGAATTTGGCTCTTAATCTTCTATTTTTCATTAAAAAGACTCTTAAAAATTGATGGGAAAATAATCTTAAATGAAGATTACATCATCATTAAAAAGGGTAATAATGAAACCACTGTCATAGTCTCAGAAATTGAATCTTACAAATACCAATTAGGAAGAGACACTCAATTGAAACTTAACTTGAGAAATGGATTTGACATCACTGTATATTCAAATGATATATTCTGTTCAAATGAACAGTTGGAACTCTTCTGTAAAGACTTCGATCTGTTTATCAAAAAACTCCCGACTGAGTACAACAACACATACTATTCTGATAGCATAAGAAGTAAAGAAAAATACCGAGTTACGGAAAAAAGGATTTTAGGCGATGTCAATTCAGATCACGATGGAAAAAAAGATATTACCGATAAAAGTAAAGATCGAGCAAGTCTTAAGGAAAATAAAACCAAACTGGAGACATTAGAAACAACTGGAAAACCAAAGAAGCTGACATCCTTTTATGAGAAAAAGTGGGCATTACCAGTTCTTGTTATTTCATCCGTTATTGTACTTGGCTTCATTGTATATGTCTATTTTGATGGTGGAAGGATCAAAGGTGTTCTCATTGCGAGTATCGGTGGACTATTAGCCATGTGGGGTGCCTATTTCAAACACAATGAAAAATAAAAACGCTTGCCAACAAAGGCTAAGAAAACATGCGGGCTGAAAAGGTAAAATGAAATTTAGTACACAAAATAAAACTTGGTTCTCGGTGGACAGAAACGTATTCCAAATCCCGCACGTTTCTTAGCCAGGGCCGTTAACGGTCAGCAAGAAAAAATAAAACTATTGAAGAATAAAGGTCTGATAATAACAACAATCGTCTTTTTCCTAATAGTAAACTTAAATCACTTTTGGGAAGGGAAAATGGGAATTTTGGCTTTCCCAATTTTCATTTTTTTGGCAATTGTATTTTTAGTCTTAACCATAAAGTGTCTAATTCAAATCGGTAAAGGGTTTAAAGAAAAATTTTCAAATCGAAACCGAAATTGGCTAATTGGAATAATGACGATTAGTTTAGGATTAATTTTTTTGAAGCCGAACGGAATAATAAATTTTGACAGATTAGAAGGTGAAGATTTATTCATAGCCCAAAGAGAAGGAGCTGCAAATTGTATGACAACCTTCAAGTTGAAATCAAATAATAAGTTTACAGAAAGAAGTGTATGTTTTGGAGTAAGTGAAGCAAGAGGAAATTACGAAATCAAAAACGACACAATTTTTTTTTCTGATGTAAGAGTTCCAAGAGGAGATGAAGAATATTACGAATTCGGAATTCTCAAAAAATCGAAATATCGAGACGAAAAAGCATTGTTTAGATACCGAAGTCGAAGCGATACAATTGGACACGAACTTTGGATAACGAAAAATGAAATAATTAAATAAAAAAAGAAGCCAAACTACTAACAATGTATATGTGTTCATGTCGGTCAAAAGCCCGCCACGCCACATACACGGGACCTTGTGCTTCATTATGACCAACCATTGAACAATGATAAAATTCTTTAGAAAGATTCGGCAAAATTCACTTTCAGAAGGCAAAATTGGAAAATATCTCAAATATGCAGTTGGTGAAATTGTACTTGTAGTTATTGGAATTCTAATAGCACTTCAAATAAATAATTGGAATGAAAACAGAAAGGTTGAATCTATTAAAACAACTAACTATTTGAACCTACTCGAGGATCTAAAAACAGATTCAATTCTCATTGATAATAAAATGAAAGAGTTGATTTATGGCATAACGCTTTACAATGATTATATAGATACATATAAGACACCAAATCTTACGATGAATGATGTTTTGGATAACCAAAATAAATTGGATTTTATAACCACTACTTTACGCTTCGAGAACAGCACAATAGAGTCATTGGAAAATACAGGTGAAATCAAATTAATTCCATCAGCCTTACAAAAAAAACTAATTGAACTTAAAAGAAACCAAGACTATCTTGTCGAAAATAATAAACAATGGAACACCAACTATTTTGATAGAATTGAAAATGCAGGAATTTATGGTTCTCAACCTCATTTTCAAAACAGAATTAAAAATCAGCCATTACTACGTGACAAGCTGGGAGTTGAAGAAAATTTGGAAATGATAATTTGGTCAATAGAGATAGCTATGTTCTACAAAAAAATGAATGAAGAAAGTGCTATGGCCAATTTAAAAAGGATAAAAACTGAGACATCCATAATTATTCAACAAATTAATGAAGAGTTAAAAAATAACGAAAGCACAACACCTCCTCCTATGTAAAGCCCTCAGCTTGCTCTAAAAGTAATAAATAATATTTTTCTATACTCTTTTATGTCATTGTAGTTGGTGTTGGGCTGTTGGGTTGTGGTCAACTTCGCGAGGCTACTTGGAATCTCCTGAGCATTTACATCTCTGAAGTTCATATCTCTAGCTTTTATTCAAACTTTACGATAGCTCAGAACAATCTCAAACACAGGGGCTAAAATGAAAGCCCTGGCAATCTGACCTTATTTCGGCTTTTCAGCATGAACTATAACCACAATTCCAGTTTGTTTCGGTTCTGCTTCTCTAAATAGTTTAACTTCCTGACTTTAAAACACCACTGTAAAGTACTGTAGTTAGAAAAGATCGTTGTCAACAACAAAAAAATCCCATTATGAATAAGACAATGCGTATTGCAATATTTCCTCTTGTAATTGTTGCTTGCTTCTTTTTTAGCTGTCAATCCAGTTCAACTAAAATTGAAAAGAATTTAGATGCTCAAAAGGAAAAGGCCTGGAATACTGAGGAACTAGAGCTAATCACCCTTGTAGAAAAGCTCTTGTTTGCTGTGGGTAATTCTGATTTTCAAACTTTGGATTCCATCATTTCAGACAAGGCCAACATGGGAAGTGCGGTAGTTCGAGATGGAGTCTCGGAAAATTCCGTTATCACAATTGGTGAATATTTTGAATCACAAAAACACCGAGAAAGGAAGCCTTTTTACGAACCTGTGAATGAATACAAAATCCTTATAAATAAAGGACAAATCGCTTTTGTTTGGGCTGATGCGACCCTACATACTTTCGGTGTTCCAAGGACAAATAACATCGACAATTTCACACTAATCAAGGAAGATGGTGAATGGAAATTCATTAACATCTCGTTCACAAACACGCGCTTACCAGAAGAGTTGAAAAAATTTGATTTGGAAGTTTTTGCCAGAAGCTACGCTCAGGTATGGTGTAGCCAAAGACCCAGTTTTGTATCTTCTTTTTTCGCTGAGGATGGATTTCTTCAGGTGAATGATGGGGAACCAGCAGTGGGTACTGAAGCGATAACAAATGTTGTGAAAGGTTTTATGGATGCTTTTCCGGACATGGTGGTGTCCTTGGACAGTCTAATAACCAAATCGGACAAAACTCGATTCTATTGGACACTGACTGGAACAAATGACGCACCCAATGGAACGGGTAATAAAGTTAAAATTAGTGGTTTTGAAGAGTGGGTTATAAACCAGGGATTGATTCAAGAATCAAAAGGCTATTTTGATGAAGATGAATACAAGCAACAACTTGAATTTGGAATAGATAAATAAAACTGCCACTAACAAGGTATTCTTCCCATCATTCCAGGGGCACGCAGGATAGACAAAATGTTTTATGCTACTTAAAGAAACAACCACATGAAGAAGGTTTTCAAAATTTTATTGATAGGTATTCTACTTCTCAATAATTCAGTGAGTGCTCAATCTGTAGAATCGAATATTCAAGCAATAATTGATTCAATTTATGCTTCAAACCAAAGCTCCGTTAGAATCATGATCAGTGTAAAATCTCCCGAACGAAATATCTCGTGGAGCGGAGCAATTGGATATACCAATACGACAGATAAAACTAATTTAGAACCAGACCAACCTGCACTAATCGCCAGTAATACAAAAACATATGTTTCAGCTACGATTTTAAGATTGGTTGAAAATGGAAAATTATCAATCGACCAACCTATCAAAAATCTGCTAACACCTAAAACGAGAAGTTTATTCATTGAGGGTGGTTATAATCTGGATTCCATTATGGTGAAGCACTTGTTGTCTCATACAAGCGGGATTGAAGACTATGCCAATCAGGCCTATATTGATTCTATCAATGTCAACAAGAAGCATCGATGGACTCGTGATGAGCAATTGGCACTGACCATAAAAGTTGGTCCACCGCTCGGGAAACCCGAAACAGTTTTTAGTTACTCTGACGCCAATTATCTCTTGTTAACAGAAATAATTGAAAACATAACCGAACAACCTTTCTATACTGCAATGAGAGAGCTTCTTCGCTATGAATCATTGGGTATTGACAACACCTGGTTTCCGACTCTCGAAGGGAAGCCAAAAGGCACTAAAGCATTAGTTCATCAATATTGGAGTGAATACAACTGGGATTCGAATGAGTTGGATATTTCAGTTGATCTATATGGAGGAGGAGGGATTGCCAGCACTACTCACGATTTAGCATCATTTGCTTACGGGCTATTCAACAATGAAATAATCAAAGACACTGCAGTTCTAAATTTAATTTATACCGAAATCCCAACGAGAGATTCTGAACCAAGCCGTTATTATTTCGGTCTGAGTTCTTACAGTTATGATGGGTTGAATGCTTTTGGGCACGGAGGTTTTTGGGGCACACGAGTTTTGTATTTCCCTGAATTAAAAACGTCCATTGCTGTTTATGTGCTTGAAAGAGACAAGCGAGGTCTGATAAATGAAATACTTGAAGAAGTCATTGAATTATTAAATGATTAGAAGCGGCATACAACAATCGCTGCCTTGTAAAACCATCAATCAAACTCTTCGAAATTTCATGTAAAGAGACGGAAAAAGCATTGCTGAAGCGATTAGTCCCCAATGAAATTCAAAGCATTAAAATACTTATCAGAAATCGAGAAAAAGGAAGTCTTCAGGCTTTGGAATAACGAGTACCCCGAAAAACTGGCTTACAAATCTGTCGATGAGTTTGATGATTACCTGAAAAACTTGACCAATCAATCACATGTCTTACTGGAAGACAATAACGGAATAGTGCGTGGTTGGTACTTTGATTTCATTCGCAATGGAGAAAAATGGTTTGCAATTATTCTGGACTCCACTCTTCAGGGAAAAGGACTCGGGACCAAGCTTCTAAATCGTGCTAAAGAAAAAGAAGACGAGTTAAATGGCTGGGTAATAGATCACAACAACGACAGAAAGCAGAATGGCGAATTTTATAAATCTCCTCTGGGTTTTTATTTGAAAAATGATTTTGAGGAATTGAAAAACGAAAGGCTTGAACTCGAAAAAATTTCTGCTGTAAAAATAAGGTGGAAGCGCTAAATCGATCCAAACACGACATCCATTTAATATGCCCCATCTCCCTACTCCAATTCAACAACATCAAAAAGACTCGCCTTGCCAGAGTTGGCCGGTTGAGTTAGTTTAGCCTCGCAAAACTTTTAACCAAAAATCGGTCTTGGGTCCCATGAAAAAAGCAGTTTTAGTCGTTCTTGCAGCTTTTAGCTTTCAAATCAATTTCGCTCAGGATTACACCGAAGCCATTAGCAAAGCCAGGTTTTTAATCGAACAGCACAAAAAGCAAACACAAACGCCTGGCGTGCAGGTTGCAGTCTCGATAAACGGTTCGCTGGTGTGGTCCGAAGCTTTTGGACAAAGCGATCTCGAGCGCGAAACACCGGCTACTCCTACCACCAAATTTCGCATCGCCAGCATTTCCAAGTCGCTCACTTCGGTGGCGCTGGCAAAAATGGTCGAGCGTGACGAAATCGACCTCGACAAAAACGTCCGCCACTACCTCCCCGACTTTCCAGAGAAAGAATTTCCCATCACGGTGAGACAGCTTGCAGCTTCCACCTCGGGAATCAGGCACTACACGGCAGACGACCCAACAATTAATTCAACTCACTACCCCACTGTATCCGCTTCCCTGGAACGCTTTCAGGATGACGAACTGCTTTTTGAACCTGGCACCGACTACCTCTACTCTAGCTTCGGCTGGGTGCTTTTGAGCGCGGTAATGGAAAAAGCTTCTGGCAACAGTTTCTTCGAAATCATGGAAAAGACGTGGAGCGAGCTCGGAATGGAAAACACGGCATTCGATTATCCGAACAATCAACCTGAAAACGTTACCAAATTCTACATCCACGACAAAAAACAGGGACGCGTTTTAGCTCCGGAAGACAATCGAAGTTTCATGTATGCCGGTGGAGGCTACCTCTCCACAGCTGAAGATTTGGTGAAGCTGGGAAATGCTTTGCTCACTAAGGACTACCTCAGCGAAGAGACAGTCGATCAGTTGTTTGAATCTCAACAACTGGCAGACGGCTCGGAAACCCACTACGGACTGGGTTGGGAAACGGGCGAAAGCCGACTCGGCACTCCGATCGTTTATCACGGAGGCAGCATGAGTTCAGCCAGAGGACACCTTGTGATCTACCCCGATGAAAAACTAGTATTTGCCTTTTTGAGCAACACGGGCGATCACATTTTTTTCAATGAAAGAGAAGCTCAAAACATCCCGGAAATCTTTCTTCACGAAAAGGACAAAACCGATAAACAAAATCAGGCACAGCAGGAGATTGCTGGCGAGTGGAAAATTAAAACCACTTCTTTGAGAGATCGCAGAAGTCGCGGAAAATTGAGCCTGAGGACTGACGAGGATGGCATCTTAACCGGCCAACTCACTTTCAAGCGCAGCAGAAAGAAAAAGTCTTTTCCGGTGATCTTGGCGAATACGCCCAGCGACACTATTCACCTGATTGCCGTCACGCCCATGTTTCTGGATTTGTATCTTTCGGTCGAAGGTGACAGTCTGAGCGGCTACTGGCTCCACGACTTCAATGTGAAGGGAATTCCAGAACCGGATGACTACTGGAAGGCGAGAACTTTTTCAGCAGTAAAGCCATAAGTTCCATCCGATAAATTGCTGGCTCTGTCTGCTGCCAAACATTCTGTAAGAAATGGAATCAGGTTTTTGCTAATTTGTGAGCTTCTTTCAAAACACAAATCGAAACAAGTCAAAATGAGATATCTAATCGCTCTCTTGTTCTGCTTCACTACCATTTTATTTGGATGTGAGAACAATCATCAATCTACGAGTGAAGAAACTGAAAAAAAGGAAGTGCAATCTGTCAGCTTTCAAAACACGTCTTCGGAAAAGGAGAAAATAGCCGATGGATTCTATCTGATTTTGAACACCTGGCAAGATTCGGCCTCAGCTCATGCCACTGAAGGTAAGGTGATTCGTTACAGTCACGACTTTCTGGATGAAAACACAACAGACCAACCGCGATTCATAGAAGTCGACACTTCGGACTTTGTTCCTCTGACTCTTTCGCAAAAGCCCGATAGCATCGAACAGGAAGACAAAAGAATAAAACTGCTATTGAGCATGACGGAACCTGCTTCAGCGCGTTTAGCAGACTACACAGAGAAGCATGTAAATGAAATGACCTGCATTGTGATTGGCGGAAAAGCAGTAACAATGCACAAGATCAGAGAAAAAATAACAGGCGGTAAACTCCAAATTAGCAGATGTACAGACAATGCCTGCAAACACCTTTTACTGGAACTGGAAGATAATGTCGCAGAGTAGCAGGACAAATCGAATTTTTGGGATCGCATTGATTCTTGCCGGCCTGGGCTTGCTGTTTTTCGGGTCTGTTGCCATAACTGGCAAAAACAATTGATAGAGCAATTGCGGACTGAACGCTATTATTGAAGATATTGTAGTCAAATAAAACTTTGGACTGGCGGACCTACCCTGGCCAGGAGGCGTTGTAGCCAACTAAGAGATAATCATTGAAAAACCAGTATCAGCAAGCAAAAGCCAGTTAAAGTATCTCAGAAGATGAGCAACCAGGTGTCCATATCATCATCCAATAAGTCCATTGTAGTTCTCCCTTTTGTCAATATGAGTTCTGACCCTGATAACGAATACTTTAGCGATGGAATTACGGAAGAAATAATCAACGCCCTGACCACAGTGAAAGGCTTGAAAGTAATTGCCCGAACGTCCTCTTTTGCCTTTA
The DNA here is from genome assembly GCF_049334165.1 of Halocola ammonii. Taxonomy (NCBI): domain Bacteria; kingdom Pseudomonadati; phylum Bacteroidota; class Flavobacteriia; order Flavobacteriales; family Halocolacceae; genus Halocola; species Halocola ammonii. Next base: position 46,847 of record NZ_JBEGHD010000014.1, read on the forward strand.
AGAACAAAAACATAGACGTGCGAACCATCGGTGATCAACTGGGGGTAAGCACTGTTTTGGAAGGAAGCGTCCGGAAAGCTGAGAACAGAGTTCGCATCACAGTACAGCTAATCAGTACTGATGATGGCACACACTTCTGGTCAAAGAATTTCGATCGGGAGTTGGAAGACATATTCGCAGTTCAAGACGAAATAAGTTTACGCATTGCTGACCAGATTCGGGAAAATTTTGGCCACCTCAATATCCAGAAACATTTAATTGAAAAGCCCACTCAAAATCTGGAGGCATACAACCTTTATCTTAAAGGTCGCTATCAGCATTTAATGTGGGATGGACCAGGAATCGAAAATGCCATAGGACTCTATGAACAATGTGTATCGATTGATCCCTCATTTGCATTGCCTTATTTTGGTTTGGCCTACTGTTATGCCATGGCCGGATCGTGGGGTAATAATAAAGATTTGTTGCAGCTGTCAGCAGAGAAACTCAATAAAGGTTTTAATCTTGATAAGAGATCCTATGTAGGTGATTTTTGTAAAGCTACATTGTCCTTTTGGGGACACTGGGATTTCATCAATGGGCAGAAATATTTTCAAAAAGCATTAGCTCTTAATCCATCTTACACTGAAGCAGAAGAAGGATTAATCGAATTGTATACAGCAGTAGGGTATTTTGAAAAAGCGCTCTGGCACACTAATAACATACTGAAAATAAACCCCCTATCCCACAACCATTATTTTACCAAAGCTAACATTCATTATTTAAACGAGGATTACCCGAAAGCTCTCGAATGCATAGAGACTTCATTGGGCATCAATCCAGATTTTACACATTCCATCGCGTTAAAACAACTTTGTTTAATTCTTACACGAGATTACGAAAAGCTAAATGATTTCTTGGATAAAACTCCTTTGGCAGAAAGACCAGAAGAATGTAGAATATTGTACAAGTTGGTCAACCCGAAAGACAAGGTCGATATTGATATCAGTAAGGTGGGCTTGATGATAAAAGAAGAAATAGGGGCAGCGCTTTTTCCCTGGCAACTTTTTTTGTTGGTCCATCTAGAAAAACACGAAATGGCGTTGGATTTTTTGGAGGAAAACATCAGGATGCGAACCGGTCAGATCATAAACTTTATGAATATTCCGCTGCTTAAACCTTTACACCAATATCAGAGGTTCCAGGATTTAGTACAAGTTGCTTTCCGGGAAGAATTAATACCTCGCATTCCCGAAAAGCAAATACGAATTGCTCCTCCTAAAGCCATGATGTCAGATACTGAAATAGAGATGGTTTTAGAGATGGTTGGCAAAGGAATGAAAGAAGATAGATGGTTTCAAAATCCATCTTTATCTCTACGCGAGGTCGCAGGAAACGTGAATATTAGTAGCAACAAGCTTTCCTGGCTGATCAATGAACGAATTGACCAAAACTTCAATGAATATGTCAATAGTTTTCGTTTGGAGAACTTCAAAGAAAATGCTTTAAATCCTGCCAATAGCCACCTTACTCTTTTAGCGCTAGCCTACGACAGCGGTTTTAATTCTAAAACAGTATTCAACTCTTTCTTTAAGAAAAACGAAGGGATGACACCTAAAGCCTGGCTGAAGTCTAATCAAATTTAGGCCTGCTCAAAAAGTTCCAAATCTCACTTTTAAGTTCGGAATTTCATTTCAGGACGATTCAACTTCTTTTCCACTTCATCTTTGCATTGTCAAAACGATATGGCAGGGAAAATATCATCAGTTGATACTTCCTATCTCCTTAACCAAAACAAATAACAAAAGGAGAGCTGCTTTTTAAAAATCTGAATTTTAAAAGTAAAAATTAATTATCATGAAAAATTTAATTACAACTCTTCTAATTTTTTGCACCCTAAGTGCTTTTGCCCAAACTAGCTCATCGGATGATAAAGATCCTGAAGTAGCCCATAAGTGGAGGGTGAGTTTACCTTATTTTATTGTCACAGATCCTATCGGGGATTCTTGGAATGATAGACAAAACACACAAATGATTGAACTCCATGTAAAACGCAATCTGGATAATAAAAATATCATAGGTGTGAAATTTGCCACATGGCGATTGTTTCAACCAATGGGAATCACATGGTGGGACGGTCTTTTGGATGTTTTAGAAACAGAAAGTGAATTCTACCCAGGACACGTTCGAGAAACAGGAGTAGGTATAACGTATCAACGTATGCTATGGAAAGGTCTATTTGGAACTGTTGAAGTTTTACCGCAGTTTCAAACCTATTTGGATCTGGATGGAAATAAAATCGGTAATGGTTTTAAGGTCTATAATTCCTATCATTTGGGCTACCATATTGCATTTGGCAAGAAAAAACGAATTTTCATAGAACCTCAGGTCCACTGTCAGCACTGGATGTTTGACAACAATGCTCCTGATGGATTCGAGCAGTTGGACAATAAGTGGAGAGATTACTTTCTTTTTGAGCCAAATATTTACGTAGGAGTGAATTTTTAAAAAATAGCCTGACAAGTCAGGACGTACAGTTCCTGGTCTGTCAGGCTATTAAAGTTGAATGATCTGTCAAAGCTCGCACAGAAGGCACCCTCTCTTCAAGATCCTGTTTTTGACAGAGATAACCCTATTTTCTGGAGCCTTCAGAAAACTAAAAAATATAATATGAAAGCGATAAGATGCTTAAAATATGGAGGTCCTGAAAACCTTGTGATGGATAGTTTTGAAAAGCCATCACCCAAAGCCAATGAGGTGCTGATAAAAATAAAAGCCACTTCAGTTACAACAAGTGATGTACTTATTCGGAAGCTAAACGAGCCTCCAATTCCCAAATTAATACTTCAACTCATCTTTGGTTTTGGCAAACCAAGAAATCCAATTTTGGGAATGGTGTCATCGGGTGTGGTTTTAGGTAAAGGTGCAAAGGTTACTTCATTTAATCTTGGAGATGAAGTTTTTGCTTACGGTTCTGTTTCATCTATGAAACATCGCTTTGGATCATATGCAGAGTTTATCTGCTTGCCGCAGGATTGGAACATCTCTGCCAAGCCTAAGAACGTGAGTTTTGAAGAAGCTGCTGCTATTCCTTATGGAGGGTTATTAGCCTCTCACCTGATAAATCAGACTGAAATGAAAAAAGGAGATGAAGTGCTTATTTATGGAGCATCTGGAAGCATTGGAACCGCAGCTTTGCAACTTGCCAAAAATGCTGGAGCTCAAGTAACCAGCATTTGCAGCGGGAGAAACATTGAACTGGTCCGCTCTTTAGGCTCAGACAAGGTTATTGACTATACCGCTGCAAATGCAGAAGATAAATTGGGCACATATAAATATGTGATAGACGCGGTTGGGAAAAGTAAGACATCCACCCTAAAGGAAAAGAGCAAAGGTGCACTTGCTGATGGTGGCAAGTATCTATCCATCGACAACGGGGTTCCAAAAACTCCCAAAAGAGCATTTTTAAAACTCAGAGAACTAGTAGAAAGTGGCAAACTAAAACCTGTTATCGATAAAGTGTTTCCACTGGAGAGAATGGCTGAAGCTCATAATTATGTGGAGCTAGGTCATAAGCGAGGTAATGTCATTATAACCGTTTCTCATTCTTAGCCTTCACTTCAATCAAATTATCATGAAATCACTATTCAAATCGCAACAGGGCAAAAACGAAATCTTATGTCTCTACAACCAAAAACTAGATGAACTCAATATAGACTTTGAATATCTGAAAGTTGAGACAAGCTTTGGCAAAACAAACATCATAGCTACAGGAAATCCATTGAATCCACCGATTATCATTGTGCACGGCTCCAATGGCTGCGCACCCGTAGCACTGGAAACCTACCCTAATCTGAGTCGGAAGTTCAGGGTTTACGCTGTAGACGTTATTGCGCAGCCCAATAAAAGCGCAGAAACGAGACCCAGCATGAAAGACGATTCCTATGGAAAATGGATGAATGAAATAATTGACAAGCTCAATCTTGAGTCGGTAACCATGGCGGGTTTTTCCTTCGGTGGACTGGTAATTTTAAAAACGCTGGAATATGATGAAAGCAAAATAAAGGAGGTGTACTTGTCAGCCCCAGCCTACATTGTGAATGGCAACCCCTTAAAAGCATTGTTCAAAGTCTTTATTCCAATGAAAAGATTTATGAAATCGAGAAAGACGCAACAAGTAGAAAAGTTTTTATCCAACCTTTTCACCGAAAGGGATGAGTTTGCATTGGCATTCCTTCAAAAAGTGATTCCTGAGTTTCAAATGGATTTCACACCAGTGCCGGTTATTGATTCGAAAAAGGCAGAAAAGATTTCAACTCCGATAACTCTTTTCGCAGCCAAAAAGGACATTCTTTTCCCTGGCAAAAAAATGATTAAACGAGCAACTAAAATATTCCCGTCACTGAAGGAAAGTAGATTATTTGAAAATTCTAAACACGTTCAAAATGAGGCGCAGAATAGATTTATTGAGAAGGAGATCATGAATTAGAAAAGTGCTGCATTAATACTTACGATATGAAAAACTTCCAACCTACTATTTCATTGCTTACCACTATCTTTTCCTAAACTGAGGTTATGGCTTTCAAATCAATGCATTTAATGACATTTACCTCGGAACCAATATCAGTCTCGGAATCTTCACGTACAGCAAAAAATCTGAAATCCCCTACCCTAGCTTTGCCACAAACGATTTTTTCGATGAACTCGGATTGAACCTTGCCTTTCAACTTAATGTAGGGTATCGGTTCCGATAATGTACTTTTAGATGACCCAATTTTTTTGATGAAGATGAAAAAAACAACCAGGTCCATTATCAGAATAGCCTTATTGCTAGGAGCTGTAGTCTCCCTGTTTTTCGTCCCCTGGCTTTTAGTGAAAGCGTGGATTTTGCCACTACCCGATACGGTTCAGGAACAACTTAATCAGGGAATCGAGCTGGGGTTTTCTGGAATGATCGTTTACGTGGATCGAGCTGGAAATGGCACCGAGCAGTATGCCGCTGGCTGGCACGATAGAGAGAATAAAATACCTGCGAAGCCAGATGCTCTGTTCAAAATAGCAAGCATCAGTAAACTTTACGTGGCCGTGACAATTGCAAAACTGGCCGCTCGTGGTACGATCTCTATTGACGACAAACTTTCACGACATTTCCCTGAACTCGAAGGGGAAATCGAGTATGCAGATCGCATCACCATAAAAATGCTGGTTGAGCACAGAAGCGGAATTCCGAATTATACCGACACTGAAAATTATTGGGCCTCGCCTGAAGAAACTTATCAGGGGAAACTGAATCTGGTTTTGGGTCTTCCAGCAAACTTCAAACCTGGTGAAAACTACGAGTACAGCAACACGAACTACTTGTTGCTCCGCGAACTCATGGACAGGGCTTTGGGCTACAACTATTTTGAATTCGTGAAAGTTGAAATTCTCGATCCACTGGAGCTGAAAAACACCTACCAGTACTTAGATGATGTCGACACCAACCTTGTCATGAGCGGTTATCATGAAGGCTATCCTCACGACCTGAAGTACGACAATGTCGGCATGATTAGCACTGCCGAAGACCTGGCGAAGTTTATCAGAGCCCTCAACGAAGGGAAACTGTTCAACAATAATGAGGAAGAGATTTACTCCTCCATTTATAAATTCGGGCACACCGGATTGGTTCCCGGTTATCAGAGCATCGCCAGATACCATCCAGACATAGATGCAGTGGTCATTCAGTTTTCCGGACCTACCAGTATCAAAGGCTACAACTGGAACCTTTCCAATATCATCTACTCTCGAATTTTGGATATTTTGAGAAACAATGTGTCTGACTTTGATCAGAGCAGTTCAAAAGTTTAGCAGGGTTGAAAGAATAATCAATCGCTATCAAATCCTTACTCTTGTAAATTGCAGCTTCTAAAAAATTAAGTGAAATCGATTATTGATTTAATCCTGATTGTAAATTGAACGCTAATTTTCAACTATTTCTTTACACATCTCTCGACTCTCTATCGACCCGGCTCAAGAACCGCGCTCGAGAATCGGCCAACGCGCGATTGACGGTTGTCGAGCGGAGTCGAGACAAAAGGAGAGGGGAACAAAATGATTTTGAAAAATTCGTGAATAAACCCAAAACCGATCTCAAATTGATTTGGGAACTAGTTCAATAATCCGATAACTGAAACTCGTCATTCTAGTGAAGTCAACAAACAAAACCTACCTGCCTTTTCTTACCATTCTGCTGCTGGGCATCGTGTATGTTTTTTCGTTTTATGACGAAGTTCTCAAAAGTCCCAACGACTACATTTTTAGCACCACGGGCGATGGCATCAAAAATTACTTCACCTACGCCTACCACATTCGGCACGACAGCTCTTACACTGAGTTTGAGGGCATGAACTTTCCCTACGGAGAAAATTACCTCTACACCGATTGCCACCCAATTGTGGCCAACGCAGTGAAGTCGTTGTCGTCCGTCAGCCCGTTTTTCGAAAGTCATTCGGTCGGGATTCTCAACCTGCTGTTGATCCTCTCCATCCTCCTCACCTTCCCTGTGATTTACCTGGTTTTGGTGAACCTCAAATCGAACAGGTGGCTGAGCGTTGTCTTCAGCTTTTGCATTGCGATTCTCGCTCCTCAGCTCTTTCGGCTTGGCGGACACTTTGCGCTTTCCTACAGCGTGGCGATTCCCTTGTCGTGGCTGCTGATTTTGAAATGTCGACAAAAACCCAACTGGCACTGGTACCTTCTGCTCCTTGCCAATAACCTCTTCTGGATGCTGATTCACGCCTACCTCGGAATTATCGTCTCGGCATTTCTGATTTCGTTTGCAGTCGTTCAGTTTTTGCTGGAACGAAGAAAGAGCGGAGAAATTCGGCAATTCGCTCTCCTGGTTTTGGCGATTGCCCTGCCGGTCATTTTGTTTTATCTGCACGTGATGCTGACTGACACACACACCGGCAGGACCGACAATCCATCTGGGTTTTTCCTCTACAATGCCGAACTCGATGACGTGCTGATACCGCCCGAAGAACCACTTTGGCCGCTGTTCGACAAACTCTCAGGTGGTGCCATCAAATTGGAGTGGGAAGCTCGAGGCTACCTCGGGATTTTTAATTCGCTCTTTTTCGTATTTCTGGTCCTTGCTTCTCTAGTCAGCATCTTCAGTAAAAAAGCCAGGCGACTGCTCAGCAGGTTTTTTGACAAAAAGCCGCTCAACATCTCGCTGATTGCCGCGTTTGTAGTTTTGCTTTTTGCGCTCGCCATCCCATTCAGGCAAATTCCCAGCCTTGTAGAAACGTTCCCGATTTTCAAGCAGTTTCGAGCTACAGGCCGATTTGTCTGGCCGTTCTACTTTGTCTTCACCGTTTTCGCGGCAACAGTTTTTCAAAAGATCATTTTGAGCTGGTGGCGAAGAGACAAAAAAGCCATGGCCGCGGTGGCGATTCTTGTTTTCGTGGCGACCTACCTGATGGAAGGTTATCACTACCACAAGCCCGTTTCGGAAGACATCACCAGCAGTGCCAACTTGTTTGACGAGGATCAACTTCCAGATGATTTTCAAAAGGCTGTTAGCACGATTGATCCAAAAAAATATCAGGCGATCATTGCAATGCCCTTCTACTACCAGGGATCTGAAAGCTACGCCCGCCCCAGGCAGGATGCAGCTGTCACCAAGTCCATGCTGTTGTCTTACCACACCGGCATTCCCAACGTCTGCGCTAATCTCACGCGCACTTCCATCGAGGAGAGCAAGAGAATCGTTCAGCTCGTGACACCGAATTACTACGAGAAAAAAATTGCGGATGACTTTGAGAGCACACGCCCGTTTTTGATTCTAAAAACAGGTTCAGAGTTTTCGAAGTACGAAGAAATTATCCTCGAAAAAGGCAAATCGATTTACGAAGGAGGCGATTTCGAACTGCTTGAAATCGAATACGAGAAGCTGTTCAGTGACGACCGTCAAAAACGCCTTGAAGCATTTCGCGAGGAGCTGCCGGACCTAAGCCGTCAAAACTCATTTTTGGTTTCCGACTCCAGCTCGTTATTGTACTACGACAGTTTTGAGAAATCGAAATCGGACACCGCATTTCGGGGCACCGGCAGTTTTGTCTCTGTAAAAAAAGGCAAAAACACCCTGGCCGAGTTTCCGCCAAACACGTTTGAAAAAGGCCGCGACTACGACCTGAGCGTGTGGATGTACAACGGAGTTCCAGATGCGCTCAACCTGTGGTTTCGACTGATCATCGAAGAGTACGATGAGCAGCAAGACGAGTGGCATAGCACCACATTTTTCCCCGTGAATGCCGAAGTGATCAACGGCAACTGGTCGTTGGTGGAAGGCACTTTTAGTGTGCAAAACCCGCAAAGCCGCGTTTACATTGTCACCAAAGGAAAGGAGAACTCCAAAGCCACTTTGCATGTAGACGAACTTCTGATCAAAGACAAAGGCGTGGAGGTTTACCGATTGGATGAAACCACCAACACACTGTTTTATAACAATCATAGGATTGAGGTTCCTTAAAAAGCCCTTCTCTCCCACTCCATTTTTCAGAAAGTTCCAAAAGCCTTAAATTGGTCACAGAAGAAACAACATTAACCAGATGCTGCCAGGAAATTTGCAATACTCTCAAACTGCGACCTGCGCTATCGGGTAGGTTTTCTTGCTGAATTAAAAGGACTTAAAAGATTGTCGATACATTTGGATAAAGTGACATGTGACTTTATCGACAGTTGTAGCTAATTTGAAAAAATGACCGATATCCTATTATTTGTTTTACCCCCGTTGCTGTTTGTTTCAGTATGGTTGATTGGCAGGAAAAGCGAAAATAAAATTAGTCTGATAGCTGCCGCAGTTATAACATTGACTTTAGTTGTACTTGGATATGTTACTGCTGATACTTACACCGAAATTTCGACAATTGGAAATATTCTTCTTTTTAGCAGTTCTATGTGGCTTATTGTACCGATATTGACTATTAAAAAGTTGAAAGAAAATATTTTGAAAACGGACAATTTAAGCATGGTAAGACTGACTGCAGTGATGATAATTGGACCGATATTATCTGTCTCTTTATGCATGACAATGTTAATAGCCACAGGACAAATAACAGGATTTTGAAAAACAAAAAACTAGCTACAACAATGGCTAAGAAAACATAGAGCAGATAAGGCTTTCAGAAAGGTTCGTTCCTTTAGCAAACTTCGGTTTCGGTGGACAAGTAATCGCTCCGAAATCCCTACGTTTCTTAGCCGAGCCGTTGCCAAACATTAAAAAATGAACGAACCTGCTTCAATTTATAGTTTACGACCGGTAATATTTGACCGAGACATTAGCACTGTGCAGAATGTTATTTTGACTCAAGGCTCGTCAGCATTGCAAGCCACTTTAGCACGAATAAAATTTTTATTTCAGATTTGTGGACCTAAAGAAGGAAATAAAGTATTTACCGATCAAAACATTGCTCCAGTACTTCAAGATCTTTGTGCCCAAGCGGGTATAGCGTCTCAGATTTTATTTAATGGAAACCGTCACAAATCTCGACTTGAATCTCAAACGGCATTTCAACTAAGACTTGAAAGATTTGAATACGTCAAGAAGCTATGTGATGATCAGAATTTCAAACCAGAAATATTGACTGACAGAGAAGTAAGAAACTCACTAACCCACATTGACGAAAGACTTGCAGATATCTTGACAGAAGAAGAAGGAATAGGTTGGTTCATTGACTATGCGGCATCAATTCGTAATTCTTTTAATAAACCTGACGGAGTAAAAGAGATCAAGTATTGTAGGTCATACGTTCACAATGAAAGTAAGATTCTTCACCTCGGACATGAGTTTGACTTAAATGGACTTGCTCATGAATGTGCTGCATTATTGGCAATCGTGTTTGGGATTGACATAAGAAAAAAATAAAAAACGTTTGGCATCATCGTCTCCTATGTAAAGCCTCCGTGATAATCCGCATAGCCAAACCGTTTCAATAATCACATTAGAATGAGACTGTTTCTAATACTCATAGCAACTCTTAGTCTTATGGCTTGCCAAAAAGCAGAAGACAAAATAATAGGGAAATGGAAAGCAGTGAGTTATTTCGAGAATGGTGAGAAAACGGACTTGAATCATTTTCTAGAGTTCAAAACCAAAGGAATAGTGATTATCTCGGAAAATGGATTTACTAAACGCGAAAACGGAATAATGAGATATCGCATAGAAAATGACTCAATTTATATAACGAGAAAAGAAGTGATCTTGGATGGAGTTTCGGTCGAAAAAGATAGCATGAAAATTGAATTTAAGAATGATAGTTTAATCTTGTCGAACCAACACAATGGTGTGTCTACCTGGATTCGGGCTGAATCTATTAGCCGATGAAACAACCGATTGAAAACTGAATAAAATGAAAATGCTACTCACATCGCTCCTTTTGTGTATCAACTTTTTGGCGCACTCGCAAGATGTGCCATTTGACGAATTAAAGATTCAGGCAATTGTAGACTCCACATTGAAGTGTTTCGACACAACCAAAGTCCAGGCAATTCAGTTTAGTACAGCGAATTCTGGAAATCAATTAGAAGTCGAGTTTACAAGAAGATTGGCAAGCTTCCAACAGCTTAAACTATTTATTTTCAATGGACTCACGGAAATAGGGAGTCCGGAAGACTTCAACATTGAATTCTCAGGACAAGTAATTGAGATCGAAAGCGATAATAATCAGATTGTCATATACCCAGCTAAAATTAAGCTCGACAACAAAGATGGACACATAGCAATTTCACCTTTGAAGCAAGAGAGAAATTGCTTTGAACTTATTCCGGAAATTCGAAGATGTAGGTAGCGAAAACGTTCCGTTTCATTTGGCTCTTCCGGCTTCACCTTCTCCCCTCTCCCTCTCTTTCATATCTTTAGCTTTTTGAAAAGAGTATCATGAAAGTTAGCGTTTGTCTTTTGTTTATTACCCTTTTGTCTTCTGGTTTCGCAATCGGCCAGCAGGGAGGAGCTGCTTCTCAAAAAGCCGTAGCCACTGATTCTCTAGAAACGAAAAAGATCGAGCAGTTGGTTGAAACGATCCGCCAGGAAAAAACACTGGAACAAGTTCGTATTGACAGTGTCGAGCTGACTGACAAATTTTCTAACGCTAAGGAGCTTTACAAGGCTGATGTTTATCTTACAGAAGGCGAAATAGTGCGGATATACTTATCACCTCGTGTTGAGTTTGTTGCTGTCCTAAACAGTTTTGGTCAATCGAGTATCGATTATTTCCTGAAAGATCAAAAGTTGATCTACATCCATGAGCTTTATGCGGATAACAGCAGACCTGGGTCATGCGGTTGGATTGAGATGAGAAATGAGCTGTACTTTAATGACGGTGAATTAGTTGAAACCAGGGCCAACGACAATTGCTATCAGTCAAAAATTGAAGTGGATTGGTTGCTGCATAATTTCGAGAAGATGCTCATGCTTTCAAAAGAAGAAATTGATTAATGTCCGCGTTCCCTCAATCACAATTCACTTGAGAAATGCTTCAGTTACATACTTATAACTTCCTGCTTCTCTATTTTGCTCTTCATTCGTCAAGTCGTCATTCAATACTAAAACAGCTTGCCATTGCTAGCCATGTCCGTTCCCTATCCCTCACTTTCATATCTTTAGCTCATTTGAAATTAACCAGAGCCATTGCTCGAACGAATGTTACTTCACAGCTAACACCACTAATGTCATGAAAAAGACTGCATTACTTCTTCTCTTAATCACTACTCTGGCTTTTGCCTGTGGGGAACAACCTTCGCTCGAAGGATTGTGGATAGTGGAAAACGTGAAAGTTGGCGATCAGGAAATGACTCCTAATGCCAGGTGGGCCCGATTCCATTCAGACTCTACCTTTGAGTCCGGCAACGGCAAGTATTCTCATTCGTTTGGGAAGTACAACTTCAGTCCAGAATCAAACGAATTAGCCCTGAAGTCGACCAATGGGTTGGAGGATGTGTATGAGCCATTCAAGGTGTCAGTGAAACAAAATGAAATGACCTGGATGCGGACTGAAGAAGGACAGAAAGTCGAAGTAATTCTAAAGCGCACAGATGAACTCCCATTCACTTATAGCGATCAGATTCTGGGACTTTGGCAGTTAGACGAACTCTCCGACAACGGCCCCTATTTCCAGCAATCGGAGTCAACAGATCAAGCAGAGTACATTTTCTTCAGGTGGGACAAACGATTCGTCATGCAAACCCAAGCCGGTAGAATTAATGGTGTTTACAATGTCAACGGACATCGACCAGAAGTTGAGTTGATCCCCTACGGAGACCAGTTCGAAAGAGATTTTTGGAAGGTCGATTTCAATGAAGACCAAATCATCCTGAATCGATTAAACACAGACTCGACAGTTACCCGAACGTTTAGCAGAATTCATCAATTTCCGGAGTAAGGAATCCTGCGCGCAGCTACCCCTTTAGGGCACAGGGGCCAGCGCAGGGAAAATGAAGAATAACATGAACAACATCTTCCGAAAAATCCGTCAACGTTTTCTCGCTAAAAGCCCCTTCTCTCGCTACCTCATCTATGCAGTAGGTGGATTTGTGCTGGTAAAGATTAGGGTTTTGGAAGCCTTCCGCTGCCCCCAGCCCCTGAAGGGGCGTGCTTTCACACAAATCTCTAAAGAAATGAAATGATGGAACGAGACCCACTTAAAATATCGGGAATGAGCAATGGAGCAAAGCCAAAGATCTACAGAAATGCATCTAAGCTTCGCGAAAATATGACTCAAGCAGAACAAAAGCTTTGGGAATATTTAAGGAGAAAACCACATGGCTATAAATTCAGAAGACAGCACCCAATGGGAAATTTCGTATTAGATTTCTACTGCCATAAGCTCCGCATTTCAATCGAAGTAGATGGTGGATATCATCTTTCTTCCGAGCAAAAAGAAAGAGATGAAGAAAGAACAGCTCATCTTGAGAGTTTGGGAGTTACTGAGTACAGATATAGTAATAAAGAAATCATGAGTGAATTTGAAAAATCAATAGATTCGATAAACGAAATCTTGCGCGCAGCTACCCCTTCAGGGGACAGGGGCCAGCGCAGGGAAAATGAACAATAAAATGATCCACTTAACTCGCCTGATTTTTCCAATTGCCATCTCGTTGTTTTTGTTCCAGTCCTGCAAGATGCCGGAGATGAAAAGGCCAAAATTCGAACGAGATACCGAAGAGCTCATAGTTGAACTGAAAGAGCTGAGTAACTTTGAAAATGCGGATATCAGATGGAATGTGCGAAGTTTCAAGGACACTTCAACTTACTATCTTGTCGTGAACCTGATCAACGGCAAAGACCTCCCCGAAGAAGATGCCGAACTGAAAGAGATCGGGCAAGAAGCGATGAAGATCGTTGTCAATTCGATTGAGAATGAAAATGTCTTCGACAAATTTCGGGTAGTTTTTGAGGAGGTCAAACAATCGGGTGCGGTCACCAGAAGAAATAAAATACCTTTCGAATACAGCCTCTCTGACATTGCTGGCGAAGACTAAGAATACACAACTCTTTAATCCAGCCACTCCGCCAGGCTTTCAATTTTGATACGATGCCTGTTCATACCCTTCCAGGGATCTTCCTTCTGCGAAAGTCTTCTCTTTAGGTTGGAAACAGTGTAGCTCTGAGAGTTGAGTTCACTCTTTTTTAGTTCGTCCCAACTGAGTGGAGTCGCCACGGGTGCGCCCTCGATTGGTCTCACTGAATATGGCGTCACGCTGGTTTGTGCGTAAGCATTCCGTTGAATATCGAAATACAGCTTGCCATTCCTTTTGTCTTTCCGCTGCTCCGTGGTAAAAAGGTCTGCGTGCTCATTTGTCATCTTTTCACCGAGCTTCTTCCCTACTTCGCGCACATGGTCAAAGTCGCTTTCCGGCTGCAATGGTAAAACGAGATGTAGGCCTTGTGATCCGGTCGTCATTAAAAACACTTCGGTATTCGCCTTTTTGAAAAACTCGTGGAGGGCAAAAGCCGATTCCCTGACGATTTCAAAATCGTCTTGTGGAGGATCCAGGTCGATGATAAACATATCGGGCTTGTGAAGGCTTTCTTTTTTGCTCAGCCAGGTGTGGAAACTAATCGTCCCCTGATTAACCAAATATTTCAAGGTAGACTTGTTGTTACAGATCACTTGATTCACTGTGCCTCCCTCCTTCTTTATTTGCTTTGTCTCGATCCACTCCGGGAAATAATCCCCGGCCTCTTTTTGATAAAACCCTTCGGCCTGAATGCCATCGGGAAAGCGCTGGAGAGTGAGCGGGCGGTCTTTTAAATGAGGCAAGATGAAGTCAGAGATGCTTTCATAAAAGTCGATGAGATCGCCTTTGGTAAGCTCTGCCCTGGGAAAGAAAACCTTGTCTAAATTGCTGGTGTCTACTTTCATAAAATTCTTTGTTTTCTTTTCGAGACTTGTGTTTACTCTGCCTCTTCCTTTACTACTTCTGACGGGGATTTATCGGGACGAAGTCCCAAAAATCGTGGGTGACGGAGCTTGTCATCGTTTGTCCATTCGGTAAATCCAATCTCTGCAATGACCTTTGGCGTAATCCAGTGAGCGGTATCTTCATCAACTTCGTCAGCGAAAGGACTCGTTTTTCTCTCCAGTTGATGAAACTCACTGTGAATCTCTTCCAACTCCTGGTCAGAAAAGCCCGTCCCCACTTTGCCGGCATAGCGGAGTTTGTCGCCTTCGTAAAAGCCAATTAAAATTGCTCCAAACCCTACCCTTGAACCTTCAGGCTCGGTGAATCCTCCAATCACAAACTCCTGTCTGTTAACACATTTAAATTTAAGCCAGTTTGACGTTCGACTGTGGGCGTAAGGCTTTCCGGCATCTTTGGCGATGATACCTTCCCATCCTTTTTGACAAGCCTCCTGGTGATATTTTTTACCGTTCTCATTTACGTGCGGCAAATACCTTATTGGGTCGTAAAACTCCAATCCCTTTTTGAGTATAGACTTTCGCTCACGATTGTTCAATGAACTGATGTCGTATCCATCAATGAACATGCAGTCGAAAAGGTATAGAGTGACCGGAACTCTCTTCAGCAACTCTTCATCCGGATCTTTTTCATTCATGCGGTTTTGTAAAAGCGAAAAGCTACTGACATCGTCTTTAAAGGTCACCACTTCGCCATCGGCAATGAAGTCGGGTTCCTGTTTTTTTAGAGCTTCCACCAACTCGGGATAAAAATCATTCTGAAGCTTTTTATTTCTCGAAAGTAGCTCCACCTCAGAACCCTTCTTAAAAACCAGGCACCTCAGCCCATCGAGCTTGCGCTCAAAAAGCCAATCTGGATCGGAAAAATATTTTTTGGTAAGCTTCGCTAAACTGGGTTCCATCCAATCGGGTTGACTCTTTTTTGCTGCTTCTTGCTGTTGCTTTTTCGAAAGTGCTGAGCTCATGAGTTATCAATTTCATCCAGGCCTTTGCCACTTTTCACTGAGTCTGGCTGGGTACTGGTGGGTTTTCTTCTCGCATCGGCATCTTCATCGTCCATTTTTACAAAAAGCCACTGCCCTTCATCGCTGTCAATTCTGGTGAGTGCGTATCCGCCCTGCAGCTTTTCCCCTTTCAAATTTAACAGCAGGTGGCCTTCGTCCAGGCTTTTTTCTACCGATCGGATGTCTCCGTCTTTTCGCGTAATGTTTTCGTAAGTGCCCTCATCCCACAGCAGAACCGTACCTGCTCCGTATTCTCCTTCGGGGATATTCCCTTCGAAGTCCAGATAGTCCACTGGATGATCTTCAGTTCTGATGGCCAGTCTTTTTTCACTGGGATCGGTGCTCGGACCTTTGGGGATTGCCCAGGATTTGAGCACTCCATCGTATTCCAACCTCAGATCGTAGTGGAGATTGGATGCATCGTGCTTTTGTATTGAAAATCGATTTTCCGACTTCTTTTTCTTTTTGCCTTTTGGCTCCTCTGTAGATCGGAAATCGCGCTTCTCATTGTATTTCTCGAGGTTCGATTTTTCTTTGCTCATGTTCTTTCTTTTTGAAGAAATCGAATTTTCTAATAAAGCCTTCCAATTATTATTCCTCGCCAGCGGTAAAGGAATTGCGCCTGGCTTGCGGGTAGAGCGCTCCTCTCAGTGGGTAAGTTCGTACTCAAATTGAGAGTTCTGAAAGCGGTCTTTTTCAGCGTTGTGCCACTTAAGTCACCATGAGCCGGCAGGCCACAAGTTATCTTAGTGACTGGTAACAATTAAACTCACAATCATGAAAACCTCCATTCTAAAACCTGCAATTCTGCTTCTGATCAGCGTTGCACTCATGAGTCATACATCCTGCAAAAAGAACGATGAAGTAGTGAATGTTCAACAAAACACACCGACCACCACACTGACTCAATCAGAAGAAGACATGCTTCTTTTTATGCTCGAGGAAGAGAAGCTCGCCAGAGATACCTACATCTATTTCGATAACTACTGGGGGCTCAACCAATTTGCCAACATCAAAAACAGCGAGCAAAACCACATGGAGTTAGTCGCAGCTCTGCTCACAAGTTATGGAGTTGACTACGAGATCCTTCCCGAAGGTGAATTTTCGAATCCCAACCTGCAGTCGCTTTACGATGATTTTATAATCATTGGTGAAGAGAGCGAAGTAGCTGCACTCACAGTTGGCGCAACAATAGAAGACCTCGACATCTTCGATTTGCGACAGTCCATAGAAAGCACCAACAAAGCCGATTTAATTCAGGTGCTGGAGCAGCTCCTCTGCGGATCTGGAAACCACATGCAGGGCTTCACGCAAGGATTGACCAACTTCGGTAGCTCTTACACTCCTCAATATCTCACCCAGGAAGAATATCAGGAAATCCTGGATGCGCCTCACGGTGGATGCCAATAAAAGAAAATGAAGTAAAATGCCCGGATAGTTAAAGTTTTTCCAAATCGGTTTCAGGAGAGTCGCAGTGCAAAAATAAAATCGGATATCTGATTTATTTTTAGCAAATTACACAGGATTCTATCTATGCTCTGGACTTAACCAAATCCAACCGTGAAAAATACTAACCCGGGCACTGCGCCCATTGCGGAGAATAACCGTATTCTCTATCTCGACATCCTTCGGGGAATAGCGATTTTATTCATATTTCTGGCCAATATCCCCTACCTCTCCGGCACGTATTTTTACTCTGAGGCGTTGGCCGCGAGTTTTCCTACAGCCAACCTTGACTACTCACTAAAGGTGTTCTCTTTTACACTGATCGATGGTAAGTTCTATTCGATTTTCAGCATTCTTTTTGGAATCGGCTTCGCAGTGCAATACGAGAAGCTCAAAAATGGAAACCGACCTTTCGTGCCATTTTTCACCCGCAGGATGCTCGGGCTGTTGTTAATTGGCAGCATTCACCTGGTGTTCTTCTGGCCGGGAGATATCCTCACGACCTATGCTCTCATTGGATTGGTTTTGATCCTGTTCAAAGATTTTAGCAATAGGAACCTTATTTGCTGGGCCATTGTGCTCCTACTCCTGCCTATCGTTCACTGGTGTTTCATGTACTTCACCGATAATTTTTATCCTTATCCGCTATTTGGTTATGTCAGTCAATATGGAGCCAAGTTGGGATTGATAATTCCGGAAACTGCCGGTACGAAATTTCCAATGTACGACCCAGGTGCTCAATTGGCTACTGAAAATTTTGCAAGGTGGTTTGAAATGCAAATTCGTCTGCCCATCATGCGTCTCGGGCTATTGCTACTCGAAGGAAGGCTCTTCAAAATACTCGCTCTTTTTATGATTGGCATCTGGGCCGGACGGCAAATACTTCGCAACGGACTTTTAGAGAATACTGCACTGCTCAAAAAGATAACCATCTGGGGGCTGGTCATTGGTATACCGTTCAGTGTGTTTCGATCAGTGCTCGAGTTTGGAAACTTTAATAGCGCCTTCTACACTTTTTTGTCATACGTCCTTTACGCTGCGAGTGTCGTTCCATTGGCCTGTGGTTATGCAGCCGGAATTGCACTCATTGTGAAATCGCGCCCGAAAGCCCTAAAGTGGTTTTCACCAGTTGGTCGCACTGCCCTTTCCAACTACCTCTTTCAGACGGGAATTGGGATGTTTATTTTCTACGGTATCGGTCTCGGTTTCACGCAAGACTTTGGGTTTTCGATTGTGCTGGGAATCGCCATTCTGATATTCATGTGGCAAATAGTGTTCAGCACCCTTTGGCTGAAGTTTTTCAGGTTCGGCCCTATGGAGTGGATCTGGCGTCAGATGACTTACTCTAAGTGGGTTGCAATCCGAAAGAAAAAGCCCTTACCGGAAATTACGGCAGAATCACCAATTGCCAGATCGTGAATAGTCGTATCAAAAAATTCCTACCGAAGAAGTCCGACCTTCAGCTCAAGCCGGTACTGGCTGAGAGCGCAGGTTCCAGATACTTTACTTTTTCAATGCTCTACTTTGCACAGGGCGTTCCTGAGGGACTCACCTTTTTTGCTATCCCAGCCTGGTTGGCCATGAATGGCATTTCATCGATCTTAATCGGAAGCTATGTGGCAATGGTAGCTCTGCCGTGGAGCTTGAAGTTGATCCTCGCACCACTGATGGACCGATTTACTATAAAATCTATGGGGCGGAAACGTCCCTGGGTAATATTTGGTCAAATTGGTTTGGTCGGTAGCTTTTTGGCGATGAGCGCAGTACCTGAACCGCTCCAAAACATTGAACTACTCATGACCATGGGCTTTATTATCAGTTTCTTTGGCTGCTTTCAGGACGTTGCCACAGACAGCATGGCCGTGGATATTATTCCGCTCAATGAACAGGCTCGGGCCAACGGTTTGATGTGGGGAAGTAAGGTGATCGGCACATCCGTGTCACTAGCTGCGGGAACTTTTATGATGAATGAATTTGGCTTTTCTACCGGCTTACTTGTGCCCGCGACATTTACAACAATTCTCATTTTCGTTCCCTTATATTTTCTGGAAAGAAGAGGAGAAAAGCGGCTTCCCTGGACGACTGGTCAGGCTTCAACAATGTCCAAGATCTTACAGCCGGCTAACTTCTGGCAAATACTGCGTGACACCTATCGGGTAGCTAGCCGTTTTTCGAGCCTGATTCTAATAGGCATCATGTTTCTGATTGGATTTGCCCTGGCTTATGGCAGCACTTTATTTCCGCTGTTCACTATTCAGGAATTGGGGTGGGACAATGGCGAGTACTCCAATATCTACGCTTCTGCTAGCCTGGTTGGTGGAATTCTAGGCATGCTCATCGCAGGAGCGTTGGTCGATTTCTTCGGAAAGAAAAAGATGCTTTTTATCTACCTCATCCTTTGGGTGGTTTCTTTTGGGCTCTTTCTGTTTTATCAGTTGGATTGGTTTGGCTTCAAGATGGCTTCATTTAGCGTTTTCGCCATTCGCACTACCGCAACATTCACAACAATCGCTGTCTTCACCATATGCATGGCTCATTGCTGGACGCGAGTTTCTGCTACTCAATTTACACTCTACATGACGGTTTCGAATTTAGGCCGATCGGTAGGTGCTGCCTCTGTTGGTTATGCACGGGAATTCCTCAACTGGCATTACACATTCGCGGTGGTTCTTCTCGTACTGATTGTGGCCATTTTACTTGTTGGCTTTATCCGGATCAGACAGCAGCTGACGGCCATTGACAGATTGGAGACCGCTGCTCTGGAAAAATCCCGGCCGATAGACAAACCTGAAGCACTCATTGCCTGACATTAATAAGAAGTACGATATGAAGCTATTCAGAAAAATCCGCCAACGCCTCCTCGCCCAGAACCGCTTCACGCGCTACCTCATTTATGCTGTAGGTGAAATTGTGCTGGTAGTATTGGGAATCCTCATTGCCCTGCAGTTGAATAACTGGAACGCAGAGCAAAAGGCCACTAAGGAAGAATTAAAACTTTTGCAGGAAATGCGCCACAACCTGGCCAGTGACCTGGAGGACTGCTACTGGAACATCAACAAACAAAAGGATTTCAGCCGATCCAATAGCGCTGTGCTTCAACATTTGGAAGACCACACAGCTTTAGACGATTCACTTCATTTTCACTATGGAAATCTGATTTATTCCACCACCCAGCGCAGAAACATGTCGGCTTACGACCACCTGAAGGCCAAGGGCATCGACCTGATTCAAAACGACAGCTTGAGGCGAATCATCACGGCCATCTACTCAGAGCGCTATTACTACATCGAAAGGCAGGAGCTGGAATACGACAACATCTATCAACTGAATGAAGTCATCCCACAACTCAATGCCAAGGTGGTTTTGGACGACAGCACTAAAACGGGGCGACCGATCAATCTCCCTGTTTTGCAAAATGATGATGCCTTTAAAGGAACCCTACGCATGAATGTGAAAGTGCGGCAATCCATGATGGGACGATACAAAAACTTATCACGTGATTTACAAAACCTGATCGCGCATATAGACAGTGAATTAGAAAACAGAAAGCCATGAAATTTTTTCGAAAAATTCGCCAAAAGCTATTCGCGCAAAATCGCTTTACGCGTTATTTGATGTACGCTCTGGGCGAAATTGCCCTAGTGATGATTGGTATCCTGCTGGCGCTGCAAGTGAATAACTGGAACAACGAACGCAAGCAAACCAACCAGGAACAAAAGATATTGAAAGAACTGTTGCTAAACCTGCGGATGGATTCCCTGGACCATGCGGGCAACCGCGACTGGAGCCTGGATGTGGGTGCTTCGGCCGGTTTTGTAGTAGATGGCCTGGAAGACAGGGTTGCCTGGCAAGATTCAATGAAACTACATTACGGAATGCTGCTGTTGCATGGTGTCGCCACGCTGAATACTTCTGCCTATGATAATCTCAAAAGCATTGGCTTCGACCTGATCAGCAACGACAGCATCCGCATAGCGCTCACCAGGTTGTACTCCTTAGACATTACGCGCTTGCTCAAGCTAGAGAAGGAAATGTTGTCGGATGATCAGGTCCACAACATCATTCCGGTTGTGCTCAAAAGGGTCCGCATTAATGAACCCTGGTGGAATTCCTCGCCACACGACTACATTGCCTTGATGGATGATCTTGAATTTCAGACTGTAGTTCGATGGAAGTCAGTCACCAACAACCACATTGCCAGAGAGTATGAGATCGCCCGCAGAAAAACCAGCGAACTCATTAAAATGATTCGAAAAGAACTAGCCAAAAACGAATTACCATGAGTCGAATTTTTAATTCCATCCGCCATCGTTTACTCGCTCAAAACCGCTTTACAAGGTATTTGATTTATGCTGTTGGCGAGATTGTATTGGTGGTGATTGGAATTTTGATCGCGCTGCAAATCAACAATTACAGTGAGACTCAGAAACTCAGAAAGAAGGAAGTCATCCTGCTGAAGGAAATGCAAGAGAACCTGCAGTTGGATCTCGCGGACATAAACTTCAATTTAGATGGTAATGCACTCCGGATCCGGTCGAACTATGCTGTCCTCGAAATTCTGAATGGGACCAATAACCATACTGACT
Organism: Halocola ammonii; assembly: GCF_049334165.1. NCBI lineage: Bacteria > Pseudomonadati > Bacteroidota > Flavobacteriia > Flavobacteriales > Halocolacceae > Halocola > Halocola ammonii. The sequence goes on from NZ_JBEGHD010000014.1 coordinate 68,321, forward strand.
CAGCAGATTTTTTCTTTGGTAATTTCTTTGGGAACTTCCAGCTTTCTGAAAATACCACTGCATGGGAAAATTTAAAGTCCATCGGTGTGGATCTCATTTCCGACAACAAGCTGAGGAGTTCAATATCTTCTCTTTATTCGACCCGCTATGCGTACCTCGAGAATTTAGAGAAGGGGCTCGATGATCGATACCAATGGAATTATCTTTATCCACAGCTAATCGAAAATATTGATGTGGATCAACTGTGGGAGTCTGCTAAACCCGTTGACCAGCAAAAACTTGCCACCGACAGGGAGTTTAAGCAAGTCATCAAAATGAATCTGATGTGGCGTCACTACATGCAAAATCAATACAGCGAAGTCCGGGAGCTCATTATAGCGCTCAACCAACAAATCGATGAACACCTTAACAGATTGTCGCCCGACAGTTTAGAACAAAATAAATCCGATGAATTACCTAAAAACTAGTCTATGAAAATCTTCCACCGTATTCGTCACACGCTACTCAAGCAAGGACGCATTACGCGTTATTTGATTTACGCTCTCGGAGAGATTGTGTTGGTCGTGTTGGGAATCCTCATCGCCCTTCAAATAAATAACGCCAACGAATCGAGCAAGGCACGAGCCAAGGAGATCAACTACCTGAAGAACATCCAGACTGATTTGCTGCTGAATATCGCTAACATCGAAGAGTTTATCGAAACCAGAAACACGAAGATTGAGTCGGCCAATATTGTGCTGGATTACTACGAAGGTAAACCGCTGAACGACATCAGTGACTTGAGCGGGCACTGTCTGAATGTATACATCTGGCATAAGTTCTATCAGGTCAACAACACTTTTTTGGAGTTGGTCAATTCCGGGAACCTGGCTTTAATCTCCAATGATTCTATAAAGAATAACCTGCTCAATCAGGATGCGCTTTTTAAAGAGCTAAAGGGCGAAGAAGAGCATTATCGATTTGATACTGAAGAATTGCTTTACAAGCCTTCATTTAAGATTTTGGATTTAAACCCGATCACCAAAAAGTACATGTACGATGCGAGCAATGGCCAGGTCGGTGCAGATTTGTCACTACCCACTGAAAGTTTTAAAAAGCTGCTTCTCGATATAGAACACAAGAACGGCTTTGTGATGGCCGTGTTCGAATTTACCGTGATGAATGGCCAACTGGAGCAAATGAAAACCCTCTCGGAAGAGCTGATGGAATTAATTGATCGTGAATTACAGAAAAACTAGCGTATGAAAATCTTCCACCGAATTCGAAAAAAATTACTAGCCCAAGGCCGCATTGCACGCTATTTCACTTATGCTCTGGGAGAAATCGTGCTGGTGGTGATTGGAATATTAATCGCCTTGCAAATCAATACCTGGAATCAGCAACGTGTTGAAAATAAAGAAGAAATAGAATTGCTGGTTGGAATTAGGGATGAATTTGAAAATAATCTTGAAGAACTTAACCAAAGTATAGTGGTGAATAATAAGGTAACCGAAGCTTGTGTGAGACTTACCCAAATTATACGAACAAATACGATCAACAATGAGCCTAAACGAATTGACAATTTATTAATTTCATTAAGTACATTTAATTCTTTTGATGCGCAAACCGGTGTCTCTGGTGAAATCGTTAATTCAGGAAAATTGAGCATCTTAAAAAATGACGAACTGCGCAAACAACTTGTGAATTGGCTGACGCTTTTAGTAGATCAGGAAGAGGATATTCTTTTTAGATCCGATAATTATACCATGAACTTAATGCCATTTTTAATGAAGCGATTTCCTCTGGCAAATGGCGAACTTTCAAAAAAACTACCCTTTGACAAGAATAATTATTTGCAGACATACAAAGAACAATCGCCCTTTAAGTATAATCTATCTGAAGACGACCTCTTAGAATTTGAGAATCAAATATGGCATCATGAGCATAATCAAGATTACGTGGTTATAAACGAATTAAACATTAGGGATTTTATAGATATCACCATTAAGATGATTGATCAAGAATTAACCAATAAAAAAATAGAATGATCCGCTTCTTTCGCTCTATCCGCCAAAAGATGGTACAAGAAAATAAAGCAGGCAAGTATCTGAAGTACGCTATTGGCGAAGTGCTATTAGTGGTTATCGGAATTTTGATTGCACTGCAAGTGAATGAAAACAACAGAGAAAGCCATCAGCGGGAGGAGATGTTTACAGTTTATGCGTCCATTGCAGACGAATTAACTGCCGACATGGATCTACTGGATATCTACCTTCCTGAATTTCAATGGAAAAACGAAATACTCACCCGTATTGTAAAGCATGGAGTTCCAGCAAAAGAATGGTCTCAAAACGACTCCCTCTTTAACTCATTCAGCTCGTTTCCTGATTTCGGTATTTCCCAGGCGCGTTTTCAAGTGCTCAAGAACATACTACCCTATGATGACCCCACACGTTTGATAAATAATCAGATTGCGGATTTCTACCAAAAATTCAACGTGATGGTCGAAGTGAGGACGATAGAGGCCAATCTCAGCTACAACAGGAATATCGCTTATTGGGAGGAAAATGCAGAATGGTTTGCCGCTGCGATTGCTGACCGGAATTTGAAGCCCCTTGCTGCAAATGCCACCAACGATCCCATCTTCAGAAATAAGCTCTCCTGGTATCGCATAGTTCTGCTAAGGCTCGAGGAAGGTCTTCGGGAATATCGAAATGAAGCCGGAAAACTGAAAAAGACGATTGAGCTACATTTAAAGACAAATTCATGATCTCATTCTTTCGAAAAATCCGCCAAAACTTGCTCGCTCAAAACCGAGTAACCCGTTATTTGCTATACGCTATAGGCGAGATAGTACTGGTGATGATTGGAATTTTACTGGCTCTTCAAGTAAATACCTGGAATGAAAACCGCAAACTAATCAATCAGGAAAAAACATATATCAGCCGATTAATAGCTGAAAACAAAAGTGATGTCACCACACTGACCAGTCAGCTAGAGCTACTTACAAACAATAATGAAAAAATCGCTGCATTCACCGATGCTCTAAAATCTCCCGGTAGCAGTGATTCGTTAATCATTGTCCTGGCTCAGAATTTTATAATTTACGGCTCCCTCTATCCGCAGTTTAATCCTTCTAAATCTACCTACGAGGATTTATCGAGCACAGGAAACCTCAGTATTATAAAAGATACAGAATTGAGAGACCGGATAGTATTTCATTATCACAGATACCAATACATTGACTGGAGCTTCAATGTAAATTCGGACTGGGCAATGCCTATTGATGCCACATTATTTACCGAAACCGATGCTTTGATCTTTGATACCGCATATACCTCCCATCTTTTTCCAGATAAAACCAATAATGAGTTAGCGAAAATGCTGAGAAACAACCGGGATATTTACATGCGAAATGCAGCTCTCCACTATTGGATAAATAAAGATTGTATCGCTGATCTCGAACTCATTTTGAATGACGTCACAGATTTTATTGAAATGCTGGAAACGGTCGCTCAAAAGAAGCCATGAATACTGCCTGAAAAACAGATGTTATCGACAATTCAAATACGCTTTATCAATGCGAAATGCTGAACACTATGTATACTGACTAATTATGAAAATCTTCCACCGAATTCGAAAAAAGTTACTAGTCCAAGGCCGTATTGCACGCTATTTCACCTATGCCGTGGGAGAAATCGTGCTGGTGGTGATTGGGATATTAATCGCATTGCAGATTAATTCCTGGAATGAAAACCGCATCAACAAGGACAAAGAAAAACTTATCATACTTGATCTCCGCAAGGAATTTGAAAAGAACAAAGTGAAGCTCGATTCTACCATCAATTACCACCGGGCTCTTTTTAAAGCAACGCAAGAAGTGATGAATTTGATCGGTGAAACTCAAGAGTTGATTTTACAGCACAACACCGACAGCCTCCTCTATCTCGCCCTCGATTACAGTGACTTCAGTCCGAGTGAATCAGTGATCTCCGAGTTGATTTCTTCCGGAAAACTCAACCTGATTTCATCCGAATCGTTGCGCATGCTAATCTTTGATTGGGGTAGTGCCATAGATGAAAAAGAAGAAGGCTATGACACCATGGACGAAATGAGCTCAACCCAAACACTGCCGTATCTCACCAGAAACGGATCGTTGAAAGATATTGACCAATACGGGCTTCTGAAAATGAACGGACCATCGAAATTTCCACCGCAAAATCACCTGCTTTTTCAGGAATTGGAATTTGAAAACCACATGGATAACCAAGCCTGGGGAATTACCAATTATTTGACAAAACTGGAAAGACTCGAGAACATTATAGACGAAATCCTAAGAGAAACAAGCTTAATAGCCCAGGTTTAAGATTGATTGATTTTTTATCGACTATTTCTAATATAATTTTCCCGAGCACTTTCACTTGCTCTTCATCTACGTGAGAAAACAGGCCCACTTTCATTTTACTAAATTAGTATAACTCCTCACAAACTCTTCCTGTTCTTTTGTTTCAATCGCGTCCTGGCCGCGAGTTTCCCTCACATATTCTATCGGATCATCCACACCGAGAATGGCATTTGCATAGGAGCCCATCACGGTGCCGCTGCGCCCGTAGCCTCCCATGCAGTGCACCAGCACATTTTCTCCGCTGTCGAGCTGAGATTGCACATAGTTAAGAATGCTATCCATTTGACTTTGCTCAGGCAGTCCGTAATCTACTATTGGCGAATGGTAAACTTCAATTCCGTGTGACTCAAAAACCTCGAAAAAATTCGTCAGCCCCTTCTCCTTCAGCTCTTCTTTTGAAACCAGTGAAACTACGGCTGTGATATTTTGGTCTTTCAACATCTTCACATCCTCCTCGAGGTTTTCTTTACCGGGCAATGGCGAAATTGCCACGAAGTTGTCTCCGACCGGGAAAGGATAAATTTTGTAGCTACTTGATGAGCTGTCCTGAGGAGTTTCCATAGTATGAGTATTTGGCACCCTTGATTTGTCCTCGTTTTCCGCAGAGAAATTACATCCAGCGGAAACGGACAAAACACAGAGCAGCAGAAAAGGAGTAAAAACCTGGTTCCTTGACATATTCGGAGGTTGTAATGTTTCAATCGACAAGATCGACATTTTTTTATTCTGATAAACTGCCTAAAATCGCAGTTATGAAAAGTACATTCTGAAATTCAAAAGTCACGATGCCTCACAATTGAGGTTCATTGAGTGAATATTCCTTTCAAAACAACGTTGCATTTTTGAAATACCTGTCATTACCAGTTTTAACCAATTTGAAAAAATCATTATACATGAAAACCAACTTCTTTTTATCAATACTGTTTTTAGCAACCATTCTAATCGGTTGTAAACCCGAAGGACAAGTTTATGCCGACCACAAAGAATTGTCACCGGATGTTGAGTGGTTGAAGGAAGATAAACGCGAGTTCAATGTGCCTGTGGAGGACAACAGTGCACTCTATAATTTGAGCTTATCGTTTCGCTACGCCACTGGTTATCAGTTTCAGGTTGTCAGGGTTAAAGTTACTGAAACGAGCCCCAGTGGCGATGAGTCAGTTAACGAGTACGAGCTAAAAGTGAGAGATGAGAATGGTGAATACATTGGCGACCCCGGCCTCGACATTTGGGACAGTGAGCACCTGGTAGAGACGGATAAGAAATTTGACGAGACAGGAACCTACACTTATGTAGTTGAGCACATAATGCCAGTGGATCCCTTGCACTATGCAATGGAAATAGGCCTGATCGTTGACAAGGTGGATTGATGAATATAATTGACAGGTGAACGCCTATTGCTTTGACAGACGAATCAATGCTTTCAACAAACACAAAGACAAATCGATGGAGATGAATGAAGACTACAAAATCCCCTCAGGTACACGGATAGGGCATGTTCATTTGAAAGTTTCAAATCTGCAGAAATCGCTTGACTTTTACTGCGGGCTTCTGGGTTTCGAGTTGATAACTACTTATGGGAGCGATGCTGCGTTTATTTCCGCTGGCGGCTACCACCATCACATCGGGTTGAACACCTGGTTCAGCAAAAATGGCCCTTCGGCTCCCAGAAACACTACGGGGCTTTTTCACACAGCCATACTTCTCCCAACGCGTAAAGACCTCGCATACATTCTTCACAGAATTCAGATGGCTGATTACCCTTTAACTGGAGCCGCAGATCACGGAGTCTCCGAAGCACTGTATCTCGATGATCCGGATGGAAATGGGGTTGAACTTTACTGGGACAGGTCGAAAGACCAATGGCCCAAAAAATCGGATGGCTCAATCGAAATGTATACCCGGCCACTAGATCTAAATCAATTACTAGAAGAGTTGAAATGACACTAGAGTTTGCACAGTGCATTAAATAGCAGCTTTACTCCAAGATGGATTGTTATTCACTGACTCACAGATTTATAAAGATTGGAAAATGAAATTATTGTATAATTGAAGTAGAGAAAACCATGAGAGTCTTGATCCAAAGAGTATTGCAAACTATGCCATTACCAAACATGAAGGACTGAAGACTAATAATTCGAATACCACAGGAATCATAGATATTGAAAATAAAGCCAAATGGTTCATTAAAATATTCTGTATGTTTCGGAGTTAATAAAACATATCTGATTATACTCATGTAATATATCCGAAATACAAACCAAACTAACGCAAAATTATATGAAACGCCTGATATTCTTACTTCCCGTACTTTTTACTCTTCTACTTCTTTCTTCATGTGAAAAAGAAGATGAAACAACTTGTGAGGAACATACAGTGGCACCTTGTGCTGTTGACACTACTCAGTCCAATATTAGAGTTAAAAATGTGAGTGACTACGACTTTTGCAACGTAGTCATCGATCCGAATGGGAACCTCACAAATTATGGAATCATAGAAAAAGGTGAAACAACTTGCTATAGACCGTTTGAGACAGCTTACAGGTACGCATACGTGAACCTCATCATTGAGGAAAAAGAATTTATACTTCAGCCTATAGACTTTGTTGGAGAGCAACCACTTGGAACAGGTAACTTCACCTATTCAATTGATGTTTCAGATTTTGAAAACCGAACATTATCAATTGAAGCAAGTGAAGACTAGGATATTCTGATCAATCTTTTACCAACGCTGGGATTATCAATTGAATGATTTGGCTTTTCTATTCCCTACTTCAGCTAGAATCTTAATGATTTATCGGGAAACCACAGCCGAGGGTTGGGCTATCTGAACCTATTCGTTCTCTTTGAATGGCAACAAAAAACCCGAACGAGCTTTCGCTGTCCGGGTTTTTCAAAGCTTTTTGAAAAAAGCATCCAGGCGATTAAGCCTCTTTGCTCTCTTTAGACCTAAAATCTCGAATTCGATCGAGGATTGATTTTTCTTCCTGTTTCAGGTGGGAAACCTGCGAGTAATTGGAAGATTTCACAATCAGCATTTTTTTCGCTTTAACTGTTTCCAGCCTCAGCTTTAGTTGGTCGAGTTCATTCATAAAGAGTGATTTAGCTTTTAGTTGTCTTAAAAAAGGGATTATGAATTTAAGAATAAAATCGATTGTACGGCAAAAAAATGTTTGAGATAATCTTAATGAATCGGGCTCCAATCAGGAGCTGCCTTTGATTACAGACGAATTCAACAAATTTAGAATGTCCTGAAGCACTAGATAAAGGGCGTGAGGCTCAAGTGATCAGGCATGAGTTGAACTGTATCAAGAACAGATTACAGTTCTTCATCCGTGTAACCGTTCAGTCTGGCATCGTCAATCGCGCCTTTGCGACTTTTGAAAGATTTCACTGAAGCTCCAACGATCATCCCATTCCCGGCAGTTTTTCTCCACCTGAACTCTCCGTTTCTATCTTCAAAAAACTCCCATCTATGAAGTCCCATTCTTGTCGAGCCTTTTATCCTTTAACTGTAAATAGCGCGAAGAAATTTCATTCAATTTCCTTCTCTATCTGGAAGCTAATTTAAGGATCATTGACGAGCATGTCAATTCTAATTGTAGACAGAATTCTACAGTACAGGCAAACAGCAGGATAGGCGAACAACTAGTCGAAAATTTGAAGACCGTTTTGATAACGGTTGGAGCCAATAATTTTGAGGGCGCTTTCTTCTACCGAAATATCCACCCTCCTGGTTTTGCAAATGAACTCGCCATCAACTTGAAGCGGTTGCTCTTTGCTCAAAGTGAGTTGTGCGGATTTCGCTGAGATAGTCTTCGCAAAAGGACTGTTGCTCAACTTGCCAAAAAATGACCTCAGTGTGGTTCCTAAAAAGCCAAAAATACCCTGCGGTTTGAACACGATAATTTCGAAAACTCCATCGTTAATCTTACCATTCGGGTTCACGCATGCTCCGGTTCCAAACACAGTAGCATTGGCAATGATAGCTACCAGTCCTTTGATTTTTCTCTCTTTGGATTCTCCGTCTGTTTTCACTTGATAGCGAACTTCGTAACGCTCCTTCCACTGCTGCACAAACTCCCGGGCATAGCCCCACCAGCCGCGCTGATTACTTTTCTCAAATCGCTCGATCAAAGCTGCATTCAGACCAACATCTGCCAGGTGGATACACAAATGATCATTGACACGCAACAGGTCACATGCAATGGTTTTAGACTCGACCAAAAAATCGAGTGCCTCATCAAAATCATCTGGAATGCCCAGCTCGGTAGCCATTCCGTTGGCCGACCCTCCGGGAATTAAGCCCAGTTCACAATTTCTCTTGAAGGCAATTTGCGCTACCATATTCACAGTTCCGTCCCCTCCGCAAGCCACAAGAGTGTCGGGTGCAAAGGATTCGATTAGCTCCTCAATTCGCTCCGGATCGTTTTCTCCGGTTGTCTTTATGATCTCCGTTTGGAGACTGTAGCGCTTAGAAAAAATTTCGATCTTTTGCGGCAGAAGCGACTTGTCTACACCTCCGGAAATAGGATTGATTACGAAGAGGAATTTCTTTTCTTGCATCATTGACGATTGTTGGAGACAAGTTTGCAAAAATAAATCCGAAGCCTAAAAATATCTGCCGATGTTAAAACCTCTCACCGAAAAGGTATCTCTCTTTCTCAAGCAAAAACTAGGAATGCTCGGTAAGCCAGTGATTCTGCCATTCAGGGGATTCGGGAATGAAAACAAAATTGTGGTGCGCGGTCGTGTGATGGAAGATCGGGGTTTGGCTCAGCCAAGAGTGGAAGCAAATGTGTGGAGAAATATGGGCGCCATGTTGAGGAGATATATCAGCGATAACATTCCGGCAGTGCGTGTCGAAATTCAAATTGGTGAAGAGTGCATTGAGGTCACTACAGATGATAATGGAATCTTCAATCTCGAAATAGAACTTTCGAAACCACTCAACTCGGCCGAAGATTGGGTTCCCTATTCTGTGAAGTTGCTCGATGAACTGATCGAAAACCAGGGAGAAATAAGTGCAGAGGGCGAAGTTCTGATCCCAAAGAGCAATCCCGAATTTGGCGTGATCAGCGATGTGGACGACACATTTATGGTTTCTTACTCGGCCAAGCTGCGCAAAAAAATGCGACTGATGCTCACTAAAAATGCCCACACTCGAATGCCTTTTGAGGGTGTCAGCGAATTTTATCACGGATTGTGCAAAAGCGGTAAAAATCCGATCTTCTTTGTTTCCAGTAGCGAATGGAACCTGTACGATTTGCTTGTCGACTTTTGCAAGTTTCACAACATTCCCAAGGGGCCGTTTCTCCTGAAACCACTCAAAGCAAGCCTCATAAAACTTCTGAAATCCGGAGGTGGCCAACACGATCACAAACTCGAAAAAATCAGATCTATTCTGGAGACTTATCCAGATATGAATTTTGTGCTGATTGGCGACAGCGGACAGCACGACCCCGAGCTCTACTCTCAAATCACGCTCGAGTTTCCCGCGAGGATCATTAGCATTTATATTAGAGATGTCACTAAGAAAAAACGCGATCGCGAAGTTCGGAAGCTTGCTGAAAATCTAGATCACCCAACTACAGAGATGCTACTTGTGAAAGATTCTGCCGATGCCATGGAGGACGCTCGAAAAAAAGGGCTTATTTCTCAGTGACGAAATCTTTCTCCTTCACGAGTTTCGAGTTGTGACGCAAATATTTGGTGAGATAGTATTCCCGCTGGTAGACTCCGTTTCCATAGTAAAGTCTCAACTTTAGAGGGAATCGTTGGCAAGCCTCATAGCCGTGTTGATCGATGTTCAATTTACAGTTTACAACTGTTGTGATCTCCTTGGGGAAAAGTGGGTTTTCTCCGGGAAAGGCAAGAACTGCATAGTCTCGCTCGTATTTCTGAAAAAAGCTGTACAGGTCTTTCGATTCGCTCGATTGATCGTAAACCTGTCTGGGGATTTTGATAATCGTTTTGTAAGTGTGTTCAATGGACTTGCTGATGTTTTGCACATCAGCTACCACATCCAGCTCGTAAAAAACTCCGGTTTTCTTCAGGTTTCTCAACTTGCCGCTAAACTCCAGGGGGCGGATTTTTAGCATGGTCTCGGTGATCCGGTTGAACGCATCTCGCACCTCGTACTCTTCCATCCTCACCGACTCAAAGTTGAACCGCTTGTAGTAGCGCCCATCTGCTGCCATGTGGGGAGCCTCATAGCTTCGGGGGACTTTTACAACGTAAATCGACTTGCTGATTTTGTTTTGAACGCGAATGACATCGATCGTCAAATCTGGAATTCTTCTTTTGATCCTGGAGTTGATCACCTGCTCAAGCCATTCCTTACTGTACTCATTTCCATTAATAAAACTGTAAGAATCGGCCTTGTGATTTTCTTCGTTGAGTCCATAGATCACCACTCCTCCATCGGAGTTTGCCATGGCTGAAACGTCCTTGCTGATCTCCTTCTTTTTGTAGTCGGTGTTCTCGATCGCCCAGCCGGCTTTAAATTCGAGGTGAATAGATTCTTCAGCCTGCGATTTTATAAGATAATCGAGGTGGGCCCGGGTGTACCTTCGGATTTTGAGAGGATAATCGATTTTTATTTCTCCTGAGCTCATATCAGTAGCGCACCCCCAGACTGCGATAAATGAAGCCGAGCAACCAGGCAGGGCCGATCATCAGAAATTGAATGTCTTTGAAAAAGCTCGGTTTTGCGCCTTCGATCTTGTGACCAATAAACTGACCTATCCAGGCGACAACAAAAATGGTGAGGTAAACCAACCAGGCGTTTTCGGGAAAAGCTGCGTTTACTGTTGCTGCCAGCCAAAGCACTGCTGCAGAGAAAATGGCCATCCCCAAAAAGATTGGAAAAGAAATCCGCAGGTAGAAAAGCAATCCGACTAAAATCACCAGTGAGCCGAGATGGATGTGAGGTTCCACTCCTGCTGAAAAGTTACCAAAAGGCAGTGGAACAAGCGAGAGCAGACCAACGATGGAGAAGAAAATTGCTGGAACGCAAATCCAGTGAATGGCTTTGTTGGTGGCGTTTTGATGACTCACTCCGTAATCGTCAAACCACTGCTGCATAGTTTTCATGATGGCGCAAAATTGGTTCTACGTAAATATAAGACTTCGCCAAAAGAATTCTCTAACCTTGGCTGGTGAGTATCAAATTTTTAATTTTCCGACTCGATGAACGAGCGCCTAACCAACTTACTCAAATCTCTCGGGCCGGGGATTCTCTTTGCCAGCACATGCATTGGGGTAAGCCACCTTGTGCAAAGTACACGTGCTGGTGCCGTCTACGGATTTGGTTTGCTCTGGGCAGTGGCAGCAGCCAATCTCTTCAAGTATCCTTTTTTCGAGTTTGGGTCGCGCTATGCAAACGCTACAGGCGAGAGTATTATCGATGGCTATCGAAGAACGGGAAAGTGGATGCTTTGGCTCTACTTCATCCTCACGCTCGCTTCTATGTTTTTTGTTGCCGCAGCTGTAGGTGCTGTCACAGCAGGATTTATGGATAATCTCTTTGGAGTGTCGGCATTGCTTGGCAATCGCGGCATTTGGTGGACAACGGGAATCTTATTTTCTATTTGCATCGGCATCCTGCTGGCTGGAAAATACGGAGCACTCGATAGTCTCATAAAAGTCATTGGAACGGTCTTGCTGATTTCCACGGTACTCGCAGTTGTTTTGACGCTCAACAAAGGACCGGCAACAGACGAACCTTTTAACTGGCTTAACACAAAAGTGCTAAACCCAGAGCACATGGGTTTCCCATTTCTTATAGCGCTCATGGGCTGGATGCCCTCTGCAATCGACCTCTCTTCGTGGAACAGCCTGTGGACGTTGGAACGAATCAAACAAACCGGCTACCGGCCCAAACTCAGTGAAACACTTTTCGATTTTAATTTTGGCTACATCGCTTCGGCTGTACTAGGACCGTGTTTTTTGATCCTCGGTGCATTTCTGATTTTTGGAACGGACAAAACCATGCCCCATGGATCGGGTGATTTTGCAAATGCAGTTATCGGACTTTACACAGAGACAATGGGCGACTGGAGCTACTTCCTGATCGCTGCTTCGGCTTTCTCCATCATGTTCGGCACCTGCATCGCCATTTTTGATGGCTACTCGCGTGTGATGGAAAGAACACTAAAACTGTTGACCAAGTGGCCCCAGGCTGCGCATGACGACCCGGAAACGATTCTCGATTCGAACTCAAAAACGTACAACTTCACTCTGCTTTTAGTTGGTGTGGGTGCTTTCGGAATCATCTACTTTTTCGGAGAATCGCTCAAAAATCTCGTTGACCTTTCTACGACTATTTCATTTCTAATTGCACCCTTAATCGCTTTCATAAATTTCAAACTCGTCAGCGGAAAGCTGATGCCGAAACACGGCCGGCCTCCTAAGTGGCTCCGCTGGCTAGCGATAGCCGGGATCGTTTTTCTCACCTCATTCGCCTTGATTTTCATTTGGTGGAAATTGCTTTAGAAAAATGAAAAAAGCCGCTTCAGATTCCCGAAACGGCCTTTCCCTCATATCACCTAAAAAGACTATTGAATGATAAACTTTTTCGTGTAAGCCTGCTCCTTTCCTTTCATAATTTTCATCACGTAGTTTCCAGATGGCAAACCGTAAAGCCTCACATCCTGTGTTTTATTTTGAATTTTCAGGTCGCGAACAACTGCTCCGGACTGGTTGAAAACCAAAATTTGCGAGCCGACAAGATCTTTTGGAACATCAACCTGAACGTTCGCGTCTCTTCCAGCAGGATTTGGGTAAATGCTGATGCTACCGGCAAGGTCGAGAGATTCAGTTTGCACTTCCTCAGATTTTGCAAAGTCCATTTTACTCAGCATGGAGCCCGCTTGCTTGAGGTCAATTTCTCCCCAAATGTTAATGAGTATCCATTCGTTTTCTTCGTCCACTACACCGAGTAGTTCGGTGATGATTCCGTTGCTCTCTTTCACAAAGAACACAGCTTCCATATTGGACTCCTTCACGCGCATCAGTTCTTCAAATTCACCACTTATGGTGCTCTCAACTCTTTTCAAAACTGCCTTGCCGTTTTCACCACTTTCTTCGTTAATCAAAACTTTCATGCCTTTGATCTTCTTGGCAGCTTCAATCACTTCACGAGTGGCTTCGTCTTCGGCTTCAATGTCATTGGCCAGTTGAAACATCGATCCGGAAACACTCACTTCCATCACCTTGTCTCCCTCAGAGAGATCAGAGAAATGGCGATCGATCACATTGTTTTGAGCGCTAAGACCCAAACTGATAAATAAAATACTTAGGGTTATTGCTATGGATTTCATGGTTATAAGTTTTTTGGATTGTTTTTAATTTGATTTCGAAAGGGAGACGGACGACTCTCATAAAAGTTAACAGCACCCTCAAAAGTTAACACCCGTTAACAGGAATTTTTAGAATCATTCTCCGCTTCAAAAGCCATATTTTTGCACCATGTTAAAAGGGACAAAGCTTTATTCAATCTTTAGGTTTAAGTGTGCAAAATGCCACCGCGGAAACCTCTATCAACATCCTAATCCGTACAAGCTTAACACGCTCACAAAAATGAACAAGGAGTGTGCTTGCTGCGGTGAGAAGTTCACCAAGGAGCCGGGGTTTTTCTTCGGAGCTGCCTACGTGAGTTACGCGCTCACAGTAGCGCTGTGGGTGGCGCTTTGGGTAGCACTGGCTGTTTTCGATGCTCTGGGCTGGATTTCCTTCAGTTTCTTCGAAGATCCTCTTTTGTTTTTAGGACTTGGGGTTGCTCTTCTCATCATCACGCTTCCCTACTTCTATCGCCTCAGCAGATCCATTTGGATCAACTTCTTCACCAATTTCGATAAGGAGACGGCAGAGCGCGTAAAAGACTGTGACCCGAAATCGTAGAAATTCGTCTACACCCGCAATCTCCACACCCTTTAAGAGAACTGATTGACAGTTACTTAAACCCAATTTCCTTTCGGAACGAAATTGGTCTTGTTTGAAGAAATCATCAATCAAACCGATTTGAAGAAGAAAACAAAAGGAATTCTATTTTCACTTGTCTTAATTATTCTCGTAGCTGCGCTGGCGTGGCAATACTTCAAAAAAGGAGTTGAAGTCGAAAAGGTCACAGCGGATATTCACTTTAAAGGTCAGGAACAACTGGATATCGACATGAGAATTTTGCTCGATACACGATTCTTCTGGGACACCAAAGTTTACGGGATCGATTACACACTGAAACTTTCCGATCAGGTTATTTTGGAAGGCAGGCAGAATTTCGACACGTTGGTGATCAACAACAAAGAATCGATCATTCCGCTAGCTCTAAAGTTGAACCCAAAAGAATTGCGATCTATCATCGACAGTCTGCAAGGCACTGACAGCACATACCTGGAGCTGGATTATTTCATCGACTACCAATTACCGATCGCTGGACGTCAACAAATGAGCTCAAAAAAGCTCAAGAAAGTGGAAGTGCCTATTCCTCCGGAAATAAAACTGGAGGATCTGAAAGTGAAGAAACTAAAACTCACAGAACCTCTCGAACTGAGGGCGTTCGTGAAAGTTATAAACTACGGAAATGTTGAGCTGATCATCGAAGGATTGAATTACCAGTTTATGGTAGAAAACGAAGAGTGGGCAAGTGGAAACCTTGAAGAATCCGTCAAGGTGGAAAAGACGAGTAATAACATCGTTGAGCTTCCTGTGAAGATATCGCCAGGTAAGGTTGGAAACCGTTTGTGGCAGCGATTTATTAATCGGGATTCTATCCATTATTCGATTAAGGCGGATGGCGAAATAGACCTTCAATTGAAGAAGGTCGATGTGCAGAACATTGATTTTGAATTGAACGGAGTTTACTGAGCTATTTCCTGCAGTGGCAAGCTCAGGACAGTAAAAACTTTTACTTTCCCCCAATAGTTTACTGAAAGCAGAATGAAGAAGATATTGCGAAAAGCGTGGAAATTCTTGTGGATAACACTGGTCGTTCTGCTCGTGCTTGTAATTCTGGCTTTTGTAGCTCTCAAGTTGCCTGTCACACAGCGTTTCATAGCAGACAAGGCCGAAGAGTTTGTCGAAGGAAAAACCAATACCGCTGTTGACATAGGCAAGCTCAACATCAATTTTCCGAAAAATGTGTCTATTGAAAATCTGTTTGTCGAAGACCGAAACAAAGACACTTTGCTCTACGCGGGAAAGATTGGAGTTTTCATTTCTCTCAGTGATTTGATGGCGCAAAACATTACGCTCACGCAAATTGAGCTCGCAGACTTAAATGCACGAGTCATTAAAAAAGACTCGACTTTCAACTTCAATCATTTTATCACCGCCTTTTCGGATACTACTGCAAAGCCTACAACTCCAAAGGACACATCCTCGGGAGGAGGCTGGGGATTCGCCATTCAAGATATTTCGCTAAAAAACATTCGGGCTCGCTACTACGACCACGACTCTGGAGACAGCACCAATGCCTTCCTTGGAAATTTCGAGACGTCTTTTAACACCTTCGACCTGGAAGAACAGCAGTTTTATCTCGATGAAATACTTCTTGAAAACACCAGTGCTGAACTCGCCATCCACAGTCAGCCGGAGCCCGAAAAGGAAGACACTACAACCTCTACTCTGCCCGATGTAAGATTCGAGAGCATCAACCTAAAGTCGATTGAAGCTAAGTACAGAAACCAACCCAGCCAGCAAGAGTTTTCGGCAGATATTTCGTCACTGTTGCTCACTTCCGAAAATCTTGACATTCCACAAAAGAAGATCGGCTTGGGAGAGTTCGAGTTGAGTAATTCTTCGTTTTCCGCATTTATTTTCTCCGAACCTGACACCACGAAAAAGGACTCTGAAGAGACTTCGCCTCAAAGTTTTCCGCTAGACATTCCCTGGGAAATTTCACTAGCTGACCTCGACCTGAGTGACTTAAAACTCAACTATCACAATCGTGCTTTTCCAGACACCGCAACAGGTTTTGACGCCAACCACATCTCGGTTGATGGCTTCGATCTCGGACTCGAAAACTTTGAGCTTGCCAACAGCGAACTTTCTGCAACTCTTAATGACCTGGCCCTGAAAACCAGCGATGACTTCAAACTAGAAGAACTCAAAGCCGACCTTCTTTTCAACAACAAACAAATGAGAGCTTCAGGGTTGGTTTTGGCTACTTCAAAAAGTGAAATAGGTGGCGATGCCAGGCTCGACTACCCTTCTTTTGCTGCCTTTTTGGAAGACCTCAACAACGCCACTTTCAACCTGAACCTCGACTCGAGAACAGTGTCGACAGCCGACTTGGCCTACTGGGTTCCTCAATTGGCGGATAGCATTTTTAATCCCGAAAAACCGAATTTCAATTTCTCCCTCATCGCCAAAGGAAGCACTGCCGATGCTGTACTGGAAAAATTGACTTTAAGCTTTGGAGAAAAAACTCGGTTTAGCGCTGAAGGAAATGCTCAGGATGTTCTCGATCCGGAGTTACTTTCTTTCGACCTTGGTTTGGAGCACGAAATTTTTGCCTCAGATGTAAAGGCATTTCTTCACCCTGCTCTGTTACCAGAAGGTTTAGGTCTCCCTTCGCGCACTTCAGGGACTTATGACATTTCAGGAAAAATTAACGATCTCTACACAGAAATTGACATTTCGAGTGAGCTCGGAGAGATTTTCGGAAACGTTCATCTTGCCAACATCACAAAGGAGACTCATCCTTCCTATGATGTGGACATTTCGGCTGAAAGCCTCGACCTGCAAACCATAACCAAAGGAGACAGCACAGGAGTTGGATTGTGCTCCTTCGAACTTCAAGCGAATGGAAGTGGATTTGAGCCGTCACGAATGAACAACGAATTCGCCCTGAAGCTGCACCAAATTGAGTTCAACCGCTACGATTATCGTGCGTTTGACCTATCTGGCGAAATTGAAAATGGAACGCTGACAAGCGCAGGTGGAATCCGCGACTCCAACATCATCGTTACGCTGGAAAACACGGTCAATCTCCAAAATGTCTTTGACTCTGAAGTACTGGTTAACGTAGAAGCAGCCGACCTGCAAAACCTCAACTTCGCTCAGGAAGACATTCGACTTAAAGGAAAGCTCAAGGCAAAATCCAGCGGAACAGGATTAACCGACTTAAAGGCCGATGTGGATTTGAGAAATGCTTTGGTAATAAAAGAAAAGGACCGCTACTACCTCGATTCGCTTTTGGTGAATGCAGAGCTGGGCGAAAGTAAAACTGATTTCCAGGTCAACTCAGACATGCTGAACGGCTGGCTGCGAGGAAACCTTCCGCCAGATGAAATTGTCCTCTCGCTTCAGCAGCAGGTCAACAATTACATCGACTTGTTTGAAGTTGGCAGCGATACGCTGGCTCAAAACCCGCATTTTGCCTTTTCATTTTCGATCAATCAAACCGACCTGATCAGTGAAGTCGTTCTTCCAGAACTTAAAAGTTTCGAAGTGGGACTAATCGAAGGTCAGTTCAACGAGCCTGAAGTTGGTGCTGTCAACATGTCGATCAACATACCCAATCTTCAGTACGCCAGTTTTGAAATTGACAGTCTCTCCTTTTCAATGACCGGAGACCGGGATAGTTTGAAGTCAAAAATCGGATTTAATAAGCTCGATTTCGATACGCTCACAATTCACAAGACAGCTTTAGATGCGCGAATTGGAGAGGGCAACATCAATCTAAAGCTCGGAATCCTGGACACTGCTGAAACCCAGGAGTACGCACTTGGCGCCAGCATTCAGCGATTAAACGATACCATTGCCGTATCGCTGGACGAAGAGCTACTCCTGCACTACAACGAGTGGAAAGCGAATCCTCAAAATGCACTGTTGATCCACGATGGACTGAGCTTCAGAGAATTTGAAATATCTCACCAGCAAATGCGACTCACGGCTCGCGACATCGAAGGCGGCTATGAAATCAACGCCCAGGACTTTTCCCTCGCAGCCATTTCTGGAATGCTCTCGGGAGAGATCGTGCCACTCGCGGGAATGCTCAACGGAAAAATTACGATGAAAGAGGAGGAGAACCTCTCTGCCGATTTGCAAATAAATGACATCCACATTTTTGAGAAGCCACTGGGCAACATCGACCTGACAGTGAAAAACCCTGAAGGCAATACTTATGATCTCGATCTGGCTCTTACTGGAAATGGAAATAATCTGCGAAGCACGGGTTCTTTTGCACTGGCCGACAGCACTTCTTCTATCGATCTCAAAACTGCCATCAATAAAATCTCCCTCGAGAGCTTCACTCCTTTCACTCTTGGCTACCTGTCAGACATGAGCGGAAATTTGCGTGGCCAGGTGAATGTGAACGGATCGCTTTCGAGTCCACAAATCAATGGTAACCTGAAATTCGATCAGGCCTGGATGAAAGTCGATTACCTCAACTCCTATTTCAACCTTCAAAACGAGCGGATCGACATCAAAACTGATGGTTTTCGATTTCCAAACTTCACCGTTAGAGACAGCACAGGGAACAAGGCGCAAATCGATGGAAGCGTTCTCACTGAGAACTTCACCGACTACGAGTTTGATCTTTCTATTAAAACCAATGACTACAAGGTGATGTCTACCACCAAAGAGTCTAGCGAATTTTACTACGGCACAGTAATTCTCGACAGCGACATTCAGGTGCAGGGCCCGATGACCAGCCTCGATGTGACGGCAAACATCAACCTCGAAAAAGGAACTGAATTCAACATGCTGATTCCTCAAAGCGATGTGGCAGCGCGAGACCGTGCCGGAATCGTAGAGTTCATCGACCCGGATGCGAGCATTGAAGAAAGTATTCTGACCAGAAGCAAGGTGGACGCTGCCAGTCAGGCTGATTTTACGAATTTGAATTTCAACTCCACCGTGACGGTCGACAAAGAAACGAGGGTTAACATCATCATCGATCCGGTTACTGGTGACAAGCTCTCAGTTCAGGGCGGAGCTACTTTGAGTGTTGGGATTAATCCAGGAGGCGACATCAACATGGTTGGAAACTACGTGATCCAGCAAGGTAAGTACGAGATGAAAGCCTTTGGTGTGATGCGCAGAGAGTTTTCTATAAAAGAAGGCAGTAGCCTGGAATGGTCTGGTGATCCGCTAGAAGCTCAAATGGATATCACAGCCATTTACGAAACCAGAACTTCGCCTTATAACCTTGTAGCTCCCTACATTTCTTCCACCGGAACAAATGCCGAACTACAACAACTCAAAGGTCAACTGCCATTTAAGGTCTACTTGATGATGAAAGGAGAACTGATGTCTCCAGCCATCAATTTCGACATTGAGCTTCCCGAAAATCAGCGCAACGCAATGGGTGGACGGGTTTACGCCCGACTCAATCAACTTCGAGAAAACGAATCTGCACTGAACAAACAGGTTTTCGCCTTGCTGGTACTCAATAGCTTCATTGCTGAGGATCCCACTGCCGGAGCCAATGATGGCTCAAACCCAGCTTCTTCAGCAGCGCGAAAATCGGTGAGCCGCTTCCTCAGTGATCAGCTCAATCGACTTTCTGACAAATACATTCAGGGTGTTGATGTGCAGGTGGATGTCGAATCCTACGAAGACTTCTCCAGCGGAGGTGCTGCCGGACAAACGGACGTTAACCTAAACGTCAGCAAGAGTCTGATGAACGACAGGCTGATCTTGCGTGTTGGTAGCTCAATCGCTGTAGAAGGTGAAGCAGCACAACGGCAAAATGCCAGCGACATCACTGGAGACCTTGTGCTGGAGTACAAAATTACCGAAGACGGTCGCTACAGATTTAAAGCGTTTAGAGTAAACAGTTACGAAAACCTTGCTGTGGGACAGGTCACCGAAACCGGTGGAGGAATAATTTTCACCCGCGATTACAACGAATTTAAAGAACTTTTTAGAAAACCAGAAGACGACCAAAACCGAGTGAAAGAGGAAAAAGAATGAGACAGTGGCGAAATAAAATATCACTGAAAAACATGTGGCTATGGTTTTTTGCTGCAGTGGCAATCTCGTTGTCTTCGTGCACTGGAAACAAATGGCTCGAAGAAGGCGAGCGCTACTACGATGGAGCTTCGGTGGAGTACAATAAGCTAGACTCTGTTCCCGAACGAGTAAAGAGAAACCTCGAAAGCTCCGTTAGGCCCGAGCCCAACCAAAAGATTTTTTTCAGTCGCCCAAAGGTTTGGTTCTACCACGTTGCTGGAGAAGTGGAAAAAGACAAAGGTTTTCGTCACTTCGTAAAAACGAAGCTAGGTGAAAAGCCGGTTCTACTGAGCGATGTCAACATCGACCAAAACGAAGAGATTCTCTCTGGTAAAGCAGTTAATGAAGGCTTTTTCTACGCCACAGCTTCGCACGACACGTCTCTCGGAAAACACTCAGCTGAGCTCATTTACCAACTCGAAGTAAAATATCCTTATCGCGTTCAAAAAATTCACCTACCAAAACGCGACAGCACAACTGCACTTCAAATTCTCGATTTGGCACTGCAAGAAACCACTCTTGACACTGGTGAAATCTATTCGCTGGACAAACTCGTTGATGAGCGCGACCGCATTTCAGGAAGGATGAAAGAAGAAGGCTTTTTCTTTTTTCAGCCCGATTACCTACTCTACCAGGTGGACAGCACAAAAGGTGACCACAAGGTCGAAATTTACTTTAAACTCAAAGAGACCGTTCCAGACTGGGCTCTTCAGCGCTACTACCTGAGAAACGTTCAGGTCAACACCAATTACAGTCTCGAAAAAGATACAACCAGGTCGCAAGCTGATACCACAAAGGTTGATAAGATTGCATTTATCTCTAAGAAAGACCAGTTCAAGCCGAAACGAATTTTGGCAGCCGTTAAACTCGATCCCGGAGATCTTTACGACATCAACAAACACGATATCACTCTGAAGCAGTTGTCAAATTTGGGAATATTTCAGTTCGTGAATATTCGATTTGACAGAGTTGCCAATACCGACTCGCTTGATGTAAGAGTATTGCTGAGCCCGATGAAAAAGAAAAGTATCCGGACTGAGCTCCTGATGACCACTAAGAGCAACAATTTTACCGGACCGGAAATTGGTTTTCAGTTTAGAAACAGAAACACTTTTGGCGGAGCAGAACTGCTCACCATCGATTTGAGCGCTGGTTATGAAACTCAGTTTGGCGGAGGAAGTGACCGACAACGGCTAAACAGTTACAGCGTGACGCTCACCTCCCGACTTTATTTACCGCGTTACTCTGGGCCGATAAAGTTTGATAAAATGAGTACGCGATTTGCTCCGAGGACTTTTTTCGAGCTCAAGTACGAATTGCTCAATCGCGCCAATTTCTACAGCCTCAACTCTTTTAGCGGAGGTTTTGGTTACAACTGGCAGGAGACAAAAATCAAGAGCCACGACCTTCGGCTGATCAATATTAATTACATCCATCTGCTCGATCAGAGCGAAGAGTTTCAGGATTTGATTAGTACCAATGCGCTTCTGCGAGAGAGTTTCGAAGATCAACTGATTTTTGGAACCATCTACTCCTACACTCACAGCAACCAGGGTCATGTTCCTGAAGAGAAAAAAACAACCCACTATTTCAAGGGAACTTTGGAGTTGGCAGGTAATTCACTTTTTGCAGGTTACAGAGCGTTTTCGGCCAGCGATTCTCGCGATTACCAAATTGGTGGAGTTCCTTTTTCGCAATATGCCAGGGCAGAAATCGATTATCGACTTTACTGGAAGCTCAGCAGGAAAATGACCTTTGCCATGCGCAGGATTTTAGCTGCGGGAATTCCCTACCAAAACTCTTCAACTCTTCCTTACTCAAAGCAGTTTTTTGTGGGTGGTGCCAACAGCATTCGAGCCTTCCTGCCGCGCAGTGTGGGCCCTGGAACGTTTGACTTTACTGGTGGAGGCGATGCTTCTGCCTTCCTGGATCAGTCGGGAGAAATGAAAATTGCCGGCAGCTTCGAGTTGCGCTACTCCTTCAACAGCATTTTCAAAGGAGCAGTGTTTGTCGATGGAGGAAACGTGTGGCTGATCAATGAACGGGAAGAAAAGCCCGGAGGTCAGTTCGATATCGAAACTTTTTGGGGTGAGTTTGCTGTCGGTACTGGAGCGGGACTGCGCATTGACGCATCCTTCATTTTGCTGAGGCTCGATGTCGGATTCCCGATCAGAAAACCCTGGATACGGACACGGGCCGAACGTTGGGTGGTTGACGAAATTCAATTTGGAATGCCCGACTGGCGCAGGGAAAACCTGGTTTGGAACGTGGCTATCGGCTATCCGTTCTAGCCGAATCATTCGTCAGTTATGTGATCATGCTTAAAACGAATCGCAAATTTCGAAGGTCGAACCTGACCTTCTACTTCCTTGACATAAACCTCAGTAACCTTCCCTCCCAGCAAGAGAATAACTGAAGAGTAGAAAACCCAGATCAAAATAAGAACGAGCGATCCAGCAGCTCCGTAAGTGCTGGTAAGATCGCTTTGGCTCAAGTAAAAACCAATCAAATATTTACCGATAAAGAATAGACCTGAAGTGATAAATCCGCCAACCCAGCACTGACGCCAGCCGGTTTTCACATCGGGAAGTACCTTGAAAATGAGTGTGAACACAGCAGCAATCACCCCCAGGGAAATAGCGAAGTTTGCGATCTGCATCATGAAAACTGAAACCTCTGGAAGAAAACGCTCCACGTAGTCTGCCAGCACCACCAGCACGGTGTCGATGATAAGAGAAACCAAAAGCAGAAAGCCGAGACTCAAAACCATGGTAAAAGACCACATTCGATCGAGTGCAAACTTTAGAATGCCTGAAGAGGGCTTTGGCTTTACTCCCCAAATTGAATTCAATCCGTTTTGGATGGAGATAAAAACCGTGGTAGCACCAAAAAGCAGTGCCCCAATGGTGAGTAGTGTGGCCAAAAAAGAATTCCCTGAGGTCTTCACATTGGAAAGGATAGCCTGAATTTGCTTGGCGGCATTTTCACCAACCAGGTCTTTAATCTGATAAAACAATTCACCTGTCACTGCCTCCTGACCGTAGATGTAACCGGCAGAAAAGACGATAATAAAAATGGCTGCCGGCAGACTGAAAATGGTGTAAAATGCAATTGCAGCAGCGTGAGTCATCGGATCGGCTGTTCCGAATTCTGAAAGACTGGTTTTTACCAGGTCGTAAGCGGCTCTAAGTTTTCCCTTCTTTACACTCATAAGGAATTAGCACATTTGAAGTTTTATTTTTTGATATATTAGTTAACAGTTAAAAACAGGTGAAAATGTTCAAAGACCTGGGTAGTATTCACCTTAAAGTCAATTAGAGACTAATCGAAGTTTTGAAGCTCCACCAGCGAGTGGTAACTACCCTTTTTGGCCATCAGCTCATCGTGAGTTCCCATCTCGGCAATTTTTCCATCCATGATCACAATGATCTTGTCGGCATTCTGAATAGTGCTCAGCCTGTGGGCAATTACAAGCGAAGTGCGGTTTTTCATAAGGTTGTTGATCGCCTCCTGAACCAAAATTTCAGAACGCGTATCCAGCGCAGAAGTAGCTTCATCCAGCACCAAAATTGGAGGGTTTTTGAAAACTGCCCGTGCAATGCTCAGTCGTTGTTTTTGACCTCCGGAAAGTTTGTCCCCGTTATCACCAATGTTAAAGTTGTACCCTCCGGGCAGTTCGCTGACAAATTCATGAGCGTTGGCCACTCTTGCGGCTTTTTCCACATCCTCTGGGTTTCTCAATGGAAGTCCGAGCGTGATGTTACTGCGCACAGTATCATTAAATAGAATCGACTGCTGAGTAACGATGCCCATGAGATCGCGCACACTGGAAAGTTTGTAATCGCGAAGATCGTGACCATCGATTTTTATTGAACCTGAATTGATGTCGTAAAAACGACCGATCAGGTTGGCAATGGTCGACTTCCCTCCTCCTGACGGGCCAACAAGGGCAACGGTTTCTCCTTTTTTCAGCGAAAAAGAAATTCCCTTAATCACCTCTTCTTTACCATCGTAGCTGAAGTGGATGTCTTCAAATTCGATCTTATCTTTAAACGATTCTATCGACAGCGCGTCTGGTTTGTCTTCGATTCTAACATCGGCATGCAGGATGCTGTTAATCCTGTCAATGGAAGCTCCTCCTTTGTTAATCCTAAAGATCGCATCCGAAAAGCTTTTGGCCGGTGGCAAAATCTGTGAGAAAACCACCAAATAGCCGATGAAGAAGTTTCCATCGAGACCGCTGTCTCCCAGGATTACAAGCCTTCCTCCATACCAGAGCAAAATGGCAACGACAGAAATTCCTACAAACTCGCTAAAAGGCGAAGCGAGATACTCTCTTTTGTAAAGCTTGATCATCAACCTGAAGTACTGGTTGTTGGTCCGCTCAAATTTTTCCTTGAAGATCTTTTCTCCATTAAAGGCTTTGATGATTCTCAGTCCGGTAAGCGTTTCTTCCAACACGCTGATGAGCTCTCCGAGTTTCGACTTTCCGCGTCCGGCTGCATTTTTCAGGCCTTTGGCCATTCTACTGATGATGTATCCACTAAATGGCAAAAAGATGAGTGCAAACAGGGTCAATTCCCAACTCATAAAAAAGAGTGTTCCCAGATAGGCGATAAGCATGATGGGCGACTTGAAGAGAATTTCAAGTGTTCCGATAACGGAAAACTCAATTTCCATCACATCGTTGGTCATTCGGGAAAGAATGTCTCCCTTGCGTTCCTCGCTGTAGTAGCTGAGTGGAAGCATCACAACCTTTCGATAGAGTTTTCTTCGAAGGTCTCTCACCACTCCCACGCGGATGGTGCTCAAGCTAAAAAGCGAAAAGTACAACACGAGATTTTTGAGCAATGCCATGGTGATGATGAAGAGGCACATGTACATGAGCATGTCGAGACGGCCGTGCTGGGCAATCTGCTCATCCAGTTTGTAGCTCGCCAGTTGCATCCAGTAATCGCCACTCCACTTGCTCAAGTCTGGCGAAGGTGGCGAGGCCGGTTCAGTAGCTTCACTAAAGAGAATTCGAAGAAATGGAACAATTGCCAGGAAAGTAAAAAGTGAGAGGATGGCGTTGAGAATGTTGAAAATCACATTCATCGCCAGGTAGCCTTTGTAGCCGCCCACTAGAGCAAATATGTCCCAGAATTTTCTCACTATTTTTTCTTGTTTGGTTTAAGCAGATAGAGAGTGCCCCGGATTACCTCACGAGGTTTACTCCAGTGTAATTTTGAGGTGTAATTTTTTTCATTTCCTCTTTCACCTCATCTGAAACATTCAGTCCATCTACAAATTCAACAATCCTCTGCTGATTCATTTTCTCGTTGGTGCGGGTCAAATCCTTGAGCGCTTCGTAAGGTTTTGGATAGCCCTCTCTTCTCAAAATCGTTTGCAGTGCTTCCGCTACAACAGCCCAGTTGTTTTCCAAATCCTGATCGATTGCCTGGGCATTCAACTTCAGCTTTCCGATTCCTTTTTCGAGAGACCTCAAGGCGATAATCGTATGACCAAAAGGAACGCCAACGTTGCGCAATACAGTCGAATCTGTCAAATCGCGTTGAAGCCTGGATATAGGCAATTTTGCTGAAAGGTGCTCGAGCATGGCATTGGCCAGTCCTAAATTGCCTTCCGCATTTTCAAAGTCAATGGGGTTCACTTTATGAGGCATGGCAGAGGATCCAACTTCTCCGGCCTTAATTTCCTGTTTGAAATAATCCATTGAAATGTAAGTCCACACATCGCGGCTAAAGTCGATCAAAATATTGTTGACCCGTTTCACAGCATCAAAAGTCGCTGCCAGATTGTCGTAGTGCTCAATCTGAGTGGTGGTTTGCGAGCGGATCAATCCGAGCTGATCTTTCAAAAAGTCATTTGCGAAGCTCACCCAGTCCACATCGGGATATGCAATTTGATGAGCGTTGAAATTTCCAGTTGCTCCGCCAAACTTTGCCGAGTGAGGTACACTTCTTAACTGGCTGAGTTGTGTCCGAATCCTCTCAGTAAAAACCTGAATCTCTTTTCCCAGAACCGTAGGTGATGCCGGCTGGCCGTGTGTTTTGGCAAGCATCGGAACGTTCTTCCATTCCTGAGCTTTTCCTTCCAGGCTTTCTACTACCGAAAGAATCAACGGGAAAAACGCTTCTTCCAGAGCCTCTTTTATTGAAAGCGGAACTGAAGTATTATTAATGTCTTGCGAAGTGAGGCCAAAGTGGATAAACTCTTTCACTTTATCGAGACCCAACTCATCAAACTTGTCTTTTACAAAATACTCAACCGCCTTCACATCGTGATTGGTGACTTTTTCTGTCGACTTCACTTTTGCAGCGTCACTGTCTGTAAAATCCAGGTAGATTTTTCGCAGAGAATCGTATTTCGATTTATCAAAACCGCTGAGTTGTGGCAACGGCAACTCGCAAAGCGCGATAAAGTATTCCACTTCCACTCTCACCCGGTAGCGGATGAGCGCTGATTCTGAAAAGAAGTTCCTGAGACTTGATGTGTGTCGGCTATAACGTCCGTCAATCGGAGAAATGGCTGTAAGCGATGTAAGCTCCATTTTGTTTTTTCTTAGCTTGAATTGAAGCAGCAAAAGTAATCAATTGATCCGGCCGATTAAACCGGGCTCCCAAAGTCGTGGCAAACTCGATAGGTGCATCAAGCTCCAAAAGGTTGAAGGCTGTCAGTTGTAAACGACCAGAACTGGAAAAGCTGAGTGTACGCAAGGCGGACAAAAGACTTTGTAATACCTATCTTTGCACCTTCGATTTCAATAAAAAGGAAACCATGCGGATCGACATTCTCACAATTTTGCCTCGCCTACTGGAAAGCCCGTTTGCGGATTCTATCTTAAAACGAGCAAAGGAAAAAGGCCTTGCAGAAGTTCACGTTCAC
The DNA here is from genome assembly GCF_049334165.1 of Halocola ammonii. Classification (NCBI taxonomy): domain Bacteria; kingdom Pseudomonadati; phylum Bacteroidota; class Flavobacteriia; order Flavobacteriales; family Halocolacceae; genus Halocola; species Halocola ammonii. The sequence goes on from NZ_JBEGHD010000014.1 coordinate 95,552, forward strand.
GACATTCGCGACTACTCCACAGACAAGCACAAAAACGTAGACGACTACGCTTTTGGCGGAGGCGCGGGAATGGTTATGAGCATTCAGCCGATTGCCGACTGCATCGACAAGTTAAAATCTGAGCGCGACTACGATGAAGTGATTTATACCACTCCTGACGGAAAAACGCTTAACCAGCAGATGGCAAATGAGCTTTCTACCAAAGGAAACCTGATTATTCTCTGCGGACATTATAAAGGTGTTGATCAACGAGTGCGCGATCATTACATCACCAGAGAGATTTCTATTGGCGACTACGTGCTGTCCGGTGGAGAATTGGCGGCTGCTGTGATTTCAGATGCCGTAATCCGCCTGTTGCCCGGTGTGCTCAACGATGAAACCAGCGCTCTCACGGATTCTTTTCAGGATGGCTTGCTGGCACCACCAGTCTACACAAGGCCTGCGGATTACAAAGGGATGAAAGTCCCTGAGCTGCTAACTAGCGGTAACACCAAAAAAATTGAAGAGTGGCGCCTGGAGGAAGCAGAGCGAAGAACGCGCGAAAGGCGACCGGACTTAATCCAAAAAGAAGAAGGAAAAAATGAGTAAAAATTGGAGCATCTTAGGAATTGCTGATGACGAAGGAGTAAAAAACGTTGGTGGACGAATCGGAGCCGCTCAGGGTCCGCAGTCGTTTTCCACTTTTTACAACAAGCTCAAACCACATTTCCCGGTAAATGATTCTCTGGAAAACGAAATTGATTTCGATCTGGGGACTGGAAGCTTGAGTGAAAAACACGAAGCGGCCATTGAAAAAATTAGCTCGATTTCTCAGTCGAAAGACTTCAGCGTGATTGTTGGCGGAGGCCACGATTACATCTACTGTCATCTGGCTGGTGTGAGTCGCGCATTCCCAGACAAGACCATCGGCTGCATCAACATCGACCCCCACTTCGACATGCGAGAGCCGAAGCCAAAATTCACCAGTGGCTCCCCATTTTTTGTGGCCCTTTCTGAAGGTGTCATCGATGGAAAAAACCTCATTGAGTTTGGCATTCAGGAACACTGCAACGCTCCCGAACTCTGGGATTTTGCTAAAAGCCACGGGGTAAAAACAGTGACTTTCCCCGAGTTGCGAGAGAAAAGCGTGAAAGAAGAGTTCTCGAAAGTTCTCAATGAACTGGCTTCAAGATGCGATCACTTGGTAGTGAGTTTCGACCTCGACAGCGTGGCTTCGCCATTTGCTCCGGGAGTTTCGGCACCTGCCGTGGAAGGGTTTACACCTACTGAAGCGCACCAAATGATGGAGCTCAGCGGAAGTCACGACAAAGTGAAGTCGCTCGGAATCTATGAACTCAACCCTCGATTCGACCGAGATGATGTAACTGCACGACTTGCAGCAACCTCTTGTCACTATTTTGCACAATCAAAATTGGAAAAAAACTAGACATAATTTTCAGGAGCCAGACAGTTCTTTGTCTATTTGCCGCTCGTTGAGAAACAATGGTAAATGTTCTCACGTAGAGTTATTTGAGACTTGGATAGAAACAACTGAAAACCCAGTATCTGTCTGACGAAAAATAATTCTAAGAAATATTTCAATTCAAATAATATTCGTAATATTGCACCCTCATTTTCGGGCAGCAAAAAAGATTTAGCACAATGGACATTGTTAGAGAAATTTCAGAAAAACTTACAGAAACCAAAAAGTGGCCGGAATTCAAAGCTGGTGACACTGTTTCTGTTAACTATATGATTAGAGAGGGAAACAAGGAGCGTCTTCAGCAGTTCCAGGGAGTTGTTCTTCAGCGCAGAGGTTCCGGTACAACGGAAACTTTCACTGTTCGAAAAATGTCCAGTGGTGTTGGTGTTGAGAGAATCTTCCCAATGTCTTCTCCTCACATCGAATCAATCACAGTGAACAAACACGGTAAAGTGCGTAGAGCTCGTGTATTCTACATGCGTGGAAGAACAGGAAAAGCAGCTCGAATCAAAGAGAAAAAACGCTTTACTGCAGAAAAATAATTTTGGATTCTTTCCAAATCAAAACCTCGACTTGTTCGGGGTTTTTTTATGCCCAAATTTGAAAGCAGGATTATCTAGTTGAGCAATTCTACCAGGCGCTCCAGTTCTTTCTGGTTTTGGTCTGATCTGATTCCGTCAAGAATTCTTTTGCGCTCAATCTCCGTCAGGTGCCAGCTTAGAGAGATGTGCGTGTCTTTCTGATCTTCAATTTCCTCATCGAGCTGAAAAGTGACCACGTCCACATCCTGCTCAAACCACGCTGAGATATACCGAATGAGCTGGTCGTTGTTGTACTCCTGCATTCGAGTCACATTGCCATAGATCGAACCCAAAGGGGCAGTAAACTTATCGATCAGCGACTGCTTGCGCTCAATCAACCCAAAGGTCTTCTGCGTATCTCGAACCTGCAAAATCACAACTCCGCTCGTATTTTCATTAATCCACTCGCGAAACGTGTAGATGTACTGCAGAGTGGTTTTGGTTCCGAAATTGTCTCTAAGTCCAGCATCCATTACGCTCACCGTTGGGTCAGTAGGCAGCGACACAGAAGGCAAAATGTAAGGGAAAGTAGCATTCATCCGCAAGGCACTAGAAAACCTCAGGTCGTTTGCCTCGTCATCTCCCACCAATTCTGAAAATTCTACGTCTTCTGGAATCGCACTCGAGTGCACGCTTTGATCAGCCTGGTTTCTCGTCAGGTAAGAAACCTGCTGTGAAGAAATCAAAAGTCTTCGACCATCATTAATGATCGTTGGGCTCAAGACCATCATCGGGATCAGTCCTTCTTTCTCTGGCACAGCGTACTCTCCAAGCTGCTTGTCGAGTACGTAATCCGTATTTTGATGAAGTTGCTTTTCGAATGCGTGAGCCCGGTCTTTGGTGTAAGAGTGGCCATCGTACTCGAAGGATTGGTACCGAATAAAAAAGTCGTTCGTAGCGATGCTAAACAGAATGGGGTTGAGCAGATCCTTGCTGATGTTTTCTATGTAGCGAGGGTCATAGAGGTCGATTCCTGCTCCCAATTGCTTTCTGTAATAAAGCTCCCTGAGGTAGGCAGCCCCCACCATTCCACCCGATGCACCAGTGATAAACTGCGTTCGCTCGAGCAGCTTTCCGTTCAAGGCACTATCGGCATGCAGAAGACTGTTCATGGTCCACAAAGCACTTCGCAAGCCACCTCCACTAGTGTTTACGATAACGAGTTTTGGTTTTCTTCTCACTCCATTTTCAGAATGTGTGTTGCGGCTTTTCCAATTGTTGAGAATCTCAATCGTACTCGATTCGTCAGCTTTCAGCAAACTATCGTTTGTGTTTAAACTCTCAATTCTCTCTGCAGAATATTCGGCTTTCTCGCCTGAGTAGTCCAATCCGTAAGCGTGATTTTCAATATTCATGAAAGGCAGACTTTCGAACGAGTAGTTGATCATCACGAAGATGAAAATGAAAAACGTAAGTGTCCATCCTTTCACCCATGAGAAGAGAGCGCTAACCACCATCAGCAAGATTGTAAAAAAGAGCAATGCGCTGGCTGCAGCAGGAATCACAAAAAATGAGTTTTCTCTGAACGTGCCGATTAGGATGAAAGATACAACCAGGACTATTTCGAATATCGATGCGTTGATGTGATTTTGCGAGAACACTTTATTCAACACATCGGAATGGTAGTGCTGGCTCTGCCGCGCGAGATTTATCTTAAACGGGGTAGACAGATAAGTCAACACTCGCCAACTTCTGCTATGTAAATCCTTTTGACTCCAACGATTTTTGTTGTGAATAGTAGTTTTCACAGGGTTCTCGTCACTCGCCATTTCTTCGATCAGATCTTCTTCGTCACTTACTTCTGCCGTGAAGTGATGCACAGAGCGATTGGTGTAGAAAAAATATAATTGAGAGACGATCAAAAAAATGAACATCCCCGCGATGAACCCCGCGCAGTTTTGAGCTACTTCCCAGCCTCCAAGCAGCTCCTTCTCCAGTTGAAATTTGATAGTAGCGTAGAGATAAACAATTACATATACCAGCGGAATGATGAAGTTGTTGAGACTAAACTTGTAGAAAGGCCGCTGCAAAGTCGCGATAAACGGGAAGCGAAACCCGTGGAGAATATATGTGTAGAGGTTGAAAGCAAGGATGAATCCACCCAGAGCAAAGCCAACCATGGCAAATGATACAAAAGTTGAAGTTCCCCGATATTCGGGATAGAGAAACTGGTAAACTACACCATACCGGCTGGCAAAAACATTAATTGTAAAGCCAATCAACAACACCCAGAAAAAAAGCAGGAAGTGATTCTTCTTTAGGTGAAGCATCAACAGTCGAAAAGGAAAGAAGTAAACGAACCTCCTCCACTTTACACGAAAACCGACTTTGTGATTATCACTCAACTTTCTATTCTTTTCATTCGGCAAAACCACCTTTCATTAAAGACTTCAACGAAAGGCACTGATCAAAATTTGAGTCTTAAATATTACTACCGGAAAAATACGGCAATTAATTGTGTCATAATGTAGGAAAAAGACCGAATAATCGCTTTCAAGAATTGCTGAAATAAAGCGCCCAAAAGCATCACTTTTCCAATTGTTCAAAAACTGTTGACAAACTGTTAATTTCATGTTGATAAATAATGCTAATTCCCCTGTCTTTACTGGGTAATTGCGGCCTCAATACGTATATTTGTTTGGCTGTGAAAAATTCAGTTTTTCACACTGATTTTCGAGTGGTTTGCAGGGTGATTTTTCATCGCCAAACCGAAGGAAAATAAAATCAATTTCGGAGGGTGTCGGTACGCACTGACGCTCACCGATTTATTTGTAATGAAAAGTAATTTGTAATGAGCGAAAAACCAAAGAACGTTTACGGAGCGGACAGTATTCAGTCGCTAGAGGGAATGGAGCATGTGCGCATGCGTCCGTCAATGTATATTGGAGACGTGGGAACGCGTGGACTTCACCACCTCGTTTATGAGGTTGTGGATAACTCAATCGATGAGGCCATGGCCGGCTACTGCGATTCGATTACAGTAGTGATCAACGAAGACAATTCCATTCGCGTGGAAGATAACGGTCGGGGAATTCCGGTCGATATGCACAAAAAAGAAGGCAAAAGTGCCCTCGAAGTTGTGATGACAAAAATTGGTGCCGGTGGTAAGTTCGATAAAGATTCTTACAAAGTTTCCGGGGGACTCCACGGTGTTGGGGTTTCTTGTGTGAACGCACTCTCTAACGATCTGAAAGCCGAAGTTTACAGAGAAGGTGTGATTTGGGCTCAGGAATACAAAAAAGGAAAGCCGCAATACGATGTGAAAAAAGTGGGGGAAACAGACAAGCAGGGAACTGTTGTAACTTTCACTCCAGACGATACAATTTTCGACTCCATCGAGTTTAGCTACAAAACGCTTGCTAACAGGATGCGGGAATTATCTTTCCTCAATAAAAAGCTTCGTCTGACAATCACCGACATGCGTGAAAAAGACGAAGAAGGAAATTACATCACCAACTCTTACTACTCTGAGCGCGGACTTGCAGAATTTGTTGAATACATTGACGAAACTCGCGACCAGCTCATCGAGAAGGTGATTCACATGGAAAGTGAGAAAAACGGAATCCCAGTTGAAGTGGCGATGGTTTACAACTCCACTTTCAATGAGAATGTGTTTTCCTACGTGAACAACATCAATACTCACGAAGGTGGTACTCACCTTTCAGGATTTCGAAGAGGTCTTACAAACACCCTGAAAAAATACGCTGAAGAAAGCGGCTTGCTTTCGAAGTTGAAATTTGACATTCAGGGAGACGACTTTAGAGAAGGTCTCACTGCTATCATTTCTGTAAAGGTGGCAGAGCCGCAGTTCGAAGGACAAACAAAAACCAAGCTCGGTAACCGAGAAGTTACTGCGCCAGTGAGTCAGGCAGTGAGCGAAATGCTTGCCGACTACCTCGAGGAAAATCCTAACGATGCGAAAACCATCGTTAACAAAGTAATCCTTGCAGCGCAGGCACGTCACGCAGCCAGAAAAGCTCGTGAAATGGTTCAGCGAAAAACTGTGATGAGCGGAAGCGGACTACCGGGAAAACTCGCTGACTGTTCTGAAAAAGATCCTGCAATCTCTGAAATCTATCTCGTTGAGGGTGACTCTGCGGGTGGAACAGCAAAGCAAGGTCGCGATAGAAACTTTCAGGCGATCATGCCACTTAGGGGTAAAATCCTCAACGTGGAGAAAGCCATGACCCACAAGATTTTTGAAAACGAGGAGATCAAAAACATCTACACGGCACTCGGAGTTTCTCTCGGAACCGAGGAGGACAGCAAAGCCCTGAACATGGACAAGCTGCGTTACCACAAAATCATCATCATGTGTGATGCTGATGTGGATGGTAGCCACATTGAAACATTGATTCTTACTTTCTTCTTCCGCCACATGAAAGAGTTGATCGAAAGAGGATACATCTACATCGCCACGCCTCCACTCTACCTTATCAAAAAGGGAAAAACACAGGAATATGCCTGGTCAGAGGAAGCCAGACAGGCTAAAGTAAAAGAGCTGAAAGGTCCTTCAGGATCGGAAGCCGGTATTTCTGTCCAGCGTTACAAGGGTCTTGGTGAGATGAACGCAGAGCAATTGTGGGACACCACCATGAATCCTGAGTTCAGAACTCTCCGCCAGGTGACAATTGAAAATGCTGCTGAGAGCGACCACATCTTTAGTATGCTCATGGGCGATGAAGTACCACCACGTAGAGCATTCATCGAAAAGAATGCGAAATACGCTAACATCGATGCATAGCAGAATAATTGTATAATACACATATTGAAAAAAACCCGGTTTTTATTTCCGGGTTTTTTTATGAAATTACATTTCTCCTCGATGAAAAATATAGCCGATTCTGAAAACAAAATAGCCGACAAAACTGCTTAAAAACAGTACTGTCGAATAAACAATTTCATTTTATGTCAAATAATTCAAAGTTTAATTTATTCAATGATGTCAGCAGCTTTGTTGACGATGCTGCTCGATACATGGACATCCACCCTGGGTTGGTCAACCAAATAAAGCAGTGCAACAGTGTTTATGAATTTAGCTTTCCCATGCGAAAGGACGATGGCACTTACGAAGTCCTGAGTGGGTATCGCGTTCAGCACTCTCACCACAAGACTCCCACAAAAGGTGGTATCCGCTACAGTGAGCAAGTAAATGCGGATGAGGTGAAAGGTCTGGCAGCGCTAATGACTTACAAATGCGCGCTCGTTGATGTTCCTTTTGGAGGTGCGAAAGGTGGTGTGCGCATCGATCCCAGAAAATATACTGTTGAACAGCTAGAAAAAATCACAAGACGCTATACTTCTGAGCTGATAAATAAGAAATTTATAGGACCCGCCATTGATGTTCCCGCTCCCGACTACGGAACCGGAGCCAGAGAAATGGCCTGGATAGTTGACACTTATCAGGCATTTAATCCAGAAGTGATTAACGCCAAAGGCTGTGTCACCGGAAAACCACTTTCGCAACACGGTATTGACGGCAGGACTGAGGCCACTGGTATGGGAGTTTTTCTGGGAATCAGAGAAGCCGTTTCAGTGAAAGAAGACATGGACAAACTCGGTCTATCCACCGGACTTGACGGCAAGGAAGTGATCGTGCAGGGACTTGGTAATGTGGGTTACTATACAGCACTTTACCTGCAACAAGCCGGAGCAAAAATCATTGGAATCGCAGAATACAACGGAGGACTTTACAGTGAAAACGGAATTGACGTTGGCGCTGCCAAAGATTTCTTCAAGGAAAACAAAACTTTCGAAGGCTACGAAAAAGCAAAGTTTGTAGAGAAACCGGGCGAACTGCTTGAAACTAAGTGTGACGTGCTCATTCCTGCTGCTTTAGAAAACCAAATCACGAAGGAAAACGCCTCTGGGATAAAAGCAAAAATTATTGGAGAGGCGGCCAACGGACCAGTTTCCAAAGAGGCAGAACAAATACTTTCGAAGAACAACATTCTCATCATCCCGGATATGTATCTCAATGCCGGTGGTGTTACGGTTTCATATTTCGAGTGGTTGAAAAACCTTTCGCGAGTATCTTTTGGGAAGCTCGAAAAACGCTACGACATGCAGAAGTACAACACTCTGGTGGAAAGCATCGAGAAAGCTACCGGCAAACGATTTAGCCAGGAGCAAAAGGACATTATCATTCAGGGAGCTGACGAGAGAGACCTGGTTCAATCTGGACTGGAAGAAAGCATGGTAGACGCTTACCACAAAATGAATGAAACACGCAAGAAGAAAAATATAGACAGCATGCGCTCTGCGGCCTTCGTGCTTGCGCTTGAAAAGATTTCTGTTAGCTACATGGACCTGGGAATTTTCCCATAATCCAAAAGAGGAAATGAACAAAAACCCGATGATCTAATGACATCGGGTTTTTTATTTCTATTTCAGTTGAATGCCAACAGGACAGTGGTCCGAGCCATAGAAGTCGTTGAGGATAAATGCCTCTTCTACTTTTGAGAATAGCTTTTCGCTCACCAGAAAATAATCGAGCCGCCACCCGATGTTCTTCTCACGGGCATTCATTCTGTAGCTCCACCAGCTGTATTTCACTTCGTCTGGATAAAACCTTCTGAAGGTATCTACGAATCCTGATTCCAGGAATCTGGTCATCCCATCAATTTCCTTTTGGGTGTAGCCGGCAGATTTGTTGTAATTCGCCTTTGGCCTGGCAATGTCAATTGGTTGATGAGCCACATTGAGGTCTCCACACAATATCACTGGTTTGGTGCTTTCGAGATCTTTCACAAAAGCCAGAAAATCGCGGTCCCACTGCTCTCTGTAATCAAGGCGGACCAGCTTTTGTCCAGAGTTCGGTACATAAGCCGTAACTACAAAATAGTCGTCAAATTCTGCGGTGATCACACGCCCCTCTGTATCGTGGTGCTCAACACCAATTCCATAAATCAGATTTTTAGGCTCCTCTTTCGACAAAATTGCTGTTCCACTGTAGCCCTTTCTATCTGCAGAGTTTGTGAAAACGTGATACCCGTTTACATGGTCAATGGCTTCCACTACCTGATCTTGTTGCGCCTTTGTCTCCTGCAGACAAAGGATATCAGGATTGAGTTTTTCGATTTGTTCTGCAAAGTTTTTTTTGGCAATGGCTCTGATGCCATTAACATTCCAGGAGATCAGGTTCATCTAGAGTGATTTTAAAGTTTTAAAAAGTTGTGCCGGGGAGTTTATTTTTAAAGCACTTTTCTCAGTGCCAAAAGTAAATTTTCTTCCAGTGTGTCGTAGTCGTGGTTGGCAGCGAACAAAGTCTGAATCTCCGACTCCAATCTTTTCTTGTCATCTTCCGAAGGATAAAAATGCTTTCGTCCTTCGATGACCATTTGGACATTCTCATAGTCGGAGTATTCTTCGTAAATATCTTCGGCAAAGCGATAATTCTCGATACCAACTTTCTCTGAGATAAAGATTTTTTCTTCTTGATTGACCTGCAGATCAGCGTGAGCGGCATAAACCAAAATAAAGGCGTGATACTGATCTCTAGACCATTTTTTTACATCTTCCATCGGTTAAATAAATTTTTGAAAAAGATACTCAGATCTCTTTAAGCTCAGATACAATTTCGAGTTTTTCGCCATTTAAGTGAACCGTGTAGTCCAAATTCACATCGGTGTTTAGGCTCTTCAATACAGCGCAGTACTTTTCTATCGACAGGGAAACAGCGCGTTTCAGTTTCGACTCGCGGACTTCACCGATGACTATATAATCTATAGCAATATTTTGAATTGGGGCTGGCGCTGTCGATTTATCGCGCCAACCAGACACATCTATTTTGAGCTCACTCACCTGGTCGTTTTCATTCTTGAGAAAATCTACAACATCTGCACCACTGCAACCAGCAACAGACAAAAGAAGACACTCCAAAGGCGTCACTCCTTTGCCACTCTCTTTATTTCCATCTAAGGTTATTTGAAGACCTTCGGGATTTTGACCGACAAAGTGATCGGCCCCTTCCTGTTTACTGGCAGAAACTGAAATTTTCTGAATCATGATTTTAGTGAAGTTAGTTGATAAAACTAAGGTGATCGAATCTATTGAAATAAGCTAATACTCATTCCCGGATTCTTGGAATCTCAACAGTCTCCTTCCCATTCTTTGAAGAACCTATCGAGGTATTGTTCCATAAATTCGTGCCTACTCACTGCTATCTTCTCTCCTTCGGCTGTGTTCATCCTGTCTTTCAATAAAAGGAGTTTTTCGTAAAAATGATTGATTGTAGAGCCATTAGCAGATGAATATTCTTTAAAGTCATCGTGCATTTCTGGCTTCAGCTTAGGTTCGTGCATTGAGTTACCTACAAAACCACCGTATGCAAAGGTTCTGCCGATGCCAATGGCCCCCAGAGCATCAATCCTGTCAGCGTCCTGCACACAAGCACTTTCTTTGGAGCTTACGGGAGTTTCTACTCCAGCTCCCTTGTAACTCACTTCGCTGATGATTTCCTTGACAGCGTCAATAGTAGCACTGTCAGCACTGTGTTCTCTCAAGATCATTTCAGCCTGCAGCGGCCCTCTTTCCAAATCTCCTTCGAAAAACTTGTGGTCGGCAATATCGTGCAGCAAAGCTCCTAGCTCGGTGATGTATAAATCGGCATTCTCTTCTTTAGCGATCCTGAGAGCGATTTTCCTAACCCTGTCGATATGATGCCAATCGTGCCCGGTTCCTTCACCTTCGAATCTTTTTTTGACATCCTGCTCGACAGCTTCGATTACTGTTTTCTGTGAATCTTCCATTTGCACTAAATTAAAAAACCCTCACCGTAGTTTCGATGAGGGCTCAAAATGCTTTTCAAAAATTTATTGTCTAAAACTATCTAGTTGGCCGAAAATGTTGGCATTACGTGTTGAGCACTATTGTGAAACATCAACGGCTGCACATCTGCTTTCATGTAAACCGTCATTGGCAACTCTGCAATAATATCCATCGCTTCAAATTCTGTTTCAGCATCTACCACAGCCCAAAGTTTCTTTCTGTCTGTTGAAAGTGCATAACTAATCATTCGTCCAGAAGTCATCAGTTCGTCCACTTTCATCTGCTGGATAGGGATCATCCTGCTTAGCGATTTGGTGATGGGCGGAACTTTAAATTCTATCATATAATACATATCGTAACTCTTCCTTTTTTAAGTGTTATTCTCCATCGTCAGAACAAAAACAATTCCGTTCTTTGCAATCCCTTTTGGCGCCTGACAAAAAGTCAAATTTGGAGTATGTTTCCAGCACGAATATTTTTTTGGCCTAACCTCTTAAGGTCAAAAGATATTGATTACATTTGCACCCTTAAAAAATCAAGTTTTATTAATTAACTGGGTTTCGGACCCTTTTAACAATTAATTACATGCCAGTAAAAATCAGACTACAGAGACGCGGGAAAAAAGGAAAACCATTTTTCCACATTGTGGCAGCAGATGTTAGAGCCAAGCGAGATGGACGCTACATCGAACGCCTCGGAAGCTACAACCCAACCACCAACCCAGCCACCATCGAGCTCGATGGAGATGCTGCTTTGAGATGGTTGCAAAATGGAGCTGTTCCCACCGATACTGCAAGAGCGATTTTATCTTACCGTGGTGTGCTTTATCGCAACCACCTTCTTCGCGGAGTTAGAAAAGGTGCTTTGACGGAAGCAGAAGCTGACAAAAAGTACGAGCAATGGCTAGCGGAGAAAGAGCAAAAAATCGAGAAAAAGAAAGAAACACTCAGTGAATCTGAAGCCAAAGAAGCTGCGGATCGTCTAGCTAAAGAAAAAGAAGTTAGCGAAGCAAGAGCAAAAGAATTGGCTGCTGCCAATGCTCCTGAAGTAGAAGAAACAGAGGCTGAAGAAGCACCAGCTGCAGAAGCTGCAACTGAAGAAGCTCCTGCCGAAGAGAAAGCAGAAGCGAAAGAAGAGGCTGCAGAAGCAACTGAAGAGAAAAAGGAAGAAGAGAAGAAAGAAGAGCCTAAGGCCGAGGAGAAGAAAGAAGAACCAAAAGACGAAGCGAAAGACGAGTCTGCGGATGACAAGAAAGAAGACAAATAATTTTCCTTATTTCATAAATCTCGCTAAAACCGCCCCGGCTCGACCGTGGCGGTTTTTTTATGCTTTCTAACCACTGATCAACCATTTAGCAATGACAAAAGAAGAGTGCTTTTACCTGGGGAAAATCACCAAGCTTCACAGCTTTAAAGGTGAGTTGGAGATTTTTCTGGACGTAGATCAACCTGAGGTCTATCGAGAGCTCGACATGTTCTATGTAGAAATGAACCCAAAGCAATCTATGTTGGTTCCGCACTTTATTGAAGAATTGCAGCAAAAGCGAGACAAACATTTTAGGGTTCGTATTGAAGACATCGACAGCGAAGAGATGGCTATGACACTCGTCAACAAGGCCATTTATCTACCTCTTGAAGAATTACCAGAATTAGGTGAGAATCAGTTCTACTACCACGAAATCATCGATTTCAAAGTGGTTGACGAAGACCACGGTGAAGTCGGCATCGTTTCTTCAGTTGCAGATCAGGGTGCAAACCATATGCTCGTGGTGGAGCGTGATGAAAAAGAAATTCTGATACCTATTAATGATGCTTTCTTTCGCGGAATAGATAAGACGAAGAAAGAAATCTATATCTCTACACCTGAGGGATTCTTCGAGCTATTCAGCTAAACCGGACCGGAAAAAACGGCAAATTAATTTTCTGAAGTTAAGCCGAGGTTAAAACAGCAAACTCGTTTTTTCCATGGATAGAAAGTGGATAACTCTCACCTCACAAACCAATATTCACTTCGTTAACTCATTACATTAGGAAGAGTTGTGAGCCCCAAAGCTCACCTCCGGCAACGGCCGGTAGTAAAGCAGTTTTTACCCACAAAACACTCTCCAGACTATGAGCGCAAAGAAAAAAGTGAAGAAAATCTACGTTCTCGACACGTCAGTTCTCCTCCACGATCACAGTTCTCTTCTCAGCTTTGAAGACAATCACATCGCCATCCCAATCACCGTCTTAGAAGAGCTCGACAATTTCAAAGTCGGCAACGAAACAAGAAATTTTGAGGCGAGGGAATCTATCCGGACTATCGACAGGATTTCGAAAGACTACACCCTCCAGGACTGGATTCCGATTTCCAGAACTGAAGATGATGAAGAAATGGAAGAGCCTCCCCAGGGAATGCTCAAAATAATTATGAACGGGCCGCCAGAAGATGGAGATGCCACTTCAATTTTCAACGATCGAAAGAACGATCACAAGATTTTGAATGCAGCTTTGCTACTGACCAAACAAGAGCCGAAAGCAGTAGTAACGCTTGTTTCCAAAGACATCAATCTGCGGCTAAAAGCCAAAGCTCTCAGACTCCCGGCAGAAGATTTCAGGACCGGAAAAGTGAAGGGCAAAAACATCACCTATTCAGGAAGGTCAGTTGTAGAGAATGTAGACAGCGAAGTGATTCGGAAGATTTACCAAAGCGGCAAAAGTCGAAAAATCACTTCCCTTGGAAAAGAGCGGTCGAACAACCATTTCTACATCTTAAAAAATTGTACCTCCTCTGCCCTCGCCTTCTACAGCGACAGGGACAAAACTATTGAGCGAGTAGACAAGCGCTACGCCTACGGAATCAAACCTAAAAATGCGGAGCAGGCCTTTGCCATGCACGCCATCATGAACCCAGACGTGAGACTCGTAACCATAGCCGGGGTGGCAGGTACTGGAAAAACGCTACTCGCGCTTGCCGGATCGCTCGAACAAAAAAACAAGTTCGAGCAAATCATTCTTGCCCGTCCTATTGTAGCACTAAGCAACAAAGACATCGGTTTTTTGCCCGGTGATGCTGAAGAGAAGATCAATCCCTTTATGCAGCCGCTCTGGGACAACCTAAAGTTCATCAAGAGTCAATTTGGAGAAAACGAAAAGAAGTACCGGGCAATAGAAGAAATGCAAGAGAGCGGTAAAATTCAGATTACTCCACTTGCCTACATCCGTGGTCGCAGCTTGTCGAACATCATTTTTATTGTAGACGAAGCTCAAAACCTCACACCTCATGAGGTGAAAACAATCATTACCCGAGCAGGAGAAAACACGAAAATCATTCTTACTGGAGATGTGAGACAGATCGATACGCCTTATCTGGATGAGCAATCGAACGGAATGTCCTACGTCATCGACAGGCTGAAAGGAAATCCTCTTTATTGTCACGTAACACTGGAAAAAGGAGAGCGTTCTGAACTCGCTAATCTGGCCAACGAGTTTCTGTAACAGATCTGAAATTCAAACAACACCGAGCAGGCTGTCTCAAATAAAATCGCCCCGTTTGGAAATCCAAACGGGGCGATTTTTTGTTCAATAGAGTGTAGAGACCTCAGTAGTTAAACCTTTAGTCACATTCTGTTCCGAAGACTGACAACTCGAATAGAATCTCTTCTGTTCCTACTTTTCCGTCACCGTTCACATCAAGGATTCCGCAGTCTTGCTGACATCCCATTCCTGAGAGCAACATGAGTAAGTCACCTGTTCCGATGTAGCCATCGAAGTTGAAGTCACCTGGGCAGCCTTGTGGCTCTTCAGTAACATCGTCTTCGAAGTCTTCGAAAGAAATGTTTATTGAGTGAGTTGTTGTGTTTCCTGCACAGTCTGTTGCAGTCCACGTCCAAACCACTTCGTATTGTGGGCAGCAATCGTGGTTGAATGCCACATCTCCTGCTCCACTTACTTCGTCTTCAAATTGTGTGCTAGCATCTACAAAGAGTCCATCGTAGCTGAACCATCCACCGCTACCGTACTGATCGTTTACGTTGTTGGCAGCTACACCAAGCTGGTATCCGTAGTAGTAGCTTGAAGGCGCGTGACTCAGACTCAGATCAGATCCAGCGAAATCTCCCCAACCAGTAAGCGTTGACTCCTCGTTGTTGATGATGTAGTAGATCCAATCTTCGTAGTTGTCACCAGCAATTCCAAAGTCATCTTTATAGCTGTTGGCGAAACCTTGAGTACTCCACTGGTTCCATGGCAAGCCATTTTCCAACAGGATGCTCACTTCCCATCCGGCATTCGGATTGTCCACACTTACAACTGTTGCTGTAATTTGAGCAGAACCATCTTCATACTCCATCCACGATCCGTCTACCAATGTGTAGTACTCGTATCCACCAGGGAAGCTATTGAGGAACAACGCCCAATCAGGGTTGTAGTAAGGACTCTCAGGCTGAACAAGCATGCACTGACCTTCAGCTTCCTCGTCTGGTGCTTCACCAATGTAAGTTTGCTCGAAAGTCACGTCAACGTCTCCATCACAAACATCAGATGCTGTAATTGAAGGAACTTCCGGAAGATCAGACTCACAGTCGAGAACGATATCTTCTGGGAGTTCGCTCAACGTTGGTGCTTGAGTATCCTGAACTGTAATTGTCTGGGTGTAGTAAGCGAGGTTGCCACACTCATCAACTGCAGTAAAGACTCTCTCAATCACATACTCACTTGGGCAATCTGAAGGAAGCGTGTTATCAACAGATGTCACTGTAGCTGTTCCGCAGTTGTCTTCAGCAAATGCCTCAGAAGAAGGTATCTCATCGGAGCACTCGAGAGTGAGGTCTTCTGGAACTGCTGTAAAGACAGGTGCTTCTGTATCAGCAACAGTGATTGTTTGCTGAACTTGAGCTGAGTTTTCACAAGCATCAGTTGCTGTCCACGTTCTCACGATTTGATACTCGCAAGAAGTTTCGTCTCCAACTACTGATTCGCTAAACGTAAACTCTACTCCAGAGCAGTTGTCTTCTGCAGTCAGCTGAGCTGGTGCTGGCACATCGCTAGCACAAGCTACTGTCGCATCTTCTACTTCACCGATAATTACAGGCGCTGTAGTATCTACAACAGTGATCACTTGCGTAACCGTTGTTTCGTTTCCGCAATTGTCAACCGCTGTCCAAACATTTTCAATTTGGTATCCGCATTCCTGAACGATGTCCGTAGTTGCATAGAAGATTTCTAGCTCTTCGTCACAGTTGTCTGCAAATTGCGGCTCGCCAGTTTCACCAACCTGACCACATTCGAATGTGAGATCTTCAACACCTACAACTACTGCTGGAGCTGTTGTGTCAATCACTGTGATAATCTGAGTCACAGAAGTTGAGTTTCCGCAATCGTCTGTGGCTGTCCATGTTTTCTGGATCTGGTATTCGCAGTCTCCAGCGGAGATAGAACTGATTGCTGTCAATTCGAGCTCTGGATCGCAGTTGTCGCTAAACACTGGCGCATCTGTTGGCTCTGGCTGGTCGCACTCAATTGTTACGTCTTCCGGAGCTGAAACGACTACCGGAGCAGTTGTGTCAGTTACCGTGATCACCTGAGTGTGAGTAGTTGTGTTACCACATTCGTCTGTTGCACTCCAGGTGCGGTTAAGAGCGTATCCACAATCGAGATCTTCAGTGAACTCGCTGAACACTACCGCCACTTCAGGGCTGCAGTTGTCAGTCGCTGTGATCTCGTAAGTTGGAGCCTCTTCATCGCACTCGATGGTCAGGTTCTCTGGAGTAGCACTCAACATTGGTCCTTCGATATCAGTGAAGATGAATGTGAACACTCGTTGCGAGCTGTTTCCACAAGCATCGGTCGCTGTCCAGATGTAGTTCTGAGTGTAGTTGTTTGGACAGTCACCATCGATGGTTTCGATCTCAAATTCAAGTTCGATGTCTTCATCGCAGTTGTCGGTCACTGTTGGCTCAATCACTGTCGGCTGAACGTTGCAAGCAAGTTCTGTTGTGCTGTCTTCTCCGCTGATCACCGGTGCAGTTGTGTCAACCACTGTGATCACCTGGCTAACGGTTGTTTCATTTCCACAATCATCAATAGCTGTCCAGCTTCTTGAGATTTGGTATCCGCAAGTGTCTTGCGAAATGGTGCTGATCGCTGTGATCTGAAGCTCCTCATCGCAGTTGTCGCTAAACACTGGCTGATCGGTTGGCTCAGGATCTCCACATTCGATGGTTACATCTTGAGGAACTGATTCAGCGACCGGAGCTTCTTCATCTACAATCGTAATTGTTTGTGTGTGGAAGCTTGAATTACCACAGTCGTCAGTTGCTGTCCAAATTCTGATAACCTGTGCTCCGCAATCCATTTCAACAACATCAGAAACCATTGTGATCAACACGTCTGGATCGCAATTATCTGTCGCTGTAATTTGATACTGAGGAAGCGCTTCATCACAGCTGATAGTTTCATCAGCAGGCAC
Organism: Halocola ammonii; assembly: GCF_049334165.1. Lineage (NCBI taxonomy): Bacteria > Pseudomonadati > Bacteroidota > Flavobacteriia > Flavobacteriales > Halocolacceae > Halocola > Halocola ammonii. The sequence goes on from NZ_JBEGHD010000014.1 coordinate 112,811, forward strand.
TCCATGGAGAACAGGTGCAGTTGTATCCTGAACGTTGATCGTCCAAACGGCACTTGTTTCGTTTCCGCATTCGTCAATCAAAGTCCAGGTGCGCTCGATGATGTAGCTCTGAGGGCAATCACCTCCAATGATGTTTTCACCTTCATAAGTGAGAGTCACATCGGTGCAGTTGTCACTGAAGAGAATTTCAACTCCATCTGCAGAAGGGATTTCAGAATCACACTCAACCGTGAGATCTTGTGGGAATGATTCGAAAACCGGAGCAACAGTATCAATGAGTGTGATGATTTGCTCGAAGTAAGCTTCGTTTCCGCACTCATCTGCTACCGTGTAATTTCTGAGGATTCTACCTGCACAACCTCCTGAAGCTGGGTTATCAACAAAGCTGATTTCCAACTCTTCTGAGCAATTATCAGTAGCTGAAACCAGATTTGCCATGTTGATGTTGTCACAAGACATTTCAACTTCAATCTCTGCTTCAATCACTGGAGCCGTTGTATCGACAACAGTGATCACCTGAGTATGAGAAGCGGTGTTTCCACAATCGTCTGCAGCACTCCAGGTGCGAGTCAATGTGTAACCACAATCCAGCACTTCCAGACCTTCTGCCATAAACACTTCCACAGTGTCTGTACAGTTGTCAGTAGCTGTAATTGTGTACGATGGAATTTCTTCATCACACTCTACCGTTAGGTTTTCAGGCATTTCACTGAGAACAGGAGCAGTGGTATCCACAACCGTGATGGTTTGGCTAACAGAAGTTGAGTTTCCGCAATCGTCTGTCGCTGACCATGTTTTCTGGATCTGGTATCCGCAGTCTCCAGCGGAGATTGAACTGATGGCTGTCAGTTCGAGCTCTATATCGCAGTTGTCGCTAAACACTGGCTGATCGGTTGGCTCTGGCTGATCGCACTCGATGGTTACATCTTCTGGGGCAGAAACCACTATCGGTGCAGTTGTGTCTGTCACAGTGATCACCTGAGTGTGAGTAGTTGTGTTGCCACATTCGTCTGTCGCACTCCAGGTGCGGTTCAGAGCGTATCCACAGTCAAGAGATTCAACTGACTCGTTGAACGATACTGCCACTTCAGGGCTGCAGTTGTCGCTAGCTGTGATCTCGTAAGCCGGTACCTCTTCATCACATTCGATCGTCAGGTTCTCTGGTGTAGCGCTCAATATTGGAGCTTCAGTATCAGTGAAGATGAATGTGAACACTCTTTGCGAGCTATTTCCACAAGCATCAGTTGCTGTCCAGATGTAGTTCTGAGTGTAGTTGTTCGGACAGTCACCATCGATGGTTTCGATCTCAAATTCAAGTGAGATGTCTTCATCGCAATTGTCGGTTACTGTCGGCTCAATCACTGTCGGCTGAACATTGCAAGCCAGCTCCACTGTGCTATCTTCTCCACTAATCACCGGTGCAGTTGTGTCTACTACCGTGATCACCTGGCTAACACTTGTCGAGTTACCACAATCATCGGTCGCTGTCCAGCTTCTGCTGATTGTGTAACCGCACTCATTGTTAGAGATAGAACTAATAGCTGTGATCTGGAGCTCCTCATCGCAGTTGTCGCTGAACACTGGCTGATCGGTTGGCTCTGGCTCTCCGCATTCGATAGTTACGTCTTCCGGAGCCGAAACTACAGTAGGTGAAGTAGTATCAATCACTGTGATCGTCTGATCTACAGTAGTTGAGTTTCCACAATCATCAGTCGCGGTCCAGCTTCGGTTGATTATGTATCCACATTCCTGAGGAACAATACTTGAAGCGACTACTACATCGAGTGAATCATCGCAAGAGTCGGTGAACACTGGCTCCACTTGAGGAAGTTCATCACTGCATTCAACTGTCGCATCATCAGGTGCGCTTAGCACTTCAGGAGCAGTGTTGTCTTCGATTGTGAAGAACTGGTATGCTACAGAAGAGTTACCGCACGAGTCTGTTGCTGTGAACTCTCTGATGAAGCAATCCACTACCGGGCATTCCAGTGGGGTGGCTGTGATCGTGATGTTCGTTACGTTGGCTACGGCCGATCCGAGCTGGTCGTCTGTTGCGTTGATGATGAAGGCGATCTCGCTGCCGGCTGGTACTTCGAAAGAAGCACTGCCTGACTGATCGTTTGCTCCTGCATTGTCTGACAGCTGTGTGAACACTCCGTCTAAGGTGTAGCCGAACTCTTCATAAGCTGGTCCGTCTACATCGGTGGTCAGGTAATCCCAGTCGAAGCTAATGGTCAGCGCTTTTGCTGCTGATGTGAGGGCTACAATCTGGCTAACCAGTGTTCCTGAATCTGAGCTTTCTAGTGTCAGTCCATCTTCGTTAGCTTCGCCAAAGCCGTCTCCGGAAGTAGAAGTGAATACCCACGGAGTGATTAAGTCAAAGTCCGCATAAGTCACAACTACCGAACTATCGCAGTTGTCAGTCGCATCTGGAAGAACAACTTCACCTTCATTTCCGCACTCAAGCACTTGGGCCTCCGGTACGTTTGTGATAACAGGTGCTGTTTTGTCTTCTACATTGATCGTCCAAACTCCGACTGTCTCGTTTCCACAGTTATCAGTAATAATCCAGGTGCGCTCGATGGTGTAGCTATTCGGGCAATCACCTTCGATGATGTTTTCACCTTCGTATGACAAAGTCACTTCTGTGCAGTTATCTTCAAATGCAATCTCCACACCGTCTACTGATGGTGGATTATCATCACAGTTGATTGTGAGATCCTGAGGGAATGAAGTGAATACAGGGGCAACTGTATCAATCAACGTGATGATCTGCTCAAAGTAAGCTTCATTTCCACAATTGTCAGTTACCGTATAGTTTCTCAAGATTCTACCTACACATCCTCCAGAAGCATTCGCATCTTCATAAGTGATTTCGAGGTCCTCATCGCAATTGTCAGAAACAGAAGTAAGAACTGGTACATCGTAATCATCACATGCAAGATCAACTTCAATTTCGGCTTCGATAACCGGAGCAATTGTATCGATGATGGTAATCACCTGTGTTGCCGTAGTCACGTTGCCACAAACATCAACTGCTGTGAAGATGCGTGTAATAACAGTTGAGCAAGAATCGCTGACAACTTCGTCAAAGTGAGTAATTGTTACTTCTGAACAATTGTCTACTGCCTGAGCTGGCTCAAATGGAACATCTTCAACATCGCACTCAAGAGTCAGATCTCCAGGTACGAAAGTGAATTCCGGACCGGTTGTATCGACAATCGTAATTGTTTGTGAAACTGTAGTTGAGTTACCACATGAATCTGTTGCAGTCCAGCTGCGCTGAATCTCATATTCACAATCAAGTTCAACGATAGAACTAATTGCAGTTACCTCGAATTCACTACAAGCATCATCAAACACTGGAGCATCCTGTGGAACAGGCTGATCGCATTCAACAATCATGTCCTCCACTCCTTCGATTACCTCAGGACCTGTCGTGTCCTGGATCGTGAAGAACTGGTGTGCTACCGATGTGTTGCCACATGAATCGGTGGCGGTGAACTCACGGATGAAGCAATCTACTACTGGGCATTCCAGTGGCGTGGCTTCGATCGTGATGTTCGTTACGTTGGCTACGGCCGATCCGAGCTGGTCGTCTGTTGCGTTGATGATGAAGGCGATCTCGCTGCCCGCTGGTACTACCAGTGAATCTGATCCGTTTTGACCGTTTGCTCCTGCGTCATCTGACAGCTGAGTAAACACTCCGTCAATCGTGTAGCCAAACTCTTCATAAGCTGGTCCGTCT
>NZ_JBEGHD010000015.1:0-103647 GCF_049334165.1 Halocola ammonii
GCGGCTTTGCCGCGCGCCCTCTTCGTTTTTTACTACCTGTCTTGTTGTTGTAATCTAAATCCTGATTTTTGGTGTCTTCCTTAACAGTGCTCCGACATTGACGTTCTGAGTAATTCGTGAATGCGTGTATTCACTTCCATCGGAGGCTGAAGCCAGGCCCTTGTAACACCTGCCGTTCTTGAGGGTTTCTAGAAGTAAAAAAACGGATGTGCTGTTAACTGTTAGCACAAAAAAACTCCGGCCGACTAGTCGACCGGAGTTTTTTCTAAGCTTATCTAAAATTGTATTTTCTAACTTTCTTTTGATCCTACCATCACTGAAACACACCCTTCATGCACGAGGGAGTTGTTTTCAGTTTCCGATTCAGGAATTTTTATTCGGACGATTAACTGCTGAGTCGAGGCCACTTTGAAGTCAAACATCGACTTGTCTTTCTTGTCCTTGTTGCTGTAAATCAGTTCCTCGTCAGCATCCAAAACTTCGAATTCAACTTCTCCTAAGATTGGATGAGTGCAAACAAGTAGTCTGTATTCTTTGTCTGCGTAAAATGTGAGAAGTAATTCTGCCTCATCACCTGGAACCAATACGGCACTATTGAAGTTGTCATTCTGAATGTACTCTCCCAACTCTGGAAGGCATTTCTTTTTGGTGAAGCTTCTACACTGAGAGTGAACTGTCAGTGGAAGTGCAATTAAAACGGGAAGAAGATATTTAAATATTTTCATGATATGCGAAGTTTCGATATTAGTTGATATAGTTGTTCCTGGTTTCGGTTACTTTCTCTACGATAGCATCGAGTGTTTCGTTCGATATTTCTGCAGAAGATTTTCCGCCAATGACCATAGTGCCTGATTCATCCTCAGACGTTTCAGTGTCACCTTTTTCTATACTCACCTGATCATAAATAGTTTGGATTTCTTTTAGGTCGGCAACAACTTCTTGCAACTTCTCTTGATTCTCATAGCTTTCGAGAAGCGCGATCAAGTCCTTGAGCGAGTACTTCTGCTCTGCAATTCGCTGCTTCAGTGCAGCGTTGTCTTCGGTGAGGTGTTGTGAAGCAAGATAAAGTCCTTCTACCCAACCTCCGGCAATCACGATGGCCGAAACTTCTTCACGTCCATTTTCTTTGAGGTAGCTGTTGAGCGACCAGTAAGCATCACTAACGATGCGCAGCAAACTGTCGCGATTGTTTCTATTGTCGTTGATTCTGTTGTAAATGTCTTTTTCGATCGCTCCTGCAACTCCAAGGTCTTTGGAGAGTTTTTGAACTGCTGACAGGTAGTAGATAGACTCCTGATTTTGCTCGAACATGCTGGTGTAGCTCAAGTCGGCTCCGTAGATGCCGAGGTTGAGTGCTTGTTTTTGAGCAGTAGAGTAGCGGTTGACATTTTCTACATCATTCAAAATGCTTTGATCGTATGACTCGCCACTCTGTTGAATAAGTGAAGCCATTTCGATGGGTGAAGGGATGGTGTAAAAAATCTTTTTAACCTTTTCGGCTTTAAAATCAGCGTCTTCCTCCTGGATGTCATTGATTTTTACTTCCTCTTTATTTTCTTCCGAAGAAGACTCTCCACCATTACATGAGGTGAAGAAAGCTCCTGATAATAATATCAGGCTGAGGGTGAACAGAGATAGCTTGTTTGAAAACATGGTTTAACTGAGGTTTATTTATTTCTGGTCAAATTATAATTTAATTGCTTACGATTAAAACTTTTTCTCTGTGGGTGCTTACGCTGCAGTGAAAAAAAAGTTTGTTTTCCTATACAATATTAGTCAAATGTATTTCACACTTAAAGCCAATCGGTAGGAGCTTACCCCAATGCGCAGGTAAGAATGGTCCTACATGCCACAGGAAAAGTAAGCGCTAATGGGCCTCCAGCCAGTTTTTACCTTTACCGATATCGACTTTTAATGGAACTGCAAGCTTCACAGCGTTTTGCATTTTGTCCTTTATCATCGATTGAAGTTCTTCAATTTCGTCTTTATGAGCGTCAAAAACGAGTTCATCATGCACCTGCATGGTCATCTTTGATTTGTAATTACTTTTCTTCATTTCGCGATGAATGTCGATCATGGCAATCTTGATGATGTCTGCTGCAGATCCCTGAATTGGGGCATTGATGGCGTTTCGCTCGGCAAAGCCACGAACAACAGCATTCTTAGAATTGATGTCTGGTAAGTACCTTCGTCTGCCCTTGATCGTTTCCACATAGCCCTGCTTTCGTGCAAACTCGATGTTTTTGTTCATGTATTCCTTGATCTTACTGTACTTTTCAAAGTAAGAGTCAATGATTTCTTTGGCCTCGCCACGTTTGATGTTGAGATTTTGTGCAAGTCCAAAAGCTCCCTGTCCGTAAATAATTCCGAAGTTCACTGCCTTTGCCTTGCTTCTCATTTCGCGATCGACATCTTCCGGTTTCACATCAAAAACTTTGGAGGCTGTGGCGCTGTGAATGTCTTCTCCATCCAAAAATGCCTGCTGCATGTTTTCGTCTCCGCTCAGGGCGGCAATTATTCTCAGCTCTACCTGGGAATAATCCGCTGCCAAGAGGAAGTAGTCTTCGTCTCTGGCTACAAATGACTTCCTGATGCTTCGTCCACGTTCTGTGCGAATGGGAATGTTTTGCAAGTTGGGATTGTTGGAACTCAGTCGTCCGGTAGCGGCTACTGTCTGCATGTAGTTAGTGTGGAGTCGTCCCGTGTTCTTGTCAATGAGTAAGGGAAGTGGATCTACATAAGTAGACTTCAGCTTTTTGAGCTGGCGGTAATTCAAAATCTCGCTAACTATTTCATGATTGTCGGTGAGTTTGCTAAGCACGTCTTCACTTGTGCTGTACTGACCGGATTTGGTTTTCTTAGGCTTTTTGGTAATCTCCAGTTTTTCATAAAGGATGGGGCCAAGCTGTTTTGGCGAATCGATGTTAAAGTCTTCTCCTGCCAGCTCGTGGATGTTCTTCTCCAGCTTTTCTATGTCTTTGCCAAGCTCCTGAGAAAAGTTTTTTAGTGTTTCGGTGTCGAGCTTCACCCCTTCGAGCTCCATGTCTGAAAGGACATGAATCAACGGCACTTCTATTTTCTCAAACAGATCCTTAAGGTGATTTTTGTCGATTTCACCCTGAAATTTCTCTTTCAATTGAAGAGTAATGTCGGCATCTTCTGCCGCGTATTCGTAAACCTCTTTTGGGTCGAGGTCGGCCATGCTCTTTTGGTTTTTACCTTTCTTGCCGATCAAAGTAGAGATTGAAACCGGCTGGTAGTTGAGGTAGGTCTCTGCCAACAGGTCCATGTTGTGCTTCATCTCTGGATTGATCAGGTAGTGAGCCAGCATGGTGTCGAAGACTTTGTTTTTAATGTCGAAGCCATATCTCCGAAGCATTTTCAAATCGTACTTCAGGTTTTGGGCAACTACAGTTTTCTTCTCGTCTTCAAATATCTTTCTAAATGATTCCACCTTTTCCGTGATCTCCTCTTTAGAGCCGCCTAGTGGAAGATAAAAAGCCTCACCGGCCTTCAATGAAAAAGACATTCCGACCAGGTCTGCTTCCATTGCTTTTAGTGCACTGGTCTCGGTGTCGAAAGAATAAGTTGAAGCTTTCTCCAGCTTTTTGACTAATTCGTCAATCTCCTTTTTGCTTTCGATGAGTTTGTAATCGTGCTTGGTGTTTTCGATGGTTTTCATCTCAACTACCTCTTCTTTGGAGTAGCTGTCGTCATCACTATCGTCATTGCCAAACATGCTGATCTGACCTTCACCCTCAGTTGCCGCGATGTCTTCTTCGAGCAATCTTTTGGCAAGCGTGCGAAACTCGAGCTCGGCAAAAACTTCGCGGATGAGATCCTTGTCGATGTCTTCCAGGATCAGTTTTTCTTCCTCAAGTTCTACTGGAACATCTGTAATAATGGTGGCCAGTTTTTTCGAAAGGAGCGCCTGTTCGCGGTTGTTCTCCACGTTCTCTTTCTGCTTTCCTTTAAGCTCGTCAACGTTTTCAAGAAGGCCTTCCACAGAGCCGTATTTCTTGATGAATTTTTTTGCAGTCTTTTCACCGATTCCGGGAATTCCTGGAATATTGTCGACTTTATCACCCCACATGCCGAGGATATCTATGACCTGATTGGGGTCCTCAACAGAAAACTTTTTTTGCACCTCTGGAATTCCCCAAACTTCGGCCTTGTTGCCAAACCTACCGGGCTTGTACATGAAAATTTTATCTGAAACGAGCTGTGCAAAATCCTTGTCTGGCGTCATCATGTAGGTGGTGAATCCTTTTTGTTCGGCTTTTCTTGCAAGCGTACCAATAACATCGTCTGCCTCGTATCCTTCGTAAATGATAATGGGGATCTTGAATCCTTCTATGATTTTCATCACATAGGGGATGGCCAATTTGATGTCTTCTGGCGTTTCTTCTCGATTGGCTTTGTATTCAGTGAAATATTCGGAACGAACAGTTTCTTCAGGTGGGTCGAAAACTACAGCAATGTGAGATGGTTTTTCATTGTTCAGGATGTCGAGCAACGTGTTGGTGAAGCCAAACATTGCCGAGGTGTTCAAACCTTTGGAACTGATACGTGGGTTTTTGATAAAGGCGTAGTACGATCTGTAGATCAACGCATAAGCGTCAAGCAAAAAGAGTTTTTTCTCCGTGTCCTGAGTGATCATTCAAGAAAATATTGGTTGGAAGCCGAATTTAGCTAATCCCAACTGAAAAGCTCAGGAGGAGTGAAGGAATTTATTTTTTAGGACGTTTCCACACGGGAACAGTGGAGCAGGGCTCGCCATACATGATCATTTTTGCCTTGCTCTGGAGTAAGTTTATCAACTCCACAAAAGCTGCTTCAGAAACGGCCTTGTCGCTGCAGCCTTTTACTACAATCCGCGCGTCTTCGAAATCGTCCGGATTGATTCCGCTTCGTAGCTTTTCAATGATCAAAACAGTTTTGAGCGTTTCAGCGGTTCCAAAAACTACTCGCTCGGCATGCTCTTGAAGACTGGAAGCCAGTAGCATGTAAGCCCATGTTGGAACGATTGCATCTGCCGAACAAAAAATTGCGACAGCTTTTCCTGAGTACTTCGACCAGTCGTTGGTTTTAACGAATTCTCTGAAATCCTTTTCCTTAAGAGCGATTCCCTGCCATAGGTTTTCTGCAATGTCGATTTCAGCGACTGGAATTTCCGGGAAATACTTGTCGAGTTCTACAGTTTGAATGCCGCTTTTTGCGACTTTATTTACAATCTCTTCTGCCATATTAAACTATCCTACCATCTTCTTTTTGGAGACAGCTCCAGGGAGCATCTCTTTAACGGTTTCAACGATATTCATCGTGTTGTAACCGCACTCTGTGTAAAGCTCTTCCTGGCTGCCGTGTTCGATAAAGTTATCTGGGATGCCCAGTCTTTTCACCTGAGCCTGATATTCGTTGTCGGCCATAAACTCGATCACTGCACTGCCCATTCCACCCTGAATGCATCCGTCTTCCACGGTGATGACTTTATTGAATTTAGTGAAGATTTCATGCAACATCACTTCATCGAGCGGTTTGGCAAAGCGCATATCGTAGTGAGCTGTTGAAATATTTTCTTCTTCGAGAAGTTCCGCAGCTTCAACAGCCTTGTTGCCGATGTGGCCGATGGTCAAAATTGCGATGTCTTCTCCGGAGCGAATCTTTCGACCTTTGCCTACTGGTGTCTTTTTTATTGGGGTTTTCCACTCTGGCATCACGCCTTTTCCTCGTGGGTAGCGAATGCTGAAAGGACCTCCGTGGATTGATCCAGTGTACATCATGTTTCTCAGCTCGGCTTCGTTCATCGGGGCTGCTACTACCATATTTGGTACGCAACGCATATAGGCAATGTCGAAAGCTCCATGGTGAGTTGGCCCATCGGCTCCGGCAATTCCGGCTCTGTCCAGACAAAATACTACTGGCAGATTTTGCAACGCCACATCGTGTACCACCTGATCGTAGGCTCTCTGCATAAACGATGAGTAGATATTGCAAAAAGGAACCAATCCCTGAGTTGCCAATCCCGCTGAGAAGGTAACAGCATGTTGCTCTGCAATTCCCACATCAAATGCTCGGTCGGGCATGGCCTCCATCATATATTTTAGCGAACTACCAGTGGGCATCGCTGGAGTAATCCCAACAATTTTTTCGTCTTTCTCGGCCAACTCGATGATCGTGTGGCCAAATACATCCTGATATTTTGGCGGCTCAGGAGTTTTGGGAGTGACTTTGATGATCTCTCCAGTAGTCTTGTTGAAAATCCCAGGTGCATGCCATTTCGTGGCAGATCCTTTCTCTGCAGGTTCGTACCCTTTTCCTTTCACCGTTACGCAGTGCAGCAATTTTGGACCTGGAATATCTTTAAGATCATCCAGAACTTTCACCAGATAATCGACATCGTGGCCATCGATGGGTCCGAAGTAGCGAAAGTTGAGTGATTCAAAAAGGTTGCTCTGTTTGAGTAGGGTCGATTTAATTCCATTTTCTACTTTCTGCGCAATCGCCTGAGCGTTCGGTCCAAACTTGCTAATCTTGCCGAGCAAGTTCCAAACTTCGTCTTTTACCTTGTTGTAGGTGTGCGAAGTGGTAATATCCGTTAAATATTCTTTGAGTGCACCAACGTTCGGATCTATAGACATGCAGTTGTCATTCAGAATCACAATCATGTTGGTGTCTTCAATTCCACCGTGGTTGAGCCCCTCGAAAGCCAATCCGGCTGTCATGGCACCATCGCCAATCACAGCAATGTGTTGCCTGTCTGGCTGATTTTTCAATCTGCTGGCTACTGCCATTCCTAGTGCTCCAGAAACTGAGGTGGAACTGTGACCAACGCCAAAAGTGTCATACTCGCTTTCTGAGCGTTTTGGAAAACCACTGAGACCCTGATACTTTCTGTTGGTTTCGAATTTATCTCGTCTTCCGGTGAGAATCTTGTGACCGTATGCCTGGTGGCCAACATCCCAAACGATTTGATCATAAGGAGTATTGAAAACGTAGTGAAGAGCTACAGTCAACTCTACTACACCGAGGCTGGCACCAAAGTGACCACCTTTTTCTGAAACGACATCAACGATAAACTGTCGAAGTTCTCCGGAGAGCTGTTGGAGTTCCGTTTCAGCAATTTTTTCTCTTAGGTCTTGCGGGAAATTAATTTTCGAGAGCAAGGGACCAGCTTCGTATTGGCTCATAACGCGTGGATTAAAAGTACTGCGTTAACAAACTTAAAAAATTTATGTTCGGGAGTTCGGCCGATATTCAGCTGAATGAAGGCAGGACTTCGCTTTTAAGAAAAATTATGCCATCACATCTTTCAGGATGCTTTCGAAAATAAGTCGGCCGTCTGTGTTTCCGAGCTCAAAGTCGCAAGCTCTTTCCGGGTGAGGCATCATTCCAAAAACATTTTTGTTCTTGTTGGTTACACCGGCAATGTTCTCAATCGATCCGTTGGGGTTCGCTTCTTCGGTTACGTTTCCGTCCTTGTCGCAGTATCTAAAAAGTACCTGATCGTTGTCGTTGATTTCGCGCAGCTGATCTTCTGGAGCATAGAAATTTCCTTCACCGTGAGCAATCGGTATTTTGAGAGCTTTTCTGTGGTCGAGCTCATTGGTCAAAATAGCCGTTTGAGAAACTGGTTGAATATATGTGTTTTGACAAATGAATTTTCTGGAAGTGTTGTGGAGTAGAGCACCTGGGAGCAAGTGAGCTTCGCAAAGCACCTGAAAGCCGTTGCAGATTCCCAGCACGTATCCGCCTTTTTTGGCGTGCTCAATCACCGATTCCATGATCGGTGAAAAGCGCGAAATCGCTCCTGAACGCAGATAATCACCAAATGAGAAGCCCCCGGGCAAAACAATAAATTCCGCTCCTTTAAGGTCGCGGTCTTTGTGCCAAAGTTTTTCTACTTCGAGGTGAAGGCTGTTTTCGAGGGCGTAGATAATGTCTGCATCGCAGTTACTTCCGGGAAATGTGACAACTCCAAACTTCATTGAATTCCTTTTTTTGAACAGCGCAAAAATAGGAATTTCAGAGGTGACTAGCTGCAGCTTAATGAAAAAGAAAAGCCGGGATTTTTATCAGTGAAAATCCCGGCTTCTCCATTTCAAACCAAATCGGAATTATTCACTAATTCGTCACCTTGAATGTTTTTGCATCTCCGTTTTCGAGATCTCTTACTTCGATAAGCTTCAGTTGAGCCTGACTCAATTGCCCGAGGCTTACACGGTCGTTGTCGAAGTTGCCTCTAATGGTGCTCGTGATTTTTTGACCAACGAGGTTGTAGACATTAATCTCAAGTTGACGGCCTTGCTGGAAGTCAATCTGCAAGTACCACCCTGATTGGTCTTTCTTGATTTCTACCAGTCCATTGTCATTGAGTTCTTCCACATTCACTCCTTGCTCTACATTGATAACTGCCTGAAAACTGTCAGCGCAATCATCGTTTTGAGCAGTGAGCTCCACAAGGAAAGTTCCTGTTTGCGTGAAGTTGTGAACTGGATTTTCTTCTTCTGAGAATGTGCCATCGTCAAAGTCCCACTCGTATTGAGTGGCTCCTGAGGTCATGTTGTTAAACTGAAATTCTGCAACGCCTTCGATCAACTCGATAGGTTCACCTGGAACTTCAAATTCTGCAACTACGTCAACAGCTTCAAACACGTTGAATGTCATCTCGCGAGTACAGCCTAACGAGTCTGTCATAATCACGGTGTAATCGCCACCTGCAATATTTTCCAGATCTTCGGTAGAGGCTTCATTAGACCACTGGAAAGTGAGTGGTCCTGTTCCGCCAACGGGCAGCAAGTCGATTGCTCCAACCAGGTCTTCGCCACAATCAATGTGCGTTGGGATGGCGTGAGCAGAAATCTCAGCTCCCTGAGTAATCTGAGTTTGAACTGTTCTTACAGAGCAATATCCACCGTCAGTATGAACTTCAACTGTGTAGGTTCCGGGCGTAAGATCTTCGAATACTACTGGCTCTGTCGTTTGCATCACCGACTCAATTTCGTTGAGGTTGTTGTCGAGCAGGTAGTAATCGTAGGTTCCTTCGCTGATCATATCAACGTTGATCTGCCCGTTGTTGTCACCGAAGCAGGCGATGTTTGTCACTTCTGGAGCAACTTTCTCACTCAAGTGAATTATGAAACGTCCCTGGTTTTCTACTACTTCTGAATCAAATTCAAACTCCCCCGTTGCGGTAAGATCGTAAATTTGACCAGTTACTGTATCTTCCATATAAAGGCAACGATCGTCAGCCATGTTTTGAGGTATATCCTGAATTGCCAGAGTGTAAGTGGCCGCGGTATTTACACGAATTAACACAGGAATCGAAAGTGATTCGTTTGTCAAAGGCACTGAGTTAATGCATAGTGTAAGATCTTCTGAGCTCACTGAGCTAATGCTAATGGGATTTGAAGAGTTTTGGAACTTGAACGCATCTTTGTCTGACTCATATTCCATTGAAGCTTCCTCATCAAACACTACGATAATTTCATCTCGTGTAGCTCCATTGCTGAGCTTCAGTTTGAGAAAATCTTCAGTCGTATTTACTTCTGTTGATGTTTCAGAAGTTTTTGCCGTTTCATTCACTGTCATTGATGGGTTTTCTCCGCTGGCTTGAACCCAAAATGAATCACCGGCACCAATAATTGGAGATCCGTTGTTTACGGCATATCCGTTAAGATAAGTTCTAAAGCGCTTCATCTCGCTGTTCCACAAATAAAGTGCTCCAGCCATATTGTTTTTCTCCCACCCAGATTCTGATGTCCAGTCAATGCTTCCCGGGTAAGGGTTTGCTACCAGATTGAGACCATCTCGTTTTGTATCTCCGTTTTCAGTATATGTCACTGGAAAATCATGCTCACCAGTTATAATTTCACCTTCGAAATCGAGGGTGTAAGTACCTGCATTTGAATACAGATAGTAACCCAGGCCAGCTTCAATGGTGTCTGCTGCTGTCCCCACAGGTAAGTAAGAGTCAGCATCAATTGCAACTGGTTCAGAATAATAGCGGAGGTTGACAAAGCTGGAATTTGGAAAGTTAGAACCGGGATAGCCTGTTGTAGTTACGTCATCGTTTAGTTGGCCAAACGTTGCATCTACAAATGGAGCTCCGAATTGCATCCAACCGGCCGTTGTGTTGTGAAATTCTTTTTCGAGTTTCACATCACCGGTGATAGATCCATTAATAAGAGGAAGCAAAGAAGCTGTTTCCCCAAGCTGAGTCTTCAAAGTGAACATACCGTTTGTCTGAAGATTGGAGCCCTGAATATTAAGAGCATGGAAAACACCTGTTTCTCCATTTACTATAACATTCTGGCTTCCGGAAAGCTCGAGCTCATAGAAATCAGTAATACCTGAAATAGCTTGATCTTCTGTCCCGGAAAAGATTACTTTTCCGGATTCAGATCCAAAATTTCCCTGGTTGTCCCAGTCTCCGGTAACGGTCAATTCTATAACCGAGGAAGCACTCAAAGTGAGCGTTCCTCCACTGATTATCGAAAGGTTCTTTACGGTTGTGTTTTCAGTGAGGTTGAGTTCTGAAGTGGCAGAGATGACCACGTCATCTTCCGGAGAAGGTACACATCCGCAGTCCCAGTTATCCTGATTACTCCATTCTCCTGAAGAGATAGATTGCACTGTAGATTGCGCATTTGCTGAAAAAGCACTCACAAAGGTGAATCCCAAAACAGCGGCAAATGCGGCAAGCGATTGGTAAAAAGTTTTCATTTTCTGGATTGTTTTTAAGACGTACGAGTTAGGTTCTTGTCCTCCCCTGTACGGTACTTAATCCAGAAAGGTTTTAAATGATTGACATATCACTGAGGTATGCAGCCAGACGAAAGATGCGGAAGATAACAATGGCGAAAAACAGAGCGAGAATAACATTGGCTACCCACTTTTTCTTCAATTCCAAAAAGTGCATAGCGTAATAAACTGCGAGTGGAGCAGACAGCAGCAACAACTCACCCGAATGATGGTAGTAGACTCCAACAGCCGCGATTAGCAAAAAGCCGATACTCATAATGGTAAAAACTGACTTGATGTTTCTGGAACGGTTAGACGAAAATCCATAAGACCTCAAATACTCTAGCAGTGAAGGGAAAAACAGAAGTCCGCAAAACACGAGTGCAGATTCCTGATAAAGGTCCAGTCGTTGCAGGTTGCCAACAGAACTATACGCGAAAGCTGCACTTTCCAATGCGTCCTGGTTCATGAAGATTGCGTAAATAAACCAATAAGCAACAGGTAATGTGCCGGCAATGAGGGGGAGCAATAGTTCTCGCCAATTAAAAGCTCTGGTGTATAAAATTGAGATGAGCAACGGAATAAACAGTCCGGCCATTGGCAGATAAATCAGAGCACTAATACCTATCCAAAAGCCAGACATAAAGTACTCGTGAAGGACGCGAGTTTGTCGATAAACTGAAAGCATGAAACTCAAAGCAGGCAGAGATAACACTAGAGCTGGAAGCACAGGGTGAAAGCTCTGAAGAGGCATAAACAGAAATGCCGTCAGGATGAAAAAGAATGCCGGTAGGTGATTACTCTTTGAGTGAAATTCTGAACGATTGAAAATCTTGTTTAAACCCAGGGCTCCGCTCACCGCAAAAATGAGGTTTAATGAATGTACGAGCCAGGGAGTCTCATTGATGGCATTAAAAAGACCACTGAGCAGAAAAGAATTTTGATCATCCCATTCAATGGGTCGCATCCATTCTGGAACCCACAACAGGAGCGCCAGCAGAATTACAAAGATTGCTGTGAAGGGCTGATTGGATCGAAAAATGCGCAAAATCATCGCGCCAAAGTTAATTGTTTCATATTTTCACTTTCTTGCCTACTTTTGTAAAAAATTAGAAACGATGACGCTCGAAGATATTCTCATTCCAATTGGCGATTTTCTTGTTGCTACTTTCGAAACAGTTCTTGTTCCAATGAGCGAGCCTTTTAACTGGCTCTGTGTTGCTGGCGGTGTTTTGGGTATTGCTGTTTGGCTAGTATGGCAAAACAAATTGAACGCAAAAGCCGAAAGAACTGGCGAGTTGAAGTAGCCCTTCAAAATCGACTAAAAAATTAAGCTCCCGGAAATTAATTTTTCTGAGGAGCTTTCTTTTTGCGCAAATCCGCGCCAATGTCTGTTCGGAAGTTCATTCCTTCGAAAGAAATGTGCTCCAGATTTTCATAGGATTTTTTCACGGCATCCTCGAGGTCTACTCCCAGCGAAGAAACAGCCATCACTCGTCCACCAGAAGTCACAGTCTTCTCACCATCTTTTTTCGTTCCAGCGTGGAACACGACACTCGATTCCGGCACGTTTTCGAGTCCTCTCACTTCTTTTCCCTTTTCGTACTTGCCTGGATAGCCTTCTGAAACAAGCATCACGGTAGCACAAGTTCTCTGATCAATTTCAAGGTCGCACTCCGACAAGGTGTGCGAGGCCATGCCGTCAAAAAGGTGCAGCAAATCCGACTTTAACCTGGGAATTACTACCTCTGTCTCCGGATCTCCCATGCGCACGTTGTATTCAATTACATAGGGGTCACCATTTACCTTCATTAGTCCGAAAAATAAGAAGCCTTGAAAATGAAGCCCGTCCGCAGTTAATCCCTTCATCGTTGGGATGATCACCTGGTTTTTCACTTTCTCCATAAACTCGCGATTGGCAAAAGGTGCGGGGCTCACAGCGCCCATCCCACCAGTATTGGGTCCGGTGTCGCCATCGCCAATCCGTTTGTAGTCCTTGGCTTCGGGCAATATTTTGTAGGACTGACCATCCGTGATCACGAACATGCTCAACTCAATTCCTTTTAGAAATTCCTCGATCACCACTTTTGAACTTGCATCGCCAAATTTTCCATTGAACATTTCATTGAGGGTGTTTTTGGCTTCATCCAAAGATTCTGTAATGATCACGCCCTTTCCTCCTGCAAGGCCATCGGCTTTCAGAACGTAAGGAGGCTTTAGTGATTCCAAAAACTCATTGGCCTCATCCATTTTGTCGATGGTGAAGCTGCCGTATTTTGCTGTGGGAATGTTGTGGCGAGACATGAATTCTTTCGCAAATTCTTTGCTGCCTTCAAGCATCGATGCTTTGCTCCCCGGGCCAACTAAAGTGACGTACGACAAGCTTTCGTCTGCAGCAAAAAAATCTTTAATCCCTTCCACCAAAGGAGCTTCCGGACCAACAACTACAATCGAAATTTTTCTCTCCAAAACGAAGTCGCGAATGGCTGGAAAGTCCATTACATCGAGGTCTACATTCGTTCCGTGGTCAGAAGTGCCGGCATTTCCGGGGGCAATAAAAAGCTCGCGCAAAAGCGAACTTTGGGCGATCTTCCAGCTGAGTGCGTGCTCTCGTCCTCCAGAGCCTAAAACCAGTACATTCATGACTTTAATTGTTTACGCAAATTAACGAAGATCGCAAAGTGGGTCAAAATATTGTTTTCAACAAATGGCCTAGTTTTGCCCGCGCTTTTTACCTTGGCAAATTGCTTTGCAGAAAATCCACTGAGTGAGTAAAAATGTAGAAATATCGGTTGTCGTTATCACCTTTAACGAAGAGAGAAACATCGGGCGATGCCTCAAGTCTGTTCAAAAGGTGGCTGACGAAATTATTGTGGTCGATTCTCACTCGAAAGATCGCACCCAGGAAATTGCAAAATCGCTTGGCGCTCGTGTTATCCCTCACGATTTTGAAGGCTACATCGAGCAAAAGAACTGGGCGTTGGATCAGGCTTCGAACGATGTTGTGCTCTCACTCGATGCCGATGAAGCTTTGAATGAGCAGCTGGCAGATGAGATTCTAAAGGTGAAAACCAACTTTGAAGCTGACGGCTACATTGTAAATCGACTCACTAACTACTGCGGTACCTGGATAAAACACGGAAAGTGGTATCCCGATAGAAAGCTTCGACTTTGGAAGCGCTCCAAAGGCAAGTGGGGAGGAACCAACCCTCACGACAAGGTAGAGATGGAAAAGGGAAGCAAACTCAAAAGGCTCGAAGGGCATTTGCTGCACTACAGCTTCTACACTTTTGATGAACACCTTAAGCAGATAGAGCGATTTACGAACATAGCTAGCCGAGCTGCTTTTGAAAAAGGAAAACGAGCTAGCAGTCTGAATTTAATTCTCAATCCGCTGGCGCGATTTGTCTCAGGGTATTTCTTTAGACTGGGACTGCTCGATGGAAAAGCCGGATTTACGATCGCACGCTACTCGGCCTATGCCAAGTATTTGAAGTACAAGAAACTCCTTGAAATTCAGAAGGATGAAGGATAGCCCCAGAATCTTGCACGTGTCTACGCCTAAAAGCTGGCGAGGTGGAGAACAACAGTTGGCCTATCTCTTCGAGCAGCTTCAAGGCAAAGGCATTCACCAACACATCATTTGCGCAAGTGGCAGTGAGATGGAGCAAAAGTGCAAGACGGAAAAATGGTCGTTCTCCGCAGTTCCAGTGAAATCATCTCTGGACTTTTCCTTTGCCAAAAAACTTCGCAACCTCTGCCTGGAGCAAAAGGTCGACATCGTGCACACTCACGATTCCAAAGGACACACTTTTGCAGTGCTGGCGGCCACCTTCTACCGCAATCAGGCGAGCATCGTGGTGAGTCGCAGAGTTGATTTTCCGGTTTCCGGTTCTCCGCTTTCCAAATGGAAGTACAATCACAAAAAAGTAACGCGCATCGTTTGCGTTTCAGACACTATCAAAAAAATTACAGGCCAGTCGATTCGGGACAAATCGAAACTGGTTACTGTTCACTCCGGGGTAAACATGGCTCGATTTGAAGAAGTGAAAGACACAAGACCACTGGAAAAGGAATTCAACCTTGACCCCAACAAACCGATCATTGGGAATGTGGCGGCTCTGGCACCTCACAAAGATTACCCGACCTTTATTGCCACAGCACAAGAACTAGTGAGACTGGGTGTTGATGCTCAGTTTGTGATTGTGGGAGATGGACCACTTCACAATCAGATCCACCAATTGGTGAAAGAATCGGGCATAGCAGACAAGATTACCTTCACTGGCTTTCGCAAAGATGTGTTAGAGGTGCTGAGCAATTTTGACATCTTTTTGATCACGAGCGAAACTGAAGGTCTGGGAACTTCGATTCTTGATGCGTTCGGTTGCAAAGTTCCTGTGGTAGCTACTCGTGCTGGTGGAATTCCCGAAATTGTCATCCATACCAAGACGGGACTTTCCGCTTCTGTGAAAGACAGCCAAAGCCTTGCGGTGGAAGTGGTGCGATACCTGAGAGATGAAACCTTGAGAAAACAAATGGTGAGAAATGCCAGTGAGCATTTGCAGGAATTTACCGTGGAAGCCACAGCACAAAAGACGCTCAAAGTCTACAGCGAAGTATTGACCGAGTCGCGGTTGTAGACAAACAAAAAGAAGCAGCTGAAAAATGTGAAAAAAGTAATTCCTGCTTGCGTTTCGAGAGTGTCTTCATTGAGAAATGAAACTGCCGAAATGAGGAAGAATGTAATGTAGAGAAAGTCATTACGGTAAACACTTTTACTCAGGGGGTAGAAAAAGCAAAACAAGAAAAACAGAAAACCAAGTGTCCCAAAGGCGATCGCCATGGTGAGGTACTGGTTGTGAGCACGGAGTCTCCAGCGCTCGTCTAGCGGTGAGTCAATCTGATTGTAAGCTTTTTCGAACGCATCGGGAACATCTCCGGTTCCAACTCCAATCACTGGGTTTTCCTCAATGATGTGCCAGCCTGCTCTCCAAAATTCAAATCGCTGAGTAAAAGAATTTCCGCTGGGATCGGCACCGTTGAGGTAGGCATTGATTTCAAAAAGTGTGGCTTCAAACCGTTTCTGAATTCCGGATTTCTCTGGCGCCAAATGATTGGCCACACCACTTTCTACAAGCCGAATGTCCTCATCGGAAAGTGCTGCTATACCCACTGAGTCTTTAGTTAGGCCTTTGCTGGTGAGGTAGCGAATCAAAGTTGCAGAAAGCTGCTGTCCGCGTTTGTCTTTTTTGGAAAAATCGAGATTGCTGCGCTCGTTCCACTCTTGCTCCAATTCATCTTTGTTAACGTAGCGCCACACATAGTAGCCATTTTCCAGCAGGGTACTCTCGGTGTCATGGAAATATGTATTTCCCTGAACGGTTTTTTCAGGAAGCGATCCTTGCGAAAGTTGCTTCGGTGTGAAGTATTCGGATGTGCTTAGGAAAATGTAGCCTGCCACAAAAATAAAAATGGCAAGAGGAAGTGAGCTGCGAAGAAAACGTTTTTTGGGAGTGGTGGCTTTAAGCGCGTAAAAAATCCACCAGGCAAAAACCACGGTTGCCAGAGCTACAAATCCGGTTAGTGATTGTAGCAACCACAAAAAGCCCACGAAATAGACAATGAGCAAGATGTTGAGCAGTTTTATCCATCCGCCAGATTTGTGCAGAAGGTAGATCAAAACACCAACTCCGAGAGCCAACATGAGGCTAAAACGAATGTGGGAGATGAAGACTGAGATGTCGCGGGCATCGTAAAGATCTGGCGATTGATAGAAGTAAATCAGGCACCACAAGGAGCTGACGGCAAGAGCAGCAATAAATATCCAAAGTAGCCAGTGCAGCTCTTTCTTATTGATTTTGGGTGTCCCCACGAAAACCAACGGCATAAAAAGCAGTGGTAGCTTAATCCGCAAGTCGTGAATTCCGTAATCAAAATTTGAAGTCCAGAGAAGGCCAACAATGTGCAGAAAGAAAATTGCCGTGAGCCACCTGGCGGCTTTGTTTTGCCAAAGTAGTTGCCATTTTTTCCACGGCTCTTTGCGAACAGTGCAATCGTAGATGTAATCGAAAATCCAAACGCCAGCGAGCCAAAAACCTGCGATGCTCATTCCAAGTCTCAAGAAGGGAAGTGAAACGAGCATCAGGCCCAATCCTGCTAACCAGAGTATGCGTATAAATCGGGGCCAGGTCAATCAGCTGAATTTTTAATTCTTGGCTGCAGTTCCTGCAAGGATATCGGAGTATCCATCGCGCAGTGTTTTCATCGCAGTAGAAATGTAAGGGTCGCGATCAAGTGAGTGTTTTACTCTACCGGTTTGATAGTAGTATCGCGAAACGATTTCATTTTCCAGGTACTCCTGAATCTGCGAGCGGAACTTCATGAGATCTTCCTCTTTTTTGGGTTCAATCTTGGCGAGGAGCTTTTCAAACTCGACTTCTGCGCCTTCGATGTATTTCTCACGTTCGGCAGTTCTCTTCAGTTCTTCGTACATCTTTTCAGTAGCAGTATTGTATTCAAACTCTTGCTTCAGTGCATAGGCTACAAACTCCTTGTACTGACTGTCTGATAACTCAAATTCCTCTGAGGCAGCAATTTCTGAGTTTTCTCTGTGGAATTTGGTAGCATAATTAAACACAACCTGCTCCGCAATCAGTCCATTGAGGATGTTGCTCAGTTGCTCGTCTTCAACATACACATCCGGACGAATGCCGCGACCATCGAAAACCGGCCGACCGCCTTTGGTTTCGAATTCCTGAATCAACGAATCGGGCACTTCTTCCACCTGTCCGTTCTCAGCTCGGTGAGAGTAATCCAGTTTTTGAATGCATCTTCCACTCGGAATGTAGTACTTGGCCACTGTCAACTTTAGCTTCGCATTGTAGCTCAGGTCTTTTGTCTGCTGCACAAGTCCTTTTCCGAAAGTTTCTTCACCGATCACTACAGCACGATCGAGATCTTGCAGCGCACCGCTCACAATTTCCGATGCTGAGGCCGAACCACCATTTACCAAAACTGTAACAGGAATGTCTGGCGCTATGGGGTCGCTCAGCGTTTCGTGGGTGCGATTCCATTCTTCGATTTTCCCCTTCGTGTTTACTACGGTCGTGCCTTTAGGAACAAACATGTTCACAATATTTACAGCCTCTCGCAATAATCCTCCTCCATTTCCGCGAAGGTCAAAAACGAGTTTTTTCATCCCTGCTTCCTCCAGTTCGCGGTAGGCTTTTTTTACGTCACGGCTGGCGGTCTGCGTAAAGCTTGTCAGTTTGATGTAGCCGGTTTCATTATCGAGCATTCCCGAGTATGGAACATCGGGAATCTTAACCTCTTCGCGGTTCAAAGTAAAAGTCATCAGCTCTTCTTTTCCCGGACGATTCACTTCGAGCTTCACCTCAGTTCCCGACTGACCTTTGAGCAGATCGCTCACTTCGCTCTGTTCCTTGCCTTCGATCGGCCGGCCATCGATGGTGACAATTACATCACCAGCGCGCAAACCTGCTTTCTCTGCAGGAAAACCTTCATACGGCTCAGCCACCGTGATTTTCCCTTCGATAGATTGAATGAGCGCTCCGATGCCACCGTACTCACCGGTTGTCATAAATCGGTAATCCTCAATCTTCGATTCTGGATAGTAGGTGGTGTAGGGATCGAGCGAATTGAGCATGGCGTCAACACCGGTTTTCATCAGCTCTCCGGGCTCGGTTTCATCCACGTAGTAGATGTTGAGATTTTTGTAGAGGCTGGTAAAAATCTCGAGGTTTTTCGAAAGCTCGAAATAGCTGTCGGCAAAGCTGTAGGATCCTACTGAGACCACACCAATCATGGCGATCACTATTGCTTTGCGTAGTTTGTTTTTTTGAAGGGAGAATTTCATGTTCTTGCTCATTGGTTCAGATCTTTGATTAAACGATCCAGCAGACGCTTTATTTTCGGCTCGATGTCCGCAAAAGTCGGCATCTCCTTGTCTGCATAGATAAACATTACATCCAGGTGTTGCTCGTTGTTTTCCGAAAGAAAAGTTTCAAGTTTCGACTTGTTCAAACGGTAGGCTTCTCGCATCAGCCGCTTAATCCTGTTGCGGTGCACTGCTTTTCTAACTTTTCTCTTGCTCACCGAGACGCCCACTTTTAGTGGATGGCCACAGTCATGATGGCCTTTGTTCCAAAAGAGCATCACTGGAAAAGACTTAATCTTTTGTCCATCGGAAAAAAGCGCTTCAATGGCCTTGCGGCTTTTCAGTCTCTCCTTTTTCGGAAAAGTTCGTTTGGCTTCTTTCTCCTGGATCATGGTAGCTACAAAGATTGGAAAATGCAGTGAGCAAAAGGATTAAAAAAACAAAAAACCCCAATCGAATCCGATTGAGGTTTTTGAAGTTTATTCTCGACAATCTGGTCGATGTGCTATTTCTTTTTCTTGTCGTTGATGTACTGCTCAATGGCCATTGACATCGATGGTGCCTTTGGATAAGGGGCAGCCACGTCAACACGCAATCCGGCTTCTTCCACAGCTTTTGTAGTAGTGGGGCCGAATGCTGCAATTCTCGTTTCGTCCTGCGTAAAATCAGGGAAATTCTTCAAGAGCGACTCAATTCCCGAAGGACTGAAAAACACGAGCATATCGTACTTCACGTCAGAGAGGTCTGAAAGATCGCTGCAAACGGTTTTGTACATCACCGCTTTTGTGTAGTCAAATTTTCCTTCATCGAGAAGCTCCGGAATAGTTGGCTTAAGAAGGTCAGAACAAGGCAACAAGAATTTTTCTTTCTTGTGCTTTTTCATGATGTCGATCAATTCGGCAAAGCGAACGTTTCCGTGAAAGATCTTACGCTTTCTGTACACCACATATTTCTGCAGGTAGTAGGCCGTAGATTCAGAAATACAGAAGTACTTCATTGAATCTGGCACCGTTACTCGCATTTCTTCGCACATGCGAAAAAAGTGATCCACGGCATTGCGGCTGGTAAGGATTACGGCCGTGTGCTCCAGGATGTTGATGCGCTGCTGACGGAAGTCAATTGCTTCAACTGGTTCCACATGGATGAACGGGCGAAAATCGATTTTCAATTTGTACTTCTCAGCCAGATCGTAGTAAGGAGATTTTTCCGTAGCTGGCTTAGGTTGAGAGATTAGAATAGTTTTCACTTTGTTGCTCACGACAAAAGTCTTTTAGATTTATGTCTTAATCCTTTCCCGAAAGTCTTAGTTGGCGCGGCTTCAAGACGTTAAAACCTTGAAAAACACGTACAAGGGTAAAATTTCGAGGGTGCAAAGGTACAAAATAATGTAGAACAGAGAAATGTGCAGTCGAAACGCGTTTATCATTCCACGACCGATTCGGATGAGATAAAAAAGTGCAGCAATGGTGATAAAGCTGTATAGGAAAACCTCGGCATAATCGCGGTGCAGATAGATCATGCAGACAAGAATAGGAAGGCCCAGTAGGGCCGTGGCCTTTAGAAATAAAAAAACATTGTAGTTGTATTCTTCAAGTCCGAAGTTGCCATCTGTGAGAATCATTACCAACCTGATGGAAAGTGTCTTAATAGTGTAGATACAAACGAGCAGAAAAAGATAATAGAGGTATAACATCCAACCCTCGTAAGGCATGGGGTGATAATCGCTGATTTTGTCGATGAGGTAAACAAAAAGAGCAGCTTCGAGCAGAAATACCAGGAGCAAAGCTAAAGAGGCTCGATGTGAAAAAACGATTTCTTCGCGCATCACCTGCCGGAGCATTCTGGTGTTAGTTAGGTTGTCGTAGAGCTTCTTAAAACGGTTGGGGTAGTTTACTCTCACCCAGGCCAAAATTATCAGCGAAGCCAGAAGGACGAAGATCATCCAGTTTTCCGCCAGGTTTACCGAAGGCCTTTCGTGAAGTTGATATTGAAGCAGTATTGGCACGTTGGCAAAAGTAGTGGAAGCAGATCAATTTAATTTGTGACCGACTACGCATGTTTTTTTGAATCCCGAAACGTTGCCCTCCAGATCGAACACCTCGAAGAAAATGATGTAGATCCCCATTCGTGCCAGCTCACCCCGGTCGGTGATTCCGTCCCAGGTGAATGAGCCGGAAGTTCCAATAATTTCGTTGTTTATCAGGTCAACTACTTCTCTTCCGTGGTCATCGTAAATGGTGACGTTAACTGAATAGCCCGGTTCTGAAAACTCGTAGTGGATGTTGGTCACATCTTCAAATCCGTCATTGTCTGGCGAAAAAAGCTCTGGGTCAACCAGCACTTCTTCCACTGTTTCTTCAGGGCCAAAATAGGCTTGCGAATTTTCGTATCCTGGAGTTCCAAATCCCTGGTTTTCCGCGGCAGACATCCAGTTTTCAGGATCGTTTGTTGGTCGATCGAAAGAAATACGCTCGAGGGAAACTCCATCCGGATCGTTGAGCAGCTCAAAGTGATAATCTTCAGAGTAAGCGAATCGATCGACAGCCTGCAAGAGCGGATTGGTGATGTAAACGACTCCGTCAGAATTTGCATAAGACGGCATCCCTTCAATTTGTAAAATCCTGTTTTCTCTGGCAAAAGGATAAGTCGAAACCACGTTTTGCTTGTTGTCTGTAATTGCCAGGTAATCTCCCGGAAAGAGAAGCACGTCTCTCTCGCTAATGATCTCCGGATCTGCCGGAATTCCATCTTCTTCGTTTGCCAGATGCCAGCCGCCAAGGCTGATTATTTTCTGTGAATTGTTGTAAATCTCTACGTAATCGCTGCCGTCTCCTTTGGGGTTGAAAAGCACTTCATTGATAATGATGTCACCTTCTTCGGCAATTTCCGGAATGGCCACTTGCAGGGTTTGTTCCTCGGTTTGCACATTTCCCCAGCAGTCGGCAAACTGCGAAATGGTAACTGTGTAAATCACATCTTCCTGCATGTCGTCAGCGAGTAGGACGTTCAAATAATTCGGATTGTCGGGATCAAAGCTTACGAATCCGGTTTCGAGGTTAGGCTCGATGGAAATCTCGATATCGAACGGAGTGTCTTCATCAATCTGGCTGTCGAAAAGGATTTCGAATTCTCCAGCTCCAATTGGATAAGCCGCGATGGCGTTTGGCGGAGTTGTGTCCGGGGTCGGATCGAAAACGGAGTTCTGAGCTCCTGGAGTGCCGCCAAGTTCGTTTTCACTGGCGATCCAGTTGTTGGCAGAGCTGCAAGGCGCTTCGGGATTTATCAATTCCAATGACCAGCCGCCCTCAGATTTTGTGGCGTTTCGATACCACGTGTCTTCGTATTCCACCGAGTCGATGAGGTCATCGTTGGCATTGAAAAGCTCCAGCAATTTTCCCGAATTGGTGAGAAACGTGCTCGAAAACTCTTCGAGTCCCACAGCATCCGCGAAAAACTCAAACTCTTCCTGATTTCCAGCCGAAAGCAAAATGCGGTACTCGCCAGGATAAATCAAAACCTGACGATCGATTGCAACGCCAGAGATTGAGCAGCCGTTGAGGTCGATTACGTTTTCCGAGCGATTGTACACTTCCAGGTACTCCGCTTCGGGCAAACCGACAGCAGGAGTGGGGTCGGCCATGATTTCGGTGAAAATGATGTCACCCGGCCCGGGTTCAAAGCCGCTGATGAGCGCGATTTCAAAGTCGATAAGCTCGTTGCCGGCACAATCGAAAACCGAGGCGACAAAAAGTGTGTACTCGACTCCAATCTCGAGCGATTCAGACAGCGTAAGTTGTACGGAGTTTCCATTGTTTATGGCTTCCACTGAAGAAATTGGAAACCCGCTCAGGAATGAAAAATCTGAAAGCTCGAGTTCGTCTTCGTCAATAGGCTCGCTGAAGTTGACAATAACGGTAGTGCCATCTGCTACAAAACCAGTTACCGCTGGAGCTTCGGTATCGGGGGTGATGTCGTAAACTGAGTTTTCGGCTCCTGGAGTTCCCCCGAGCGGTGCTTCACTGGCTGTCCAGTTGAAAGCTCCAGAGCAATCAGTAATCGGATTGATTCGCTCCAATGTCCAGCCGCCTTCATCCTTTTCATCGTCCTGGTACCACGAGTCGGTGTAGTCCACAATGTCGATGATGGTTCCGTCTGTAGATCGCAGCGTGAGGCTATCGCCAGAATTTGATAGAGCAGAAAAAGAAGTCAGCCCGACTGTGGGCCCAAAACTTTCAAACACACTGGCTGCTGACGCATCGCAAAGAATCACAAAGGCGCCAGGTGGCAATGCCTGAGAGGGCAGGTTGAACTCCGTGTTAGTATTTACAAAAACCCAATTTTCCAGATTAAAAACACCTTCGCTGGAGTTGTGCAGTTCCACGAACTCAAACTCTGGCAAACCGACAACAGGAGTTGGGTCGGCCATGATTTCATTAAAAATCACATCACCGGTCTCTGGCGAGTCGAAGTTGAAAAAAGTGAAAGGAATGTCAGTTTCTCCAATCGCATTTCCATCGAGGTCTTCCACACCTTCCACTGTTAGCGTTTGTTCTTCGTTAGCCGGAAAGTCACTGGGAAATGTCAGGAAGACAAGAGCTGGGTTTTCGCTGTCGAGTTCTGCAACAGCCGGCTGACCGAAGCCTTCAACACTGAAGTTGGCAGTGTTTTCAGCGGTTGCCTGATCGAGAGGCTCGTTGAAAAGTAGCTCGAGCTGCGTGGCCGAAACCACATCCAGGCTGAGCACTTCCGGTGGATCGGTGTCCAGGATCGGATCGCCAAAATAAAAGTCGTCAAAGTAGAAGTTGGTCGAATTTGAAACCGTGTACTTACAGGTAACTCCCAAATGGGTGAGTGTGGTGTAGGTGGCGTCTGTTCCAGCGGCTTCCAAAGCGTAGATGTCGCTGTTTTCGGGATCGTTGTTTACCGAAATCGTCCAGTTTCCAAGATCGTCTCGAGCCACCTGGATAGCGATTTCAAAAGAACTGCTGATGGCTCCAGCAGTCCCCGAAGTGATTAGTTCTGTGTTTCCGTCAGTGTCATTTCTATAAAGTGAAATAGCATCTTCAGAGCCGCTTTCTCCAAGTTGAAGGAAGTAGCCATTCACGCTGGCACCGCCCGTTCCAGAATATGAAATGTCGGCTTGATCAGCTGCCAGGTAAATTCGTGCGTTGTTGTTGCCGGAAGGGGAAAAAGAAAGTTTTGCCCACACGTACCATTCGCGGTTGTCGAGCGAAACTGATCCGGTGGAAGTGCTCAGGTAAGCGAAGTTTTCCTGGTCGTCATCCAGCTGAAGTTGGTTGTCGCCATTGACGGTGAAAAGTTCCGTTGTTCCCGCCCATTCTGGGTTTGAAGTAAAATCGCCATCCTCGAAATTGTCGGAAATTATTTGAGCTTGCACGAAAACAGAGAACAAGCTGAAAGTCAAGATGGAGAAAAGGCGAACGAGCATCACTGGCAATTTGGCTTTAAAGACGATTACGAATATAGTACATTTGAATTCCTCTGGTGAAGCCGCCAGGGAGACAAAAAAGTATCGATATGAAAATAGCAGTTGTTGGTGCCACTGGTCTGGTGGGGCAAGTGATTTTAGACGTTTTGGAAGAGCGTCACTTTCCATGTGAAGAATTAATTCCCGTTGCTTCTAAGAAGTCCGTTGGTCATTCGGTAGAATTTCAGGGAGATAAATATTTAGTCATCGACATTGAAGATGCACTGAAGGAAGAGCCGGACATCGCACTTTTTTCCTGCGGAAGTGAGTTGAGTAAAGAGTATGCACCAAAATTTGCTGAGCGTGGATGCACAGTGGTAGACAACTCCTCAGCCTGGCGCATGAGTCCAGATCACAAACTGATTGTGCCAGAGATCAACGCTCACGAACTCACCAAAGAAGATCTGATTATCGCCAACCCAAACTGCTCTACCATCCAGATGCTGATGGCTCTAAAGCCGCTCCACGAGGCGTTCACCGTGAAGCGCGTTGTGGTTTCCACTTATCAGTCGATTACAGGCTCGGGAATGAAGGCACTGAACCAAATGGAAAACGAGCGCAAGGGTGAAAAAGGCGAGATGGCTTACCCTTATCAGATCGATCAAAACTGCCTGCCTCACTGCGATGTGTTTTTGGAAAATGACTACACCAAAGAGGAGATGAAACTGGTGAACGAAACGCAAAAAATTCTCGATCCGAATATTCGCGTGACAGCAACGGCTGTTCGCGTTCCGGTGATGGGCGGCCACTCGGAGTCGCTCAACGTAGAGTTCGAAAAAGAGCCTGACATTGCTCAGGTAAGGAAGCTTTTGAAAGATGCTCCAGGCGTGTCGCTTCAGGACAATCCCGATGTTAACAACTACCCGATGCCGATTATGGCCATGGGCAAAGACGATGTTTTCGTGGGCAGAATTCGAAAAGACGAAAGTCAACCAAACACGCTAAACATGTGGGTAGTGGCCGACAACTTGCGAAAAGGAGCTGCTACCAATGCCGTTCAGATTGCGGAGTATTTGTATGAGAATAAGTTGATTAAAGACAGCTTTGCTAGCTAAGGCTTCTCATTTCTTTTGGGTTAGATTGGGTAGGTAGGAAAGGACAATCGCAACGCTCAGGTGTCTGGTTTTGAGTTAAAGTAGATATAAATCTTCGCTACGCTCAGATGAAATAAAGTTGCTGTGGAAAGCCGTCCGATTTTCCACAGCAACTTTATCTCAACCTTATATCAAAACCCAGCGATGTAGCAGAAAGAGATGACGGAAAGATTTCATAGAAAGAGGCAAAAAGAGACGAGGATCCAGTAATTATCAACCGCCAAAGTGGCCGAGCTCCTAATTGCTCCAGGTGCCGTTTCCTTTAACTCACAACATCACCAGGTTCCATCCCTTTTTCCGGAGAAACAAAGCTCAACTCGCCACCTTTTCCTTCGGCCATCAAAATCATTCCCTGGCTCTCTACCCCTTTGATTTTTCGCGGAGCGAGGTTGACGATCAGGCTCACTTTTTTGCCCACCACTTCTTCGGCATCGTAGTGTTCGGCAATTCCCGAAACTATTGTTCTCTCATCAATTCCGGTGTCCACTGTTAACTTGAGAAGCTTCTTCGTCTTGGCAATCTTTTCGGCAGCCTTGATCTCACCCACACGAATATCGAGCTTGGTGAAGTCATCAAAAACAATGTCTTTCTTGGCTTCTTTCACCGGATTGGCGGCAGCCGCTTTTTCAGCTTTTCTGACGTTCAGTTTTTCCACTTGCTTTTCCACCGTTTCGTCATCCACTTTTTTGAAGAGAATGCCGATTTTGTCGATCACGTGTCCCACTTCCAGAAGTGCAATTCCGGCTTCCTGCCAGTTGGTTCTTGGCAGCTTGAGACCTTCGGCCATTTTCTTTGTGGTAAACGGCAAAAACGGTTCGAGCACAACGCACAGATTTGCAGTGATTTGCAGCGTGATGTACATGATTGTCTTCACGCGATCGGGATCTGTTTTGATCAGTTTCCACGGCTCAGAATCCGCCAGGTATTTGTTCCCAAGTCGGGCCAGGTTCATGGCTTCGAGCTGCGCCTCACGGAATCGGTACGATTCTATCAGCTTACCGACTTTGGCTGGAGTTTCCTCCATCTTTTTCAATACCTCTTTGTCTTCGGCTGTGAATTCTCCCGGCTGTGGAATTTTACCTTCGTAGTATTTGTGCGTCAACACCACCGCGCGGTTCACGAAGTTTCCAAGGATGTCGGCCAGCTCGTTGTTCACCTGATCTTTGTAGCCATTCCACGTAAACTCGCTGTCGCGATTTTCGGGCATGATGCTGCAAAGAACGTAACGCAATTGATCTTGCTGATCTTCAAATTCTTTCACGTATTCGTGAATCCAAACGGCCCAGTCGCGACTGGTGGAAATCTTACTTCCCTCGAGGTTCAAAAATTCGTTGGCCGGCACATTTTTCGGAAGGATGTAACTTCCGTGCTCCTTCAGAATTATCGGGAATATGATGCAGTGGAAAACGATGTTGTCCTTGCCGATAAAATGTATCAGCTCGGCATCTTCGCTCTGCC
Organism: Halocola ammonii; assembly: GCF_049334165.1. NCBI lineage: Bacteria > Pseudomonadati > Bacteroidota > Flavobacteriia > Flavobacteriales > Halocolacceae > Halocola > Halocola ammonii. The sequence continues at coordinate 26,681 of NZ_JBEGHD010000015.1, forward strand.
AGTAATCTTTCCAGTTTTTGCCGTTTTCTTCGGCCCATTTTTTTGTTGCCGAAATGTAGCCGATCGGTGCATCGAGCCACACGTAGAGCACTTTTCCTCCGGCTCCTTCCACGGGGACTTTCACGCCCCAGTCGAGGTCTCGCGTCATCGAGCGGGATTGCAACCCAGAGTTTATCCACGACAGCGATTGTCCCTGCACATGGTGTTTCCAGTCTTTTGGGTTGTGGTGCTGTTTGCCGTCCAGCTCGCCCTTTTCGATGAAATCTCTCATCCAGTTTTCATGACGGCCCATCGGCAGATACCAGTGAGTGGTTTCTTTCAATACCGGAGTTTTTCCCGAAAGCACCGACTTTGGGTTGATCAATTCCTGCGAGCTCAGGGAGCTACCGCAGTTTTCGCACTGATCACCGTAAGCCGCTTCGTGACCGCACTTTGGGCAGGTTCCCATCACGTAACGGTCTGCCAGAAACTGGTTGTTTTCTTCATCATAAAATTGCTTGGAAGTCTCCGTTTCAAAAGATCCTTTTGCGTTGAGGTCTTCAAAAAAGCTCTGAGCCATTTCGTGGTGAGACGAGTCGCTTGTGCGGTGGTAGATATCGAATTCGATGCCCAAATCCACAAACGAGTTTTTTAGGATGTCGTGGTACTTGTCCACGATCTGCTGAGGAGTCACACCTTCCTTTTTGGCGCGCAGCGTGATGGCCGCACCGTGCTCATCGCTTCCGCAAATGAAAGCTACGTCTTTACCCATCGAGCGTAGGTAGCGCACGTAAATGTCGGCCGGCAGATAGGCACCGGCAACGTGGCCGATGTGCAATGGGCCATTGGCATAAGGAAGAGCTGCTGTGATCGTGTAGCGTTTGGGTTGGGACATGCTTTTCTATTTAAAAATTCTTCCAATTTTCCCACAGGTTCTCTAGACTGCGCCATTGAGCGAAAGCCGGTTGTCGAGCGGAGTCGAGACGAGCAGGGTGGTTTAAAATCATTTCTACCGAATTCAAAGAGATACACTGCTGTTTTTTAACAGAGTTTCTTTGGCATCTTTCGAATTGGGCAGCAAAGATAGCCACATTTTATACAATCTTTAGGGCGTGAAAAAAGACGAAATCATCTATCCAGAAGCGCTAAAACCGGGAGACTCAATTGGCATTGTTTCCACGGCCCGGAAGATCAGCCGCGAAGAGTTGCAGCCAGCCATCGATCAAATCAAAAAATGGGGATTTGAAGTGGTTCTCGGTGAAAACCTGTTTGCCGAACACCACCAGTTTGCGGGGACAGCAGAACAACGACTCAGCGATTTCCAGCAGATGCTGGACAATCCAAAGGTCAGAGCCATTCTGTGTGCCAGAGGTGGCTACGGCACCGTTCAGATTATCGATCAGATTGACTTTTCGAAATTCAGACAAAACCCTAAATGGATTTGCGGCTACAGCGATGTGACGGTGCTTCACAACCATATTTATCAAAACTGCGGAGTGACCACGCTCCACAGCACGATGCCGATCAACTTTGCGAAGAACACTCCCGAGGCTCTGCAATCACTGTACGATGCCCTGACGGGAAAGAAGCCGAAATTTGAGTTCACTCCCGAGGAAGGCTCGCGATCAGGAACTGCAAAAGGACAAATGATCGGAGGGAACCTCTCGATTTTGTACAGCCTCACCGGGACGCCCTCACATATCGACACCAGCGGACAGATTCTCTTTTTGGAAGACCTGGACGAGTACCTCTACCACATCGACCGGATGATGATGAACCTGAAAAGAGCCGGAATGATCGAAAACCTGGCCGGCCTCATCATTGGCGGAATGACCGACATGAACGACAATACCATCCCCTACGGCTACTCAGCCAAAGAAACTATTCTTGAGCATGTGAAAGATTATGATTTTCCTGTTGCTTTTGGTTTCCCGAGTGGACATCTGGATGGGAATTTGACTTGGGTTCATGGGGGTGAGGTGGAGATGGAGGTTGGCACTAATAAGATTGTCGTGTCTTAACCTTTAGCAAACTTCTGAAGGGTAGCGCTAGAGGGGAGTCCATTTTTTGGGATCGCGAGAAGTATGAAATACAGAAACGATTAATATTTCGTCCCGTGCCACTGTAAAATGAATTCCGTAAGGAAATTTCTTCAGAAAGAAGATTCTCACATTGCCATACTTAACTTCAATTTTGAGAGGGTTGTCTTTTATGTTTTCAATTGCAGATTCGATTCTTCTTTCAAATCGCTCACCTAATTTAGATTGTTGTTTTTCATACCACAAAAAGGCATCTCTCACATCAACCTCTGCCGATTCTGATATGATAATTGAATAAGACACTACTTCTTAAAAATATCCTTCTTCGCCTCTTCCCAGCTTCTTGTTTTCATGTTACCTTTTTCAATTTCCTCGAGACGTTCGTTCACTTCTGCCTTATGCGATTCGGGTATTTTGTAACCTTCTGAAATTGAGACATAGCTCAGTGTCTTTAAGAAATCGAGAAAAGCCTGATAGTTTTCTTCTTCAATATTTAAAGTGATTCGCTTCATGAGAAAGTTTTTAAGGTAAATTCAAAGTTAATGAATATTAGAAATGCCTGAATGTTTTTGACTTCCCTGTGGTGAACAGATTCCCGAGAGGGCATGTGGGTAGGGTTGAGGGGGGGAGATGGTAAAGTTCAAATATTTTAGCAAGCTACAAGTGCTATCTGCTTAGGTCTGCTAAAACTTATGTATGATACCTTCGAATTAACTACCTTTCTCACTAATGAAATCTCTTACCCACATTCTGATTCTTTGCTTTTTATGTCTGTCACTTGACTTTCAGGGACAGTCGACACAAATGATTTCCGAAAAAGAGTTTATTTCAATTTGCAAAACTATCTCAGAACTCGAAGTGATTAATGAGGCTGGATTAATAGATAATCATGACGGTGAAGAGACTTTGTTTTTCCTCGGTAAAACGGAGCAATTGAATCTGCCGGCAACTATTATAAGGGATGGTTATTAGATAAAAATTTGGCACTTACAGGATCTATTCGTTTACAGTAAGTCACACATAGAGCTTACTGAAGTATCTCAAATTGAGAATGGACTTCTTGTTAAAATTATATCCAAAAATTGGGACGAATCTGGTAGTGATAAACCTATAGTTGGCGGAACATTGACTTTTAAATTTGTAGATGGTGAGTTGAAGTTGATCTCCGAAAATGTTGAGTTTGTGGAATGAAATCTTCGGTGAATTAGTTCGACTATCAAGTTTCCGAGTATGAGGAGTTGACCCTGCCTCTTCCATGAGCAAGCCGAAATTTTTTTTCGAAAGAATTTCTCTCTAACCCGTTCACAATCCCCACTTCAATTCGATAGGAAAGAAAAACTACACCATGAACCGAATTTCTTTCTTTCTGCTCCTTCCATTTTTCTTCATCACTGTCCAACTCGAAGCACAGGTAAATGCAATTCCTGTTTCGGAAAACGATCGAAATCAGGGCAAGCTTCCCGAGCAAACCGTTTTGACTGTGCCGAATGCTCAACCTCAGAAATGTATCCCGGACGATGTTCGCGAAGAAGTGAGACAGAGAATCGAGACAAACAAAGCCCGAATTAAGAAAGACAATCCCGATACTTTTGAAGGAAACCGGGGATCGCATCCGCTTTTCATTTTGCCTATTCAACCAAAAGAAGGATTTGACGACTACGGTTATTACGCCACCCGATTCTTTGTCGATCACAATAGCTCATTTAATCAGCACGAAGATTACAATTGTGGTGAAAGGACCTACGATTGGTCCACAGGAGATCACGAAGGGACGGATTTTGTGATTTGGCCGTACCCGTGGAAATACATGGAAGAAAGTGTTATGGAAGTGAGAGCCGCAGCAGAGGGGACAATTGTGGATAAGCAGGACGGGAATTTTGACATGAATTGCCAGAATAATGGAAATCCCAATTGGAATGGAATCGTGATAGAACACCCGGACGGCTCACAGGCCTGGTACTGGCATTTTAAAGATGGAGGGATTACCTCAAAAGAAATTGGGGAAACTGTGGAAACCGGTGAGTTTTTGGGAGTGGCCGGAAGCTCTGGAAGTAGCAGCTATCCACACCTTCATTTTGAGATTTATGATTTTGAGGAAAACCTGATTGACCCATTTATCGGGGATTGCAATGCTGAAGAAACCGGTAGCTGGTGGGAGAGTCAACCCGATTACTACGAGCCGCAAATCAACCACATTTCTACCCACATCAGCCCGCAGTTGTCTATCGACTGCCCAACACCAGAAGTCACACACGAAGCCGAAAATTTCATAATTGGCGATACGCTGGTTCTTCGAGTTTTCTATCGTGATCTGATGCCTAGTTCAGTCACAACGGTGAGGATTTGGAGAGGCATCCAGAACGTGGCCAGTTGGGAGTTTACCAATCCCTGGGGTTATTACGATGCAGCCGATGCGTATTGGCAATACGTTCTGGACGATTCGTGGCTGCCGGGAAACTACGTTTTTCAGGCCGAATACGAAGGTGTCACCTACAGCAGCAATTTTACAATTGCAACCGAAATAGGAGTAGAAGAGGTTGCGGAGACGGAGCTAAATATTTATCCGAATCCTGCTGAGGATTTTCTGCATGTTGTATTTCCTGCAGAACTTGTTGGCGGAGACCTTTTGGTTTCGGACGCTTTTGGACGAGCTGTAATCAGGGGAGTGGTCGACAAACAAAGTATGGACCTGGGAATAGAAGACCTTGCTTCTGGAGTTTATTTTCTTCGAGCCAATCGCGATGACCTTATGCTCAGCAAAAGGTTTGTGGTGAAGTAGATTTTCAATTCTCAAAATCGTGCGTAATCCACAGTCCCACCGAGGCGTAGTGGAAGTAGGAAAAAGTGTAAAGTTGGTCGTTGTCAGCGCCACCTTCAAGCAGGCGGTAGCCGGCCTTTAGCCAGACGTTATCGTAAACCTGATAATTGTAGAACAGCGCCACATCCGCTGCACGGCCTTGAGGAGCAGCCAGTGCATCTCCCGAAAAAGTGATTGCGTTATTCTCATTCGGTTTCCAGCGACCGTAGAAATTTATCAGCGGAACAATACCGAGGTCGGGGGAGATGTCGCCCTTATCTCCCGAGAGAAAAGTGATGTCTGCATCCCGGACTTTCACCGTCAGTCCGGCTCCAGCAAAAAAGTTCTCTTTTCTCAAAAAATTATACCTGTAGGTCAACCGGTAGGAGTCGAACCTGTAGCGCACGTTCAAGTCTTCACCTTCAGAAAAATTGGCTTCCTTGAACCGAATGTCATTAGGTGCCTTGCCACTGTAAGTCACCTGCAAGGGAGCAACCAGCAGCGAAAAAGTGTGCTTTTCATTAATTGTGTAATTCACCCTGGTTCTGAAAAAAGAGGAGAAGTCCTGATCAAAAGCTTCGCCCAGCGCAACCTGGGTTCCTTCGTCAGACGGAATTCGCAACTCATTGTACTCAGTGAAAACAGCTCCTCCTTCTATATTCACAGTAAACTGGCCAATAGCAACAGTGCCGAATAGAAATAAAACAATAGTGAGTAGAGCCGATTGGGTTTTGTTTCGCATAAACCTGTACTAAATCTTTTGATGTAGATGTGATTTAGCAAACAGGATGCTGGAGGCAATTGTTGAGATTCCGGGTTATGGAACAGGATCAATCATTGGAGGTCATAAAAGACACCAATTTCAAAACGGAGTTTATTAATTGTTTTGCCGAGATCCGCTTCGAATTGAATGTGTTTGTCGGACCTGAAGATTCGTCCTGGTGCAAAACTCAAGTGCGTGCCGAACTTTGAGTCTGCAATTTGACGATATTTCAAAATGATCGGAAATTCGAGCTCCGGGCGATAGAACCTTTCCCACCAGTTGAGAACAGCATTTGGAGCGTAAGCGTGGGCACCACCCGAGACGCCAATTTGCAACTCAAAATGATTTTCCCCCTTCACAAGTGAGTAAAAAAGTCCAACTCCTAGTGCTACGGAGGCAGTTCCTTTCGCATTGATCGAACTTACAGTAGGTCCGTTTGCTCCTTGTCTTTCACGTACTTCTTTATAGTAGTAGATATTATAGCTTCCGTTCCCTCTAAAAGACCACCTGTTGCTTAGGTCTATTTCTCCAAACCCAACTGCACAAAACATTTGATCAAATCGATTGTCTGTAGCCTGATAGGAGAAAGCCACTCCGCCTTCCTGACAGCGGCCTGCGTTTGAGAAAAATATGGCGAACAAGAAAAGGAATAGAGAAACTCTCATAGACGTATAGTTTAATTAGCTAAGCTGAAAAGTTAGTCAATTTTGTGAACACGTCTTAAAGTCTGGAAAAAGAGCAAGTTAATCTTGTACTCACAAGAGAGCTTAGTTTATCGATGCGCCTTTTTCGACCCGAACAAGAGATAAAGAATGGCCCCTACTATTGGGAAAAAGATAACTACGATCAACCACAAAATTTTCCTTCCATCACCTTGTATCGAGCCGCTCACGATTTTACCAATGGCATAGATCCAAAGGGCAACTGAAATAAGGGCGAGGATGAGTATTGTCCAAAAAGTAGCTTCCATAAAGATGAGATTAGTGAGCGATGATCTTGTTTGAGAAAAAAACAAGCAACTTCTGCAAAGGTTTTAAAGCAACCTGTTTCAACGAAACCGTGAAAGCTATTCAACAGTTTGGTCTTCTGATTTTCTCATCAATCCGCCCAAAATCCTGATTCAACAAGCTTTGAGGGAGTTTAACCCCTGCGGGAACAGATCTTGAGTCTTTTTAACAGAATCAAAAAAACTGAAAAATGAGACTTAAAACAATTTCGATATTATCGTTCATCGCTTTGATGTTAATGACTGGTTGCAACACTACCGAAATAATAGGCAGTTGGGAAGCTCCCGATGCCGAAGAAAATGTATACAACAGTGTGATGGTGACCGGCCTCACCAGTACCATCCTGCCTCGAGAGCAAGTGGAGCGCGAGATGGTAGATGCCCTGAATAAAGAGGACGTGTATGCCGCTCACAGTCTGGGGGTAATCACCAACAACATGAATATGGCCAATGAGAGTTTTCAGGACAGCGTGGTGATGATGGTTGATGCCAAAGGTTTTGACGCCTTGCTCACCATCACTTTGTTGGAAAAGGAAACTGAAGCGCGCTACGTTCCCGGAACGGTTTACGATCCTGTTGTGGGCTATCCGTACTACAATAATTTTTGGGGCTACTACTCCTACAACTACGGTGTGGTTTACGACCCGGGCTACTACAACGTAGAGCGAGATTATTACATCGAGGCCAATCTCTACGATGCAGACTCGGAAGAGATTATTTGGTCAGCACAAACCCGTACTCACGATCCCGGTACACTAGGCAATCTGGCAGATGATTTTGCCAAAGTGATTGCCGAAGAACTCGATGAAGAGGATTTGCTGATGGAAGAAGAAGGATAATCCTTTTGAATGAAACTTTTGTGAAAGCCCGAGCCGAGTTGGTTTGGGCTTTTTTATTTGCATGCTACGGTGACGCTCCCTTAATCCGAGCTACATGTTCATTGAATAGTTCTTCCATGTTATCGTCTTCAAAGAACCCCCGCGGATTCAAAAACTCTTTAAAGCTCTGCGGACCTCCGGGAAAGCAAAAGATTTTCCTCTCTTTGGTTCCAGCCTGGTAAAATACGCGCTGGAGCATGCGTCTTCGCTGGGGTGAAAGCAGAGGTTCGTTTAATGGCTTCCTTTTCATCCTGTACTTATCATTAGAAGTGCTATACATTACATAAAATAAAGCACTTCAGTTGCCATAGGAAGTACCCTTCTCTTAAGGAAAGAGATAAAGTATATTACAGATAGAAATTGTACTTTTCAAGTAAGTTCATACAACCAATTGAATGCCAGTTTTATCATAGTATTATGAAAGCCCTTTTAACTATCTCGATACTGCTACTTTCATACTGTGGATTTGCCCAGTTAGAAAATCACAATTGGTTTTTTGGCCAGAATTATTACTTGAATTTTGAGGACCCGATAAATTTGGAATCTACTGCTTCCCAAAATGCCTCTGGTCTCAAAGTTCCTTCAGGAATCTCTGATTCTTCCGGGAATCCACTTTTCTACACCGATGGTGAAGATGTTTTTGACGCAAATGGAGACATCCTGCCCAATGGAGATTTTTCTGTGTCAAAGGAAGAAAGCCTGGTTCATCCAGACCCATATAACTCCAATCGCTATTACATAGTTAGAAGCGGCTCAAATGGTACAGACTACAGCGTGGTAGACATGGATTTGAACGGTGGTTTAGGCGACATCGTTGAAGATGAAAAAGAAGTTTTTATCTCACAGGATTACGCCAGACTCATTAGTACCTCAAATGCCACTGATACTGGAAGATGGTTAATCCTGATCTCGAATGGTGGAATTAGCGAATTGTTCATCACCATTTACGAAGCCTTGCCTGGCGGAGGATTTGACCTGGATGCCGAGAACGCGTTTACCTACACTTTTGCAGGCTGGGAAGAGTTTATTGACGATGCTGCCATCACTCGTGATTGTGATTTACTGGCCATGTCATTCAAAGGGCATTACTTTGTTCTCTTTGGCTTTGATAACGAAACAGGTATTCTCACTCCATACTTTGACTTTGCTGCTAATACAAGCGATTCTTTCACTGCAATATCCCGAATTGAATTATCACCTAGTGGACAATACTTGTATGTGATGGGGGAAAACTCCGTACTCAGTAGGTTTGATATCAGCTCTTTGGACCAGCCAACGATTGTGAGTACTCAGGAAAGTATTAATGACGAAATGAGTAGTATGACCGATATCAAGCTGGGTCCGGATGACCGATTGTACATCCTGGGCAATGGCTCAACACGGATTGACGCATTGGACAGCATAGAAGGAAGTGTAGCGTCAATTGAATATGAAGCAGCCGTTTTTGAGCAGGCTTTTGGAGGAAATTATTTTCCAAACACCCCTAATATTTACTGCGGATTGGCCGCACCTTTTTTCAATCTTTCACCACTGGAAATTTGTCTGGGTGAGGAGGTAACTCTGGATCTTGGCTATAATTTTCAACCCGATAGCCTGCTTTGGGATTTGGGAATCGAGGTTGGAGATGAAAATTTGCTTGAAAGTTTAAACCCTACCCTGGAGTATCCAGAACCAGGGTCTTATCCTGTAAGTGCGGGGATATGGCTAGATTCAGTTTTTTATTCTATCGAATCCTCTGTGACTGTCTATGAATACCCGGAGATTGATTTGGGCGAAGATCAGACGATATGCGAGGGTGAAGAATTGGTGCTTGACCCTGGAATTGCGGATTCCTACCTGTGGAATACGGGCTCAGAAGATTCTTCCTTGGTTGTAACTGAAAGTGGAATTTACTCTGTAGAGGCTGCAAATGGCCCCTGTGCAGTGAATGATGACATTCAAGTCACTGTTATTCCACAGATTAATCCAAACCTGGGCCAGGACGTCACTCTCTGTGATGAATCGGAATACATGATTACTTCTTCCGTTCAGGGCCAATGGAGTACCGATGAAACCGGCTCAAGCATTACGGTCCAGGAAACGGGTTTTTATTCCGTAACTGCAAGCAACGAGTGCTTCACATCCACAGACTCCATCGAGATAATTTTTATCGATGTTCCAGAGCCTCAATTACCGGAGGCATTAACCGCCTGTTTGGGAAGTGAAATAATGCTTAATCCTCAAATTGATGCGGATTCTTTTCTTTGGAGCACAGGAGAAGAGAGCTCATCCATCGAAGTAAGCACGAGCGGTTTTTACTCAGTGAGCATGAATTATCGAGGCTGTTTAGTGGAGGATGAGGTCACCGTTGCATTTGAAGAGTACATTCCTGTTGAAAGCCTAATTGTCCCGAATATTTTCAGTCCGAATGGAGATATGCTAAACGATGTTTTTCGATTGTCAAACAGCGTTCTTCCAGATGAAGACCCCTGTGAGTTCCCCGGTATGAGTTTGGAGGTCAAGATCTTCAACAGGTGGGGCAACTTAATTCACGATGGAAACTGCGAGTGGGACGGCAGAAACGCAGCGGGAAATGTCGTGAGTGAAGGAACTTACTACTACCTAATCGATGCCGCAGCCGTTTGCTTTGGACAAACCGAAACAAAAACCATTGATGGAAGCCTCGAGCTGGTGCGATGATTCTAACCATGTTGGAAACTCGGCTGGAGCAGTTGAGGATAACACTATTTTGGATAGTGGGGTTTGAGAGCAATTTAAGATTCATGACAGACAGAAACTAAAAAACAACCTTCTCAAATTTCGTGAATACGTTAATAGGGAAGGAGAAGTCTGCGCTAAATGGTGCAACGCTTGAAAAATTGCCAAACTCCAAAGCGTGCTCTACTCCAGAGTTTTTATATTTTTATCATTCCGATTTTAAACCTAATTAAACTATAAATTACCATGGATTCAGAAATTCTCGATCAGAATTTATCTCAACAGAATAAGCTTTCAGCGGATGAATTGGTTTTGGCCTCAAAAGGAAAGCGGTTCGCCAATCTAATTATCGATTACATTATCCGATTCGTTATTGCATTGATTCTAACCTTCGGCATGGAAATGTTTGGACTTTATCAATTGTCCTACAACCCGATTTTCGATATTCTTTTTTCGTTAGTTCTGGTTTTTCTTTATTACTCATTGTTGGAGGCTTCTTTAAATGGAAAATCAATAGGAAAATTCGTAACTCAAACTCGCGCTGTCAACGAAGATGGTTCTGAAATCGACTTTAACACCGCTATGGTTCGTTCCATCAGCAGACTTGTCCCATTTGAACCATTCTCCTATCTCGGTGACTCAAAGTCTGGATGGCACGACAAGTGGAGCAATACTGTTGTGATTGACGAGACAAAGTCGAGACAATCTGAACTTAACGGCCTTGAATAATTAACCAAAATTTACCCTAATGAAAAAGTTTATTCTTCTGTTTATCTTGAGCCTGACGATTGGAATTGTTAATGCTCAGAAAGTCAAATTAAAAAAAGGTGATGTGATTGTAGACGGTGAATCATGTCTCAACTATGAAAGCACAGACTCAGATAATTTTAAAATATCGACTAAAGATGGAAGTCAAACCATCCTTCTGAAATACAAGCGAACAGGCGTTGGTTACAATGATGGGGTCTATTTAAAAATAATATTTGTTGAACTTGACAAATCTTTAACTTCTCGCCTAATCCGAATGACTAATAAGCGGTTGGTGAAAAAATTTATATCTGATGGTTTGATAGTCGATTGTAAATTCAATCCTGAGGAAATTGAAAAGTTTGTCAAGATGTATGACCAGCAGATTGAATAAAGCTTAATTAGGCGTTAATCTGAGTACTGAATTTTTTATTGAGGATGCTCATAAACTAGACCTAACCAGAAAATGATAGGTGTTCTAATAATCCTCGCTCTTTCCTGGCTCTTGCTCTGCTTCATTGATAAGAAAAGCCTCCTTGCCCTGGGGTTTTTGCCCGTATCAAAAAGGCTGAAGCAATTTGTCATCGGTTTTCTGATTACAGCAGCGTTGTGCATTGGTGTAGAAATGCTAAAAATCTTCCTGAGCTCATCAAGCTTGAAGCTCAATGAAAACCTGAGCGCTTCACTAATCGCAAACATGTTTTGGTGGGATTTTAAATCGGTGCTCACTGAAGAATTAATCTTTAGAGGTGCGCTGCTGATAATCCTGATAGAGCGACTCGGAACCAACAGAGCCATGCTCATTTCCGCAGCGGCCTTTGGAATTTATCACTGGTTTTCGTTTGGCCTTTTCGGGAATATCGTCCCCATGATAGTCATCTTCATTGGCACCGGTTTAATAGGCTACGCCTGGGCACTGGCGTTCGTCAAAACCAAATCTATCCTCATGCCTCTCGGTCTCCACCTCGGCTGGAATTTCACCCTCAATACCATTTTCTCAAGCGGCCCCTTACAAAACGGACTGCTAATCACAGAAGGCGGCCACAAAATCAGCGACTGGTTTTCACTGGTGGGACTTTGGATGGTTCCGATGGTTTTGCTTTTGATTGTGAGGTTTTGGGTTGGTGGGAAGTAAAAATTTCTTTCAAACTAGACATCCTCATTTCAGATTTTGACACTCCCTGACCGCTCTCAGACATACCCACTTCACATTGCAACAAACCCAACTCACACTCACTCCCCGCACTCACTCTGAGTTTCCCCCATTTCCCTTATTTTTGGGCTCCACAACGAAAAGGACTATGAGCGAAAAGCACAACGAACTGGATAAGAAAATTGCCGAAGCCAAACTTGGCGGAGGTGAAAAACGAATTGAAGCACAGCACGAAAAAGGTAAACTCACCGCTCGTGAGCGCATCCACTTTTTGCTGGATGAAGGCTCTTTCGAAGAGATCGGAATGCTGGTGACGCACCGCAGCGTCAACTTCGGACTGGACAAACAAAAAATCCTCGGTGACGGTGTGGTAACCGGCTACGGAACTATCCACGGTCGTTTGGTCTATGTTTTCTCTCAGGACTTTACTGTGCTCGGTGGTTCACTTGCCGAAGCTCACGCAGAAAAGATCTGCAAAGTGATGGACCTCGCCATGCAAAACGGAGCTCCGATTATCGGCCTCAACGATTCAGGTGGTGCCCGCATCCAGGAGGGCGTTGTTTCCCTCGGTGGCTATGCCGATATTTTCTATCGCAACGTTCGCGCGAGTGGTGTTATCCCGCAGATATCTGCTGTGATGGGACCTTGTGCCGGTGGAGCGGTTTACAGCCCTGCTCTTACAGACTTCATCATGATGGTGGAAAACACGAGCTACATGTTTGTGACCGGTCCCAACGTGGTGAAAACGGTAACCCACGAAGAGGTGACTTCCGAAGAACTCGGTGGAGCTTCCACTCACTCAACCAAGTCCGGAGTTACTCATTTCTCTTGCGAAAACGAATTGGCGTGCATCAAAAACATTCGCGATCTGCTCGATTACATCCCGCAAAACTGCGAGGAAACCACACCGATGCTGCCCACGGAAGAAAACGATGAAATCCGCGAAGGCCTCGACAACATTGTTCCTGACAACCCAAACCAACCTTACGACATAAAAGACGTGATCACGGGAACCATCGATGAAGATTCATTCCTCGAAGTGCACAAAGATTACGCTGAAAATATTGTTGTCGGCTTTGGTCGACTCAATGGCCGAAGCATCGGGATTGTCGCGAACCAACCGGCTTTCCTGGCGGGAGTTCTCGACATCAACTCTTCGAACAAAGCTGCGCGTTTTGTTCGTTTCTGCGATTCGTTCAACATTCCATTGCTCGTATTTGAAGACGTGCCGGGCTTCCTTCCGGGAACCGACCAGGAGTGGAACGGAATCATCAGCAACGGAGCCAAATTGCTCTACGCCTTTAGCGAAGCCACTGTGCCCCGCGTGACGGTGATCACCAGAAAAGCCTACGGAGGTGCCTACGATGTGATGAACTCCAAACACATCGGTGCCGACATGAATTACGCGTGGCCGTCAGCAGAAATTGCAGTGATGGGTGCGAAAGGCGCTGCTGAGATCATCTTTAGGAAAGAGATCAAAAACGCAGACGATCCCGAAGCCAAGCTGAAGGAAAAAGAGGAGGAATACGCAGAAATGTTTGCCAATCCTTACAAAGCAGCAGCGCGCGGCTACATTGATGAAGTTATTAAGCCGCATCAAACGCGCAAGAAATTGATCCGCGCTTTCGAGATGCTCGAAAACAAGGTGGACAATCTGCCAAAGAAAAAACACGGCAACATCCCGTTGTAGTGAAACAGACAACATAAACTTGAAAATCCCCGGGAGTCAGCTTTCGGGGATTTTTGTTTCTGTCTACTCCGGCAATCAAATACGGGATTTCCCTTAGCAGTTTAGAGAGTTACACGGAGAGGATGAGAGTTTATTCAGATTCATCTTTGCAAAGAATAACACAAATCAAATACTCAGATGAAAAAGACACTCTCAAAACAACGCAGCTTGCTTCTGATGCTTTTGGCATTCTTTGCTCTAACTATCACGTCTTGCGTAGACGAAGACATCATTCCTGAAATTGAGGAAGAACAGCAGCAAAACGACCCTGACACGACAACACCACAATTTGGAAATGCTGATGGATCGCTGTGGGCGGTAAAATCCTATTCCACGACCTCCACACCAATAGGAAACATTGATGTGCAAATTGGCCTTGGTGTAGCTAGCTTTTTTGGCGATGATGAGGCACTAGTTGATGGCGGAAATGTATCGCTCAATGGAGAAGATCTGTCTCAAGCTTCTAATAACAGCTACTTCTATCAAATAGGCGCAGAAAACTTTGAAGGCATTTCCTTCACCAATGGCGTTTCGTGGTCAGTTAGCGGAAGTGGAATCGTTCCCTCTTTCGATCGAAATGTGACTTTCGCTTTTCCAGAATGCCAGGCGATTAGCAGCGGAGCGACAGTTAGTTTGTCCAATGGTTACACGCTTACAGTAAATGGTGTTTCCGATGCCGACTCTGTTTTGTTTATGGTGGGCGATGTCATCAAAACGATGCCGGGCAACAGCACTTCAGCTACTTTTTCTTCGGAAGAGCTTAGCTCGTTGGAAAGCGGTACTTCCGTTGCCCAGGTGGCGGCCTATGCCTACATGAGCGAAACTATTGCTGGCAAAGAAATTTACTTTGGAAAACAAGCCGTCCGATCTATCACTGTTCAACTGGAAGACTAGAAACTCCTACTCTCACCAAATCGATGGATCTTCAAATCCATCGGTTTGGCTTTTTCCACTCACATCTTCATTCAAAATACTTTTCTATTTTTCTGCCGCATAGATGATTAATACCTCAACCAAACTTACTTTATGCTCTTCAGGAAAATTCTTGTTCTGCTAACCTGTCTCATTGCCATTCCCTTATTTGCCTGGAGCCAGGAAACCAGGCTCGATTCTTTAAAATCACTGCTTCCAGCTTCTAAAGATTCGGTCGGTGTCGAATTGCTTCACAAAATTGCATTTGAGCAGGCACTTTCAGATCCGGATTCAACCATGCAGACGATTGAGAGGATGAGAGAAATCTCTTCGCGGATACACTACACGAGAGGGATTGCCATGGCATTTAATGATCAGGCCATCCTGAAGCGCTATCTCGGACAGTATGACCAAGGACTATCGCTCTCAGACAGTGCTTTGAATTTGGCTCGTGGCCATTGGAAAACTCTTGAGGCATCGGCTCTGGTTAACAAGGGCGTTTGCTACCGTTTCAAAGGGGAAAGCGACCTGGCTCTGGAGAATTATCTCGAAGCCATTGAGATCTACAAAGAGCTCGGAGATCGCGAGCAGGTCGGAACTGTTTACAACAACATCGGAGTGATGTTTATGTATCTGGAGGACTACGATCCTGCGATGCGCTACTACGGCAAGGCACTGGAGATTCAAAATGAGCTGGGCTCGATAAAAGGTCAGGCTGAAGTGTTTAACAACATGGCCATCATCCAGGCCTACCAAAGCAAGTTTGACTCCTCGCTTTTCTACTTTGAAAAATCGCTGGAGCTTGAGAAGCAACGGGGCAGCAAAAAAGGAATGTCGGAATGCATCAACAACATCGGCACGGTGTACAACATGATGGGCGAACCGGAAAAGGCCATCGAGCAAATTGAGCGCTCCATCGCTATCGATGCCGAGATGGGAAACATCCAGGGTCAGCTGGCAAGCATCAACACGATTGCCGAGATTTATATTGAAAATGGCCTATCGCAAAAAGCCATCGCACAGCTCGAGCGCACTGAAAAGCTGAGTTCGGAAATCGATTCAAAATTCGACCGGGAAGTGGCTTATGCCAACCTTGCTGCGGCTTACGAAAATCTCGAAGACTATCAAAAAGCACTTCTCTACCAGAAAAAGCATTCGGCACTGCGAGATTCGATTTTGGATGAAAAACAAGCAGATCGCATCGCAGAGATGGAAACAAAATTTAAAACGCGAGAGGCCGAACAAGAACTGGAGATCAAGAGCCTGAAAGTAGACGAGCAAAAGGCAAGTCTCTCTGCCCGAAAAAATCTGATCATCGCTCTCATTGTCGGGCTGGTGGCGATTGTGGCCTTTGCGTTTATTTTTTATCAGCAGTACAAATCGAGAAAGAATGCTGAGCTGCAAATGGCTGTCATTCGAGAGCAGCGCAAAGGTCTTGACGCAGTAATCCAGGCCACAGAAGATGAGCGAAGACGAATCGCGAAAGACCTCCACGATGGCATCGGCCAGCAGCTGAGTGGACTAAAGTTAAGCATCAGCCAAATTGGACACTCGCTGGCTGAAAAAGGACTTGAAGACGAAAGGCAAAAAGTTGACAAGCTTGCCGCTGGGCTCGACTCGGCCGCAACTGAGGTGAGAGGTATTTCTCATCAAATGATGCCGCGAGCGCTGGAAGAACTCGGTTTGGTGCCTGCGATAGATGACATGCTTTCCAAATCCTTTGGCCACTCAGAAACGTCCTATCGCTTTGAGCATTTCAAAGTGCAGGGGAAACGTTTTACCGAAGGTGTTGAAATCGGTTTGTTTCGAATCTGCCAGGAACTGGTCAATAACATAATCAAGCACGCCAGGGCTTCGGAGGTAAGTGTTCAGCTGATTCGCAACAAAAAACACCTCATTTTGATTGTGGAAGACAATGGAGTTGGTTTCAGTTTGGATCAAAAGAAAGATGGAATCGGACTTAGAAACATCAGCAGTCGCGTCCAGACAGTAAACGGAGACGTCAACTACGAGCCTAGTCCAGAGGCAGGCACAGTTGCAACAATCAGAATTCCCGTGGAAGAATAGAACCGATTTTCATATTTTCGAAGCGATAACCATAACCAAACTTCAGCGGTGTCGATTCGAATAGCCATTGCCGATGATCATCAGATGGTGATTGACGGTCTCACATCCATTCTTCAAAACCTCGAAGGCGTTGAGCTAAAAGGCCAGGCCAACAATGGACGTGAAATTATTCGTCTGGTCGAAAACCTCAAGATCGACCTCGTTTTTATGGATATCGACATGCCGCAGATGGATGGCATCGAAGCCACCCAGGAGATCAAAAAGCGATTTCCTGAAGTAAAGGTTGTCATTCTCACTATGCACGATGAGCAGTCGTTGGTAAAGCAGTTGCTGGAGATTGGAGCCGATGGCTATATTCTGAAAAACTCATCCAAAACAGAGCTCGAAATGGCGATTCGACAAATTCAGTCCGGCAAAAAACACTTCAGTTCGGAGGTGACCATGATCTTGCTCGAAGAAGAATCGCCAGCCGAAATGAACGAGCAACTCAAACAACTGACCGAAAGAGAGATTGAAATTTTAAAGTTGATTTCAGAAGGCCTTTCAAACAAAGAAATTGGAGATCACCTCTTTATTTCACACCGAACAGTGGACACTCATCGCACCAATTTGATGAAAAAGCTCGATGTTCACAATGTAGCTGGTTTGATCCGTTTTGCCATCAAAAACGGACTGGTTGAGTAGTAGAATCCAGTCGTAAATCGCCTGTCCTCAGGATCTCACAAGTTTTCTCAAATTATTTCTGAAACCCTTTCTCGAAGCGCACCGTTAAAGGATGATGTAAGTTCTCATGTAGAGATATTAGATAGTTTAATTGTTTTCATTTATTTACTGAAAAGGCCGTCAAGCGTGACGGCCTTTTTGGTTTTTATTCTTTCGGATGAAAATAGCTCCAGCATTTTTTAACAGCGGCTTTCTTCCACTAGATCCAACCTTTCTTACCTTTCCGTGTTCTAGTAATTAGAAATCAAAAATATGAGACCTATGAAATTCAAGATTATTCTACCTGCTTTTCTGGCTGTAGCACTGCTCGCCAGTTCATTTTTGCTGAAAGAAGATCCACCGGAAATCCTTGGGATTGGTGAAAAAGCACCGATGCAAGACTATGAGATGAAAGGAATTGATGGAAAAACCTACAGCATCGAAAATTCTGCTAAAGAGAACGGACTTCTTGTGATGTTTACCTGCAACACCTGCCCGTTTGTAGTAGGAGCTCCGGGCCGCGGAGATGGTTGGCAAGGTCGCTACAATGAAGTTTATAGCAACGCCCTGCAAAACAATATTGGAATGTTAATGGTCAACTCAAACGAAGCCTACCGCGATGGCGTTGATTCAATGGAGGCCATGAAGAAGCACGCTAAGGAAAACAGCTATCGTGCGCCTTACGTGGTTGACAAAAACCACCAGTTGGCCGATGCTCTTGGAGCGCGCACCACTCCTCACATTTACCTTTTCAATTCTGATATGGAGCTAGTTTACAAGGGCGCCATTGACGACAGCAACGAAAGTGCTGACAAAGTGAAAGAACACTGGCTGAAGCAAGCATTGAAAAATCTTGCTGCTGGAAAACCAATTGATCCAAACTCGACTCGCCAGCTCGGATGCAGCATCAAGCGTGTTGACTCATAATAATTAGAAGACTTTTTAAGAATCCCTGGTCGCGAAAGTGGTCAGGGATTTTTTATTTCTGGGAAATAGGTCAGCCCTGATTCTTCAATCCTTTTTGATAAATCTTCCTGATGCCGTTTTTTTCCTCATTCCTTTCCAGAACACGAATGGCTTCCACCAATTCGGCTTTGCCTTTAAAATCCAGTTGAACGATTGTGCTCAAAGCCAGAGCTGCACTCCAGCGGACAACTGTCCCTTGGTGCTCCGTGTTGTTGAGCAGGTTCACAATGGCTTTATCGAGCTTGTCTGTGTGCAGGTGCGCAGAGTTGGCAATTACTCTTGCCGATTCTCTTTTTAAGCCCGGATGCTTTTTGGTCAGGCTCGAAACTGCCAATTCGAAAGCAGTATTCGGAATGTCCTCGGGTCGAGTTTGCGACAAGCGCTCAAGTGCTTCCATGCAAACTGCCTGGTCCTTTTCATTTGCTTCTTCAAAGACAGCGATTAGCTGAACCATGGAAAGCTCACCTTCTAAAAGCAGTGCCGACAATCGCTCAACTTTTTGCTTGGCTTTCATCGATTTGTCTTTAAGAACCTCTTCTGGTTTTCCCATTCATTTCTAAAATTTGGATACTACTTTCCGAGTTTTAAAATCCTCACTGCTCCGCGAATCACCAGGATAAAAACGATGCTTCCAATGATCAAATCCGGAAGTCCTGATTTGAGCCAATTTACAAGTAACCCGGCAATGATAACTCCGCCATTGATGATGATGTCGTTTGAAGTAAAAATCATGCTCGCCTGCATGTGAGCTTCTTCTTTGCCTTTGGACTTTTGGAGCAGATACAGGCAAACGGCATTTCCAATTAGAGCTGCAATGGAGACATAAATCATAACGGTGAAATCCGGAAGTTCCACGGAGACGATGAACCGCCTGACTACCTCCGCAAAACCGATTACAGCCAGCAAAATCTGAAAGTAGCCAGCGGCAGTGGCAATTCGTTTTTTCCTCAGCATGCTACCGGCAACTGCCAGCAAGCTCAATCCATAAACCACCGAGTCGGCCAGCATATCCAGGCTGTCGGCAACGAGCCCCATCGACCTTGAAATTAATCCTGTTGTCATCTCCACCACAAAAAAGACGAAGTTGATGGCCAGGACTGTCCAAAGCAATTTCTTTTGATGGGACTGGGTAGAAAAGTCGGTTCGATCTGAATCGACTGTCGAGATTCTTTCGCTGTCCAGGCTCAGCTCGTCAATCCGCTGTTCAATTTCAGTGGCATCTCCCTCGTGAAAAACATCGAGTTTGCGGTTAGCAATGTCGAACTCCATTTCGCGCAGACCAGAAATACCATCCAGCTTCATGCGGATTAGATTTTCCTCAGAAGGGCAATCCATTTTCTTGATTTGAAAAGTCGACTTTTTCATTTTCCCGGCTTACGCTAGATCTGGCGAAGAGGTAAAGGTATAAATCATTTCAACCGAGGTTTCAAGGTTTCTCAGAATTGACATAAAATGAGTTTAGTCGCTATTAGACAGGTATTTAATTACAGCAGAGTTGAGATTCGTTTTTTGTGAGTACTAAAACGGCAGAGTAAATTTCCACCACATAATAACCCCAAAACCGCAACTCTATGAAAGTTTTAAAATTTACTTATTTGCTAATTTTCTTTTCTCTGGTGGCAACTTCCTCAAAGTCTCAGGTGGCTGAGGAGCCTTTTAGTCACAACAAATTCATCTGGCAACATGAGACCAATGGAAGCCTGTTTGCCAATCAAACTGATGGAGTGGCCGGACTTCACATAATTGACTCAGACACGATTCCCATAGTTTATTCCAGTTCACTTTGGATTGCAGGACTCTCTCCTGATCAGCTTGTTGGAGCCGCAAGTACGCATTGTACAAATGATTGCGCATTCCAACCCGGACCTCTCACATTACAAACGGCACAAACTTTCGAAGAAGTCGAAGTACAGTTCGATCGTATCTGGTACGTTACTCGTGAGCAAATCGAAACCCACATAGAATATTACGAATGTCTCAACGATGAGGATTGTGACACAGAGGTGGAGTTTCCTAATGGTTATGAAATCCCTGAAGCGATTGAGACCTGGCCGGCAATGGGCGACACCGAATTAGGGTTTGCTCAGTATCTGGCTCCTTTTGTCGATACAGATAACAACGGAGTTTACAATCCCGAAAACGGAGATTACCCGGATATCTGTGGTGATTTTTGCATTTACCAAATCTACAATGACAAGGTTTTCAACATGCTACAATCAATCGGAGTTGAAATTCACACTTCGACCTACGGGTATGAGTCAGATAGTGAGGCTCTTAGCAATACATTGTTTATGCATCACCGAATTTACAATCGAGGAACTCAAACGCTTAACTCAACCCGATTGGGGATTTGGAATGATTTCGATATCGGAAATTATTCGGACGACTACGTGGGTACGGATGTTGCTCGATCGATGGTTTATGCCTACAATGGCGACAGCTTTGACGAAGATAATTTGGGGACTTCAGGATTTGGAGACGACCTGGGTATCGTAGGAATGAGAATTCTGGCCGGACCGACTTCGGATTTTGATGGAGAAGACAATAGCTACATTTCTGAAGAATACGGAAGCTACGCCAACCAGACTATTGGTTGGGGCGATGCAATTGTGGATAACGAAAGGTTGGGCCTCTCCGGAAGTATTTCCTTTGGCGGCACCAGCCCAATTAATGGTTCTCCCTCAACCCCCTTGCACTTTTACAACTTCTTGACCAATCGTTGGAAAAACAACGACATATTGACATTCGGTGGCCCAGGTTTCGGAGTTACATCAACTCCAGCCAGCTACATTTTCCCTGGTGAAAGTGACCCGCTTATGATTGGTACAAATGGCGAAGATCCGGAGTACAACGATGGCGCTGCCTGGACAGAGAGCGAGGCTGGGATACAACCTGGAGATCGCCAGGTTCTGGCATCAAGTGGTGAGTTCACGCTCGGGCCAGGTGACGTTCAGAATTTTACTGTAGCATATATTTTTGCCCGAGATTCCTATTCAGAAAGTCAGACACCACTCGAAACGCTTCAGCAATTCGCTGACGAGGTGGAACCTTATCTTTGCGAAACAGAGCCTCTGATCACTAGCATCGATGAGCCTGAAACCAACCAACTGAATGTTTCAGTGTTTCCAAACCCAACTTCCGATCTGATCAACATAGAGCTTGATGGAACGAATAATGGAACCATTGAACTCCTTGACCTAACCGGTAAAGTCATCGTCAGTGAAGTGTTTCAGTCGAATCAATCTACATTGGATCTCAGTGGCGAAGCCCGGGGAATCTATCTTTTGAAAGTGCAAAGTGATGGCCTGGTGAGAACATTCAAGATTGTGAAGGAATAGTAAGATTTACTCTTTGTTACCCGACCACATGAAAATCCGCGGGTTGTTGTAGTAGACGGAAATGTCTTTGGTGAAAACCAGATGCAGCAGATCGATCACCGGAAGTATGCCGAGTCCACCTCCGAGTGTGAGGGTGTAAAAAACCGGGACTTTCACATCGGTTCCCAGGTAGATACGATGAGCGCCAAAAGGACCAAGGGCCAGGGTGAGTAAAATTGAAACCAGCCGAGGATTCTCCTGCACACTTTCCTTTTCCAGGAGCTTAAGGGCGAGCTTTTGAGCACCGTTGAGTTCAACTTCAGAAAGTTGTGGAAGCTCGATAAAAGAACTGAGATTGGTCTTGGCTTGCTGCGCTCTCAAAGCACTGCATGCAGTTAGAATCGTCAAAATCAGAATGAGCTTTTTCATGTCACAATCACCCTTTTCACTAAGTGGTGAAAATAACAAAAGCCCTGCTGGAATATTTCTCAGCAGGGCTTTTTATTGGTGTTATTATTTGCCAAAAATGATTCAATTTTAAAAGAAGTAAGATATCTCCTTCACACCTGTCTCGACTCCGCTCGACAATCGTCTGATGCGCGAGGACCGGTTCTCGAGCGGAGTCGAGAGAACAAGGTGGTTATTCCGCTCACAAAATCAACATGGCATCACCATAAGCGAAGAATCTGTATTCTTCCTTAATGGCTTCTTTGTATGCTTTCATGATCAGGTCGTAACCTCCAAAAGCAGCAGCCATCATCAATAGAGTTGATTCCGGTGTGTGGAAGTTGGTGATCATGCAGTTGGCAATGTGAAAATCGAAAGGAGGGAAAATGAATTTATTCGTCCATCCTTCGTAAGGCTTTAGTCTGTCGTAGGTGCTCACAGATGATTCGAGTCCGCGCATCACTGTAGTTCCAACAGCACAAACCTTTCTCTTTTCGTCCTTGGCCTTATTCACCCGGTCTGCAGTGTTCTCAGGGATAATGATCTGTTCAGAATCCATCTTGTGCTTGGTGAGATCTTCAACCTCTACCGGACGGAAAGTTCCAAGGCCAACGTGGAGCGTGAGCTCAGAAAACTCCACACCTTTGAGTTCCAGCCTTTTCATAAGCTGACGGCTAAAGTGAAGGCCGGCTGTCGGCACTGCTACGGCACCTTCGTGCTTTGCATAAATCGTTTGAAAACGCTCCTGATCTTCGGGCTCAACCTCGCGGTCGATATATTTTGGAAGTGGCGTTTGACCAAGCTTGTAAACGGTTTCTTTGAATTCTTCGTGTGTTCCGTCAAAGAGGAAACGAAGTGTTCTTCCACGAGAAGTGGTGTTGTCGATTACTTCGGCCACGAGTTCATCGTTTTCTCCGAAGTAGAGTTTGTTACCAATTCTGATCTTTCTTGCAGGATCAACAAGCACGTCCCATAGCAGGCTTTCGCGGTTGAGTTCTCGAAGCAAGAAAACTTCGATAGTCGCACCAGTCTTTTCTTTGTTACCGTACATTCTGGCTGGGAAAACACGCGTGTTGTTCAACACCATCACATCTCCGTCATCAAAATAGTCGAGCACGTCCTTAAACATGCGGTGTTCGATTTCACCAGTATCGCGGTGAACCACCATCAACCTCGACTCGTCTCTGTTTTCGGCCGGATGTTGGGCTACTAATTTTTCGGGAAGATCAAATTTAAATTGAGATAGCTTCATAATTGCCTTTGCTTAATTAGAGCTGTTTTTAGAGCGGGTGCAAAAGTAAAAAAAATAGGGAATTTTCGACATGAATCAACTGCTAACTGCCGACCAAATCGTGATTAGGCAGATTGTGGCTCCAGTTTGTTCAGCTCTTCTTCAAATTGTTCCACAGACCAGGCATCTTCAACTGAGTAATCGCCACTGCGTGTTCTCCGAAGCGCTTTCAGGTAACCGCCACAACCGAGAGCAGCACCGTAGTCGTTAGCCAGACTTCGGAGATAGGTCCCCTTGGAGCACTCCACTTTGAAGTCTACTTCGGGAAGCTCCAATCTCGTGAGCTCGAATTTCTCGATGCGAATCAAATTCTTTGGCACATCCACTTCCAGACCTTTTCGGGCGTAGTTGTAGGCTCTTTTCCCATCAATTTTTTTGGCCGAAAAAACGGGTGGCTGTTGCATCTGCTCACCGATAAACTCCTTTGTAGCTTCCTGTAATTCCTCCTTTGAAATGTGATCAGAAGGCAGATCGTTTTCAGGTTCTGTTTCCAGGTCGAAGGAGGGCGTTGTTTGCCCCAGTCGGATGGTTCCAGTGTAGACCTTGTCGTCAGCCTGAATGTGCTGGATTTGTTTTGTCATCTTCCCTACGCAGATTACAAGAAGACCAGAGGCCAGAGGATCGAGCGTGCCGGCATGGCCGACTTTAATCTTCTTGATCTTGCCGTTTTTGCGGATGAGCCAGCGTAGCTTGTTGACCACGTCAAAAGACGTCCATTTGAGCGGTTTGTCCACGAGAAAAACAGCACCGGCTTTGAGCTGATCAATCGATTCAATGAGGTTGGGAGTGACTTGCATTGAGGCAAAAGTAATGTATCCATGCCTCACCGTAAAGGTAATTACTCAGGCCTCGATTGAAGAGAACGATTTTGCCTTGAGATTACCAAAAGAACGGTCATCATCACTACCATGAAAACTCCGTGCTGTCTGGCAAGGATATTTTCTGTGAACATTTGGAAGAATACAATTCCAAAAATTGCTGAAAAGAGCAATTCTGATTTTATACTTCTGAAAACCATGACAAAGAAATAAATCAACAGAGATAGCCCCCAAACTCCGAAAGTGAGAATAGCATTCAAATATTCGTTGTGCGAATTGTAATTATGAGTTAGGGCCATCTTGGGGTTAATCAGAAGGTAGCAGCCATTGAGAGTGGTCTGAACATTGTCAGAGCCCAGTCCGAAGAGCCAGCAATCTTTCAGAATGGCCATGCTGCACTGATACATAGAAATCCGAT
The DNA here is from genome assembly GCF_049334165.1 of Halocola ammonii. NCBI lineage: Bacteria > Pseudomonadati > Bacteroidota > Flavobacteriia > Flavobacteriales > Halocolacceae > Halocola > Halocola ammonii. Next base: position 51,407 of record NZ_JBEGHD010000015.1, read on the forward strand.
CGCCAGTTCCTGAATAGACCAATGCGCGTGAAGGGTCTTTTATGATGTGCAGCAAGTCCGACAACCTGGCAAGAAATACTTGTTGAGAAAGAATCGCTAGTAGCGCAAACCCTCCCAACAAACTTCCAAACCAGGTCCATTTTCTGAAATAGAGAAGAAATGCGGAACCCACTAAAAGCGTTGCAATAACAGACATTCTACTTCCAGATAGTATGAGTCCCGCAGCACCTACAACGAGAAGTACCCAAATGACAGTCCTCAATCGAGGGAAACTCTTATGAATCTGAAAGTCCATGAGAATTAAGAGAGTGGCTCCCGAAAACATTCCGTAATAAGTAGGGTGCACACCCGAAATTGATTCGAACTTCGTCCGGAGGAGAAAGTAAAAGTTTGGGTTTTGGATCGTTTCATCGATTACACCTAAAACGTAGAGAATAATCAGAAGAAAGGACAGAAGCGAGGTAGCTACCACGAAGGCTAATTTTGACCAGCGGATTACACTAGCATTAATTTTACCCTTCAGATGAATTAAAACTGGTACGGCCAAAAGTGCAGCCCTTTTTTCAAACTCAAACCAGGCCAGTTGAAGGTCGCTTGCCCAAAAGGAGTAAACGAGATAGGTAAGAGCTACTAGAAAGAGAGGAGTTAGCGGATTGAGCAGAGAAGGTTTTCGAAAAGAATCCCGTTTTAACACAGCCAAAAATACAATGCTAAGAAAGGCCAAAATCAGGACTAATCCTGAAGCCTGCAGGGGTAAAACTGGAAACAAGAAAATGGCGATGATGAGCCAATCAGTGATTTTACTTATCCGTTGTTGGATCATTGTCCTGGATCGATGAATTCACAAAATGAATAAAATCTTCGAGAAACCTTTCATTGGAAAAGCGCATCGCATTTCCACGCGCTTTCAGGGGACTAAAATCAAATCTCATTTTCTCGAATCGTTCTATCGCTTCCAGAACGCTCTCCGAAGACTGCTCTTCAAAGAAAATCCCTGTTTCTCCTTCTACTACTGTTTCGAGATAACCACCTTTTTTTAAAGCAATTACGGGGATTCCACATGCCTGGGCTTCCAGGGACGTGATGCCGAAATCTTCGTTGGCAGCCATGATCAGTGCTTTCGAAACTCTCATTTCGCGTTTGAGGCTCTCGTCATCGATGTATCCCATGAATTCCACATTAGGACTTGCAATCGATTTCAAAGAATGAAAATCAGGACCATCTCCGATAATTTTCAGTTTCAGATGAGGAAGTTTTTCAAATGCTCTGATGACAATGTCAATTCGCTTGTAGGGAACCATTCGGGATACAACCAGGTATTGAGAACGCTCTTCAACAGCAGTTCCGTTTGGTGTAAAAAACTCCGTGTCGATTGGCGGATAAACCACCTTTGCTTCGCGCTGGTAATTTTTCCTGATCCTATCAGAAACATACTCGGAGTTGGCTGCAAACGATGTGACCCTCGATGCCGAATCAAGGTCCCAGTTTCGTAGCTTATCCAGTTGCCAGTTGGCCAATTGGCGAATTCCTTTGTGCTGAACGTGCTCGAGATACTCTTTCCGCAAATCCCACGCATACCGCACCGGTGTGTGGCAGTAGCAAAGGTGCTTTTGATTCTTGTTGATCTTAACTCCCTTTGCAACAGCGTGCGAAGAAGAAATGATTAGATCATATTCCGACAGGTCAAGAGATTCAATCGCACTTTTGAATAGTGGAAAGAAGTAGCGGTGGTGCTTCCTGACAAAAGGAAGTTTTTGAAGATAAGTCACTTTTATCTCCTTTCCATTGACGAGCTGCTGCTGGAGGTCTGGAGTGAGATTATTAAAAAGCGCGTAAATATCCGCGTTGGGGAAGCAAGAGTGAATTTGCCGAAATACTTGTTCGGCTCCACCCTTTACCACAAACCAATCGTGAATGATGGCTACTTTCAATGAGTTAAGTGCAGGTTGCAAAGGTTTGGTCTTGTCAGATTCAGCAACGAATTTAATCATTTCTTAAGAATCGCTCTGAGTTTGGCCGCGGTTTGATAAAAGCTGTAAAGCATTTCCCGGGATGTCTCCTTCACATTTTTAGCTGCAGTTGCTTCTCGGAGTTTTTCAGAAAATGCGGTTCTATTTTGACAATCAATTAGTTCTATCCATTCAGAAAATAGCTCCCGAAAAACGGGAATATCGTTAGCCAAAACCGGTTTGCCGAAATAAAGAGCTTCGAGAACAGGGAGGCCGAACCCTTCATACTCTGAAGGAACCACGACAAGCCTGGCGGATTTATAAAGTGCGATTAGCTCTTCATCAGAAACGTTTCGATGCCATTTAAAACATGTGGTTTCCCGGAGGTTCATTTTGGGGAAATGTCTGCTTTCAGAACCAACTAACCGCAAGTCGAACTCTGCTCCAAGCTCCGAATCCACAAATGCATCAATCAACAAATGGAGTCCTTTGCGAGGGTTGTGAGAAGCCACGCACAGAATGTATGGTTTTTCGAAATTGGTTTCTGGCTCTACCGAGTCGGGATTGACATCGAAGAAAACACCTCCGTGCAAAACCGGCAATGGTTTGCCCTCATCCAATTTGGTAAGTTCGCGTATACGACCTGCAGTGAATTCGCTGACGGTGGCAAGCTCGCAACTCTTCAGAAGTTTTGGCAGCAGCCATCGGTACCAGGCTCTGAATGAAGTAGAAAACCAGCCCTTTTCGTTTTCCAGGGTAGCCACATCGTGTACAATCAAAAAGTTGTTGTTGTAGCTGACAGGGGCCACGTTTCCGAGGTTAACCAACTTTGGCGAGCCTGCTTTTTTGAGGTAAGCCGGAAGTTCAACTTGCTCCCAGAAAACACCCGATTTGCGGCCAACGACAATCACCTCCGCTTCAGGAAGTAGGTTTTTGTAGTCTCTGTTGACCAATACTTTCAATTTAACTCCTTGCGACAAAAGCGCATTGCAAATGCCCAGCGAGTAGCGCTGAACACCGGTTTTGGGTTGACTCAAAAATTTTCCGTTGATCCAAATACAATTAAGCTCCTGCACCAGAATTTAATTTTACTTTTGACAGCGTTTTCATGAAACTAGCTCCCCAAATACCCAGTCGGCATATTATAGTGAACCTCATCAGGCGCAATATGAAATTGCGCTACAAGAGTTCTTTGCTGGGCTACCTGTGGTCGTTTTTAACTCCGCTGCTTTTCCTCCTGATTTTTCATTTTGTCTTTTCTCAGGCATTTCAGGGAATGCGAAGTTATTCACTTTATGTACTATCGGGGCTTATCCTCTGGCAATTTTTTGCCAATGGCAGTAATCAGTGTATCCAAAGTTTATTGGCCAATGCGGGTGTAATAAAAACCATAAACGTCCCTGTAATAGCTTTTCCGATAGCGACCATTTTCACAGAGCTTTTCAATATGGGGCTGGTACTGATTCCATTTTTTGGTTTGATGCTCTTTTTCGGACTTGAGCTCACCTGGCACACGCTTCTGGTGATTCCCGTTCTGCTTCTCATGACATTCTTTTCGCTTGGCCTCGGCTTACTGTTGGGCTCTTTGAATATTTATCTCAGAGATATTTCAATTCTCTGGAATTCCATCAATCCGGCATTGTTTTACCTCACTCCGGTGGCCTATACGCTGGATTTTGTGCCTGAAAACTACCACCCAGTGTTGAAACTCAATCCGCTCTACCACTATTTTCAGATGATGCGAGATGCCCTTTACTACAATCAGGTGCCGTCACTGGAAACTGCTCTAATTGCTTTTTTCACAGCTGCCATCACCTTTTTTTTAGGGTTGATAATTTTCAAGAAACTGGAACCCGGAGTAATTTCAAACGTGTGAGAGATCTTGAGCCACATATCGTTTTTGAGGATGTGAACCTCAGCTATTTCACATTTAATCAGGGTGTGAACTCCTTTAAGGATTTGTTCACCACCTTCAAAATCAAGCGGCTGTTTGAAACCAAAAGAATTCTGACTGATCTGAACTTTTCGATACCAAAAGGGCAAACAGTTGGCATCCTCGGTGGAAATGGAGCCGGCAAAAGCACGATGCTTAAAGCAGTGGCCGGAATGCTCATGCCCTCTTCAGGGAAAATCACCGTGAAAGGTAAGGTGGCTCCAATTTTGGCAATCGGTGCTGGTGTGGAAATGGAACTTACCGGATACGAAAACCTCAATCTGATGGGAAGCCTGATCGGCTTTTCAAAACAGGAGCTAAAAGAAATTAGCGGCAAAGTAGCTGAGTTTTCGGAGCTTTCTGATGAAGCGCTGCGTATGCCGCTCAAAACTTATTCGACTGGAATGCTCAGCAGGTTGAGCTTTAGCATTGCAGTTGCAAACTACCCCGAAATCCTGATAGTCGATGAAGTGCTGGCTGTTGGCGATGAGGGTTTTCAGAGAAAATGCATCAACCGGATCAATGAAATCAAAAAATCTGGCAGCACCATTCTGTTTGTTACTCACAATGTTGGTGATGTAAAAAGCATTTGCGATAGAGTGATTTGCCTCGATAAAGGCAAAGCCGTTTTTGACGGTGACGTAGACGAAGGAATAGCTTATTATCAATCACTTTTTAGATGAAGAAATCTCCTCAGCTTTCAGTAATTATCCCTGTTTATAACCTGGGCGAATACATTGATGAATGCCTGGCTTCTTTTGATACCCAAAGCCCCAATATCGAGGTGCTAATCCTTGACGATGGCTCTGATGACGAAGCCACGATTAGTAAACTGAAAGAATTGGAAGAGCGCGGATTCAGCGTCACCTGGCAGAAGAATTCAGGAGTGGCAGCTGCGCGAAATAAGCTTGTTGAAGAGGCTACTGCCCCCTATATTCTTTCAGTTGATCCCGACAACACTATTAGCGATGAGTACATCCAAAAAGGGATTAGCATTTTAAATGACCACGAAGATGTAGGTGTAGTTTACAGCGATACAATTCATTTTACCGAAAGTAAGGAGCAAGAAGTAAAGCTCCAGGATATGAAGCCCGACCGCATCTTGTGCCTCAATTACATAGATAACTGTGCTGTTTTTCGTAAGGAGATATGGGAAAAAGCAGGCGGCTATGACGGGCAAATGCCAAAAACGGGTTATGAAGATTGGGACCTCTGGATGTCGGCACTGGAGCAGAACTGGAAGTTTCACCACATCTCCGAGCCTCTTTTTCGATACCGAATTAGAAAAGATTCAATGGTGCAATCTACCAAAGAGGTAGAACATCACGTCTCCAACTACGACTACCTCAGGAAAAAGCACAAATCGCTTTTTGCAAATCACGAAGAGGAAATTTTCCACCAGCTCGGGGTGCTTTTGGCAGAGCAAAACAAAGCACAGGAAGAGCACAACGCCAACTTCGAAAGAATACGTGAGGAACTGGAGAAAGCTGTTGACGACAAAGAAGTTCACATCCAAAACATGGGTGTCGAAATGAATAGTCTGGCCGAAGAGAAGAAGAACTTGTTGAAGCAGCTCCATCATTCCATGCAAAGTGTTCTCAAGCTACAACAGCGTGTGAATCAGCTTGAGAGCACTGTGGTTTTTAAATTCGCTCGCGAGTTGAAGATCATGTTGAATCGTCTCAGGTCTAACAAGAATATGGGAAAGCGAAAGAATTTCTTTCGAAAAATCGCTGTCGCATTCTCAAAAAAATCTTTCCAGGTCATGAGAAGGTTTCTGGCAAAAATCTTCAAACACATTTACCTGGCTCTGGAAGAGGCCAGGGTGGTAATTGTAGAGGCTGGTAAGTCTAGTCTGACTTACAGCGAGGACCCATACATGAATTGGCTTCTTCGACAAAAGCCATCGGAAGATGACATTTTGAAGCAAAGAGTGAAAAGCGGTGAACTGGAAAACTCTCCGTTCTTTTCTGTGGTCATCCCGGTCTACAATCCACCCATCAAGTTCTTTAAGGAGGCCATCGACTCTGTAATGCAGCAGTCCTACGAAAACTGGGAGTTGATTTTGTCTGACGATTGCTCTACCGACCCAAAGGTTAAGCAAACGATCGAAAAGTACCGAAAAAAGGATCCGCGGATTCGAGCGGTTTACCGAGAAACCAACGGACATATTTCCGCTGCGTCCAACTCCGGACTTGAGCTTGTGGAAGGCGACTTTACTGTGCTCATGGATCAGGACGATTTGCTTTCGCTGGATGCACTTTATCACGTGGCCATGACTATCGTAGAAGACCCTGAAACAGACCTTGTTTACACCGATGAAGACAAGGTTGATGAGAGTGGACATCATGATGCAGCACACTTTAAACCCGACTGGTCTCCAGAAAACCTACTATCGAGAAACTACCTCGGCCACCTGACAGTTTTTAGAACTTCAATTATGCGGGCCATTGGTGGCTGGCGACTTGGTTTTGAAGGTAGTCAGGACTATGACCTCGTGCTTCGCTTCACTGAAAAGACCGACAAAATCAAGCACGTCCCAAAGGTTCTTTACCACTGGAGGATACACGGTGAGTCGGCTGCTTCGGGAGAAGACGCCAAGCCCTACGCCTACATGGCTGCACAAAAAGCGCTCACGGAAGCCCTTGAGAGAAGAGGAACTCCTGGTAAAATTGATTTTCTCGATGGATTCCGAGGTTACTCCGTGCGACTGGATCTCCTGAATCCAGACAAAAAAGTGTCAATCATAATTCCTACCAAAGACAAGGCAGACGTGCTTTCAGTTTGTTTGGAGTCCGTTTTTGAAAAATCTACCTATCCAAACTTTGAAGTAGTGCTGGTAGATAACAACAGCGAAGAAAAGGCCACTTTTGAATTAATCGAAAAATGGGAAAAAGAGGAGCCGAATCGATTTAAATGTGTGCGCTCAGAGCAGCCCTTTAATTTCTCTCACCTCATGAATTTCGGTAGAAGCCATGCCTCGGGAGACTTTCTGATATTGCTGAATAACGACACCAAGGTGATTTCTGCCGATTGGATTGAAGGCATGGTGGAACAGTCGCAGCGAGATGAGTTAGGGGTTGTAGGTGCCAAATTGCTCTATCCTAATGAAACAGTGCAACACGCAGGTGTTGTGATTGGACTGGGCGGAGCAGCAGGCCACGTGCTGGTTGGAGAGCACCGGGAAGGACCGGGGTATTTCAACTACGTCAATCTATTAAACAACTACTCAGCGCTCACGGCAGCTTGCTTCATGGTTCGAACAGAGATCTATGATGAAATGGGAGGCTTCGATGAGAGTTTTGAGGTAGAGTACAACGATGTGGACTTTTGCCTTCGTTGTCTGGATGCAGGCTACCGAAATGTCTATGTCCCACATGTGGAGCTTTACCACTTCGAATCAATTTCTCGCGGCCATCCGCACCTTACCAAAGAGTCCATGGAAAGGCACAAGCGTGAAATTAAGCAGTTGAGGCAGCGATGGAGTAAGTACATCGAAAACGATCCTCACTACAATCCAAACTTAAGCCTCGGAGCTCATGACTTCAGGCTTAAAAGTTAAGTACCTGGTGGAAGAAGTTTTTGGGCGAACTGAAAACAGCTGACGTTCCGTAGATTTCTATTCCAAGATGGAAAATGGCAAAGGCTGCTGCGATGACGAAGACCGTCCGACTCCCTTTCGCAATCAGTCTTTCCCCGTCTACAAAAGCGAACAGAACAGGGAATAGCATCCCCAGCATGAGCCTTCCAGAAACGAAAAGTGGAAATGCCTGGCTGGGATATACACAGTCTCCAAAGTCGTAGCGAACACTGAGAAATGCAAAGAGCGTGAAGTAACCAACTATGGTGAAAATAGCTGACCAACGCATTTGCTGAAGGGGTGATCGCTCTCTGATTTTCAAGAGAAAATTGATGAATAGGGCTAGTAAGAGCACTGCGCTTAGGTACTTAAAATATCGGGAAACCCACTCAGGGTAAATCATTCCCCCTTCCCAAAAGCTTTCTCCTGTCCACCAACTACCCCAGTTTTGAGTAAAAAAATTTCTAAAACCGTTGAAGGAAAAAATCGGATGTGGGAACCACTCTCCCAGAGGTTTTTCGGTCCAGTCTAGCAGCTCCACTTTTTTCTTGGTAGCAAAGAGTCCAATTCCCTCGTTCAATCTATTGATAAGAACGGGCACCATGAGCAAGATTCCGCCCGCGGAGGAAACGGCTAGCTTCAATAAAAATCCAGTCGACCTTTTATGGAACCACACAAGTAGCAGAAAGAAAAAGGCACCTGCCACCGCTACAAGGCCCGAAGCTTTAATCAAAATAGTTAAAGCACTCACCAGAGCGAGCACAGCCGCATTTTTCCAGGAAGCTGCGCGGAAAAACCGGAAGGCAGAGTAAAAGACCAGAACACCACTCAATGCACTTAGAATGTCCACATTGATGAAGTAAAAAATAGATTGAGGAGTAGCCAGCAGAATTAAGCCTGCGGAGAACGCCAGAAACTCATCCCGGAATATTTTGCGACCTGCGGAGATCACAAACCAGGTGAGAAAAAAGGCCAACACTGCATTTAGAAACCTGAGGAAATAAACTTTTGAGTAAGGAGACCAACTATCGGGAAGTTGGTAGAAAATAGTGCCGTAGGTTTTGAAATACAAAGGCGATGAATGCACTTGCTGGTGCTCCACCTTGCTGAAGAAATCTATGTAAACCGCACGCGGAGTGTTGTACTGAACAGAGAGGAGAGGGACGAAATCGGGATTTTGTTTTTTCCCTAAAAGGTACTCTGAAGACTGCACCTCATGGGCGATCATTAGCGTCAAACTGTCGTAAGTGAATTTTTCGATGCGGTCGCCCCACGGCATTTTTCCCTGCTTCACCAGGGTGTCAAAATTGGGAAGTTCGTCTGTGGTGTTGAAGAGCGGAAATGCTGCAGCAAAAATCAGAACTTTAAAGGCAAATAGAAGTGAAATGGTCCATCTTCCGATAGAATATCTTTTCTTTGAAACTTTATCGCTCAAGGCACTTTTCATGAGATTAACCATTTCCTGCAATGGGAGACAAAATTGAATAAATTTCCCGAATGAGGGTTTCTGGAAAACATTTTCTGCTCGTTGGTCTTTGTGCTGCACTACTCAGAATAGTGCTCTGGGTCGCGGTGCCTCCTACAATCATGTACGATGACCATTTTCAACCTGCAAAACTCATGGTCTTGCTGCAGGACTTGCCTCAGCCACATCATTGCTTTGAGTGTTTTCAACCTCCGGTGTTTTATCTCATTTCGGCAGCTTTCCTCAAGGTCGGGTATCTTTTCACTGCCAACCAGGAAGTGCTGGATAAGATCATGCAGCTAGTGACACTTCTCTTTGGTTTAGGTATGATTCCCCTGGTGCGGAAATTTTTGAGTCAACTCAATTTCTCAAAACTTACGCAACTCCTGGCTTTTGCGACTTTTTGTTTTTTGCCGAGGCATATATTTATGTCGGTAACGCACAGCAATGACTCCGCAGTTTACTTCTTTGTGACAGCTGCAATAGTTTCAGCTCTGGCGTATTACAATTCGGGTTTTAAAATAAAGTATGCCGTATTCACTGCGCTGCTTGCTTCACTGGCGGTATTGACAAAGTCTACAGCCGTCATACTTTTTCCGGCTATTTTCCTTTTGATCCTTTTCAAAACGGGAATCCAAAACTGGAGAAAAACCATTGTTAGAATCGCCATGATTCTTGTGCTGCCACTCGGTGCCTTTGCAGGTCACATCGCCTGGAAGAGTCAGTTTTTGGAAAACCCCATGGCCATGAACCTGGAGATTTTGGGAGTGGATATTCCTCAACGACCCGGACATCGCTCACTCGTTAGTTTTACGCCATGGGAAAATTGGGAAAATCCACTTATTCACCAGAAAAGTACAGAGTCGCTACCCACAACTTTATTTGCTCAATTTTGGTACGAATCCGAACCAAAAATCTCATCGGTGTGGTTGAACGACATGAGTTTTAACCATGAATATCAGATGTACATTAATTATCGCAATCTGCAGATTACTCCGGATTGGAGTCGGGTTCCAGCTCAAATAAATGTTTACGGAAGGCTGAGCCTCGTGGTGGGCTTCGCGATCGCCTCCATCTTTGTAGTCGGATTTGTTTCATTCATAATTGACGTCTGGAAAAGAAGGAAGGCCCACCTTGGTTGGGTGTTTTTTGCGATGCTCTTCACTAACTTACTCGGAATTGGCATGCTCACGGGCCAATACCCGATGTACTCTTTCATGAAGGCCGCATTCCTGTTGCCTTCTGCCGCTGCGTTGATTTATTTTCTATGCAAAGGCTTTGAAGCTTTTCCAAAGAAGCTGAAGAGTTTGAGTGTTGGTTTTGTGGGTATGCTGCTCATTTACAGTACTGTTTATAGCTTGCACCTCGCCATAAGTCACCTGGTTTCCTGACATGAGAAAATTGCTTGACATACGGGTTTTTCTTGCCGTTTATATTGTTTTCGGGTTGGTTTTACTACCGGACTACGGCATCGGCTGGGACGACTACATCATGCGCGACAACGCAGAAAGAAACCTGGAATGGGCAGGTGAATTCTTGTCGGGAAACACTGCTGCAAAGGATTCGATCTTTGAAGGGAATATTGATGAGCACGGCCCGGCTTTTCAGTTGATCCTTTTAGGGGTAGAGAGTGCCCTGCCTTTTGAAAGTGCTTACGCGACTAATCTGATCCGGCACACTGTCTCCTTTCTGGCCTTTGCTTTCCTGAGTTTGTTCTTTTTTCGGCTCTTAAGAGTTGCGGGCTTTTCCAATAAAATCTCCTTGCTGGCCTGGATGGCGGTAGTGCTCTATCCACGCATTTTTGCTCATGCCGGATTCAATTTGAAGGATCCTATTTTTATGATGCTGATGGTGGTAGCTGTGTTTCTTTTGGTGAGGCTCAAAAAGAAAAACGGACTAATTCATCATGTGATCTTTGGACTCTTGTTGGGGTTCATCATCGATATTCGAATTCTCGGTTTACTAATCGTTGCGCCTTACGTAATTTACATTTTCGTGTTTGAAGGTTTGAAGCTTTCATCAATGAAGAAAGTTGTCGTTGGGTTATTTTCTTGCGCTTTTGCAATCTGTCTTTTCTGGCCATTTCTGTGGGACGCACCAGTGGAGCTTTTTCTCAATCAGTTCAAAGTGATCACCCAGGTAAAACAGCCTAATCCGACTTTGTTTTTTGGGGAGTTTTATTTACCGAAAGAAGCACCCAGATGGTATTTGCCAGTCTACTTATTGATAACAGTTCCTGTGGTGATCTGGCTGTTGTTTTTCATAGGGATAATTGACAGAGTCAGGAACCTGTTCAAGTTCGGTTTTGGTGACATCAACAAACATCCGGCATTTTGGACATCTCTTTACGTTTTTACTGTGCCGGTTTTAGCGGCAGTTGTGCTGACGCCCGTATTCTATAATGGATGGCGACACTTTCAATTCATCTACCCCTTTGCTGTTGTTGTTGCAGTTTACGGCCTCTGCGCTTTCAGTTCCAGGTTTCACTTGTTCGGGAAAAAAGCCAGGCAAATGGTAGTTGGAGGTGCACTGGTATCATTGCTCGTAGTCAACTTGTTGTATCACCCTCACGGGCATTTGTATTTCAATTTGTGGATGGGGCAAAACCTCGAATCTGAGTTTGAACCTGACTACTGGGGAATAGGGTTTAGAGAAGGCTGGGAGTTTTTGAGTGATCACACTTCTTCCACTGAAAGGCCGGTGAATGTTTTGGTTTCGGATAAACCCGCGCTATTTAACCTGGAGCTTTTGTCAGCCGATGAGCGACAACAATTCAACATTGTGGAAGGGATTGAAGAAGCTGAATATTTCATTACCAATCACCAACATTTTTCGAGCCTATCCACACCTGTTTGGCACAATTTCTATTTCGGTGAGAATCGTCCAGTTCTGGGGAGAGAGATTTATCGGAGTGGAACTTTTCAGGCTACTTCTGTTCGGATTTATCAACTGAGGTCTCAACCCTAATCGAATCGCTGTAGAACTTTTGTACCTCCACTGGATTAGGAAGTTTGAGGTCATCAATAAAACGCTCCATCACTTCATACACTACAATATCGGGATAGCCGTGATCGAACGCTCCCAGCGGAAACTGATGAGTCCAAAAGAAGACGCTTTCTTCACTGTGAAGCTTGAGGCTGTAGTTGAGATAATTGGAGAAAGAATCTCGAAAGTAGAAAACCTCAAGATCGTTCGGAGGATCATCGTTGACATAAGAAATGGTAGCGTATTTGGTCTTCACATCTTCGTATTGTTTGCTTGAAACCTCTCTTACTTTACCTGGGTCGATTGGCATTACTAAAGGCTGTTCACGAGAAATCACATCTTGAAGTCCAAGCTGAAGCGAAAGGTCTGCCTCGTAGTTAGTCACATAACTAATGGTGTAATCGGTCATCGGTTTTGGGTTACCGAACTCAGGATAGTCTTCATTAATTGACTGCACGATGGTTTTGTAGCCTGTGTAAGCTCCGATTTGATTCCAGTGCGAATCGCTCTTGTAATAAATCTGGTTTTCATCCTTGGCCCGGATCAGTGGTGGTTGCAGGTTGATCACCTTCAAGTCAGTGTTTTTATTCAGGTGATCGATGAGGAGCTGCATCTTGCTGGGTTTGTTTACAGGCTGTAGAGATCTAGGCAGCATTTCTGGATACACAGAGTGTTTGAGTGGAGCAAAGGCAATGTAAAAGTCAGTGTTGTGCGCCTCGAGCCACTTCTTCCTTTCTAACAGGTTTTGCTCTATGAGTTTTAGGTCACCTTCCGAAATTTGGGTTTCATTTTTTATTTGATCTCCAACTCCCTGGCCGCGGTAAAAATACCAGCCGTCTTTTCCAACTGCCACAGGAGCCATGGGCCCACTTTCTTTGAAGATTAACACCCTGTAAATATTTGTCCCATAAATCATCATGGAGCGACCGCCAAAATGATCTTCCAGGTAGCGTTCTGTATTTCCAGGAACCTCACTCAGATTGCCCTGGTAAATGGAATCTACCGTGAAAGCCGGGCGTTTTTCCTGTAGAAAATAAGTTTCTGGAGTTGAGATAAGCCAAAGCGAGCCCGGCAAGAATAGAAGCGCCAGAAAGATGAGTGTGAACCACACATCGCGAATTCCTTTTACTCTTTTTTGCCTGTGAAGCAAGATCAGGAGATAAAATGCAAAGACAAAAAAGGCGAAACTGAGAATTATGTGCGCTCTGTAAATCAATCTGTCAATCACCCTGAAAGTGGTGAGACTGTCGGCAGATAGTTGGACGTATGAATTACCTGCATTGGCTTTTAGGGTGAGAGCGGATCCATCGTTATTCATTTCAGCTTTAACATTCTGCCTAAAGGGAAAAGCATCTTTGAGATCTTCAGTCGGAATTGTTTTGCTGTACAGCGAGTTTTCGAGTGTTACAGATTTCAGGTGATAGGCAGGAGCAGCAGAGTCGAGCTTGAGGCGAAATGAGAAAAATGGATCTTCCACTTTCAACTGCTCGGGTAATGCTCGCGAATTGGTTGGGTCGTGGAAAACTCCTATCGGATCTAGCTGGTTGGGAGCGGGCAGGTGATAAATCCCATAAACTCCTTCAGGTTTTTCACTCCAGTTTAAGTGTACTTCCGTCCGGTTGGGATGGCTCATTAGTCCCAAAAACGAGAAATAGAGACCAACTCCCAAAGCAAAAGCAAAGGCACCATAAGCGATCAATTGCAACCAGGGAATTTGCTCAACTCGTGCAGAAAAGAAGTAAAAACCAAGAGCGAAAAGCATGAAAAGTGCGATGTACAACGCAGCTTTGGAAAGATAGTGCTCTGTAGATTTTACAGCAAAGGGTTCAGGCGTGAAGCTGAATTCAAACTCACTGTTTCTCAGGTAGAACTCTGATCCTTCGAGATCGGCTCCGTGCATTATGAGACCGGGAAGGCTGGATATTTTAGGAAGTGTCTCTATGTGTAAACCGCGCTGATAAGACCTTCCCTGAAATTCGATGGATTGGCCAACTATCCAATTCTCAAAATCAAACCAAAGTCTGTCTGTGTGGTCTGTCTCGAAATAAAAAACCTGCTCCCCACCGGAGAAAGTGAAATGTTCGATTTGCTGCTTTTCCTCGCAGCCTTCACATTCCGAAAGGATAGTAATTTCTCCCTTGGCCTTTCCAGAAATTCCAAAGGTGTAGACGTGACTGCCTAAAGGGCGTTCAACAATTTTTACCAATAGAAGGCATAACACGAGAGCAAAGCCCAGCGCCACTACGAGTGATTTTATGTTGTCCTTCTTTATCATTAGAATCGGAAGTAGATGAATGGGTTGTAAGTGCTCGTGGCAACTTCGAGGCAACTTACCACGAAGATGAATAACAGCAAAAATTGCTTCATAGCCAGAGTTGGCTTTTGCCAGGTGGTGGGTAATTTAAGTTTCGTCCACCAGTCGAAGCAAAACACAACGCCAAACGAAAGAGCCGTAAGTTGCCATCTCGATAACGGAATAGAGCTGTCATCAACGTGAAAAGAGAACATCTCGCCTACAAATTTCCAGGCATCGCCAAATGATTCTATCCTGAAGAAAACCCACGCAAAGACCACAACCAATAAAGTGTAGACATTGGCCAGGCCGCCAATCCGTTGAAGCACATTTTTAAAACCAAGTCTTTCAACGATTAGAAAAGTGCCGTGCAGCATTCCCCAAAACACGAAGTTCCAGCTTGCACCGTGCCACAATCCGGTGAGGAAAAAAACCAGTGTCAGGTTGAAATAAGTGCGGTAGTCGCCCAGCCTGTTTCCTCCCAATGGGATGTAGACATAATCGCGAAACCACGTGGAAAGCGAAATGTGCCATCTACGCCAAAACTCCTGTATGCTCCTGGCGCGATACGGAAAATTGAAGTTTTCGTGGAAATTGAATCCAAACATTCTACCCAGCCCGATGGCCATGTCGGAGTAGCCCGAAAAGTCGTAGTAAATCTGAAGCGAGTAAGCCACAATCGCCATCCAGGCCGAGGGTGTGTCCCAATTACCACTTTCGGCAATCACGCTGTCGGCATACTGCCCCATCGGATTTGCGATCAACACCTTTTTGGCAAGACCAATAACGAAGCGTTCGACACCATATCGAAACATTGCAAAATGATGCACCCTTCGGTGCAGCTCAGTGGCAATGTGGTGGTAGCGCACAATCGGACCGGCAATCAGTTGAGGAAAAAGGGCAATGTAGAGTGATAGTCTCAAAGGGTTTTTCTGAACGTGCGCCTGATTGCGCCAAATGTCGACCAGATAGCTAATAGCCTGAAAGGTAAAAAACGAAACTCCAATGGGTAGCGGAATATTGGGCTGGCTAAGTTTGTTTCCCTCAGGGAGAATTGTGTTGAGGTTCTCGACCATAAAATCGCTGTACTTGGCAATAACCAAAATGAGCAGGTTGACAACTACCCCAAGGACCAAAGGCCATTTTCTGCCTGCAGCCTTCGACATCACAAGGCCTACAGTATAATTCACTGCGCAAGAGAAAAGCATTAGCAAAACAAAAACTGGCTCTCCCCAGGCGTAAAAAACCAGACTCGCAAGAAGAAGAAATACGTTTCTCTGGCGAACACCGGGCAGCATGAAGTAAACCAGCAATACCAGTGGCAAAAAGAAAAACAGGAAAACAATAGAACTAAATACCATGCTAAGTCAAGGCCAGAAAAAGAGAGTGTTCGGTTTTCAGCCGGTGAAAGTAGCGAATTGCTCCGTTTTGTCCACATTTGCCCACGTGATAATTCCTATTTTTACCACAACCCAAAACCAATTTCTGCGATGAAAAGAATTTACTGGATGATTGCGCTTACTGTGTTGCTTTTTGCTTGCAATCGCAAAGCTGAGAAAGCTGCCGATTACAACGACAATATCAACAAGCTGCAGCACAGGGTGATGGAAAAGATCAATGAAGTGGACAGCACAATCGTGGAATACGATGCCGATGAAATGGAAATTGCCCACCTTGAACTAAAAGCAGAAATTCGAAGAAGTCTGCAGGGACTGCGAGACCTCGGTGCTTTCACCCAGGACAGCACGCTTTTTATCGCGTCAGAAGACTTGTTTACTTTCTACAAAGAAATAAGTGACGAGGAGTACGAGCGACTCATCGAAATCATGTCGCTTCCCGATTCTTCGTTCACATCGGCCGAGCAAGAGCGAGCATCAGCCATTTTCGACACCATCCAGGTCCGGTTCGAAACCCAGCACGAAGAATTCAAAAAAGTCCAGCAGAAATTTATTGAAGACTACCGCTTGACGGTGGAAGAGGATTAGTTCACTACAATTTTCTCAGTGAGAGTTTTGCTGTTTTCTGTAGTCATCCGCAGTAGATAGACTCCCGCATTAAGCGAGCTCAGGTCAAGTTCGATGATGTTTTTTCCTCTGGCCGATTCTTCACTGAGAACGATTCGACCGTGCAGATCCGCAATTTCAATTTTTGAAGTTTTGCCGAATTTACCATCGACTACACGAACGCTGAGGATGTCATTCACCGGATTGGGGAAGACCTCGAGTTCGGTCTGTTTGATTTCTTCGACACCAACAGGATCCCACATACAGTTCTCATAATTTGCTAGACCATCTGCCCAAATACTTTCATAGACCTGAGTACTGCCATGATGGGCGCAAATCAGAAATTCGCCACCGTCAGCCAGCGATGTTCCGGCAGCATTCAAAAGCGCATCGTTTAATGGGCCAATGCCTTCGTTCCACACTACGGGAAAAATCATGTTAATCTCAAGGTTTGTCAAGTGGAATACCTTTCTGGTGGAGCCATCAAAATATTCCTGCTCATTGATGCTGTCAACTCGCAGTGCCATCGGCCCATTTTCGATTTCATAAACAGAGGTTGACAATATAGTGTCCCCTACCTCTGCAGTCCAGTCGTAAAGTGGAAATTCGTCTAACGCTTGCTCTTCCCATTCTGTATTTTTCAGAAACCATTTTCCTTCTTCCTCCCGAATGAGGTAGGTAGTGCTTTCATCTCCATTGGGATCTGGAACATGATATTGACGCCAGGTATGGCCATCTGCTCCAACTTCCTGCTGCCATGTCTGCTCAGTCCGATCGCTGTACCATTCTCCAAAGGCTGAAATCGAATATAAAGAATTGGTATAAATCGAACCCTCGGGCGGTAAACTCCAGTGCTCTTGAGAGAATCCGGTAATACTGACCAATAAAAAGTAAAGGGTAAGAAAAGTAAAAACTGTTTTCATAAAGTAGATTTTTGAAAAGGCAATGCGCAAAAGATACAACAACCTTTAGATCATCCCTAAAACAAGCTTTGAACTGACTTTCTTTCGATTAAGAAGCCTCCGGAACTCTGATGTTCACCATCTTCTTCAAAATTTCAAGCGACTCTTCGATGGATTCAACATTGGCAAATGACATGCGTAGGCCACCGTTTTTCTCGTACATTTTTCCGAGTCGCGGGTTTTGCTTGATAAACTCAATCACGCGGGCAAACTTTGGCGATTGGTAGTAGGGCGATTCCTGATCGGAAACGAAGTAGCCGATAAGCTTTTCGCTTTTGATGATGATTTTCTCGAAGCCGATTTCGTTGGCGATCCAGCGCATCTTGATGGTGTCGAGCAATCGCTCCACTTGCTGCGGCATCGGGCCAAATCGGTCGATCAATTCTTCCTGGAATTTTTCGAGTTGCTTTTCGTCCTGCGTGTTGTCGAGCTCGCGGTAGAGCGCAATTCGCTCTGCGATACTTCCCACGTATTCGTCTGGAATCAACACCTCAAAATCAGTTTCGAGGACCGTGTCGCTCACGAAGTTTTGCGACTCGATTTCCTCCTCGCGCTGCATTTCCTGGAATTTCTCGCGCTTGAGTTCATCTACCGCTTCTGCAAGAATTTTCTGGTAGGTCTCAAATCCAAGATCGTTGATGAATCCGCTTTGCTCACCGCCAAGTAAGTTTCCGGCACCGCGAATGTCGAGGTCGCGCATGGCGATATTCATTCCACTGCCGAGATCAGAAAATTGCTCCACTGCTTGAAGTCTTCTTCTGGCTTCGGCCGTCATGGAGATTATTGGAGGTGCCAGCAGGTAGCAAAAAGCTTTTTTATTGCTTCGCCCAACTCGTCCGCGCAACTGGTGGAGGTCACTGAGCCCGAAGTTTTGGGCTTCGTTGATGATCATCGTGTTGGCATTGGAAATGTCGATTCCCGACTCGATGATGGTGGTGGCCACAAGCACATCGTAAACGCCATCGATAAACTTGGTCATCACGTCTTCCAGCTGGTCGCCATCCATTTGCCCGTGGCCAATTCCCACGCGGGCATCGGGCACCAGTCGCTGAATCATCCCGGCCACTTCTTTGATGTTGCCCACGCGGTTGTGGACAAAGTAAACCTGTCCGCCACGGCTGATTTCGTAGCTGACCGCATCGCGGATCGTTTCTTCATTGAAAGTCGCCAACTCGGTGTGCACCGGATATCGGTTTGGCGGAGGCGTGCTGATCACTGAGAGGTCTCGTGCACCCATCAGAGAGAATTGTAGTGTTCGCGGAATGGGTGTTGCCGTGAGGGTGAGCGTATCCACGTTTTCGCGCAGCGTTTTCAGCTTGTCTTTCACAGAAACGCCAAACTTCTGCTCTTCGTCAATCACCAGCAGCCCGAGGTCTTTGAATTTGACTCTCTTGCCCACCAGCGCGTGTGTCCCCACGATGATGTCGGTTTCTCCGCTTTCGAGTTTTTTGATCGTCTCGGTCAGCTTTTTCCCCTTCTTAAATCGGTTGATGTAATCCACGTTGCACGGAAAGTCTTTGAGTCTTTCGGTGAAGTTGTGGTAGTGTTGCAGACTCAAAATTGTGGTTGGCACCAACACCGCCACTTGTTTGTTGTCAGCTACAGCCTTGAAAGCCGCACGAATGGCGATCTCGGTTTTTCCGAATCCCACATCGCCACAGATCAGGCGATCCATGGGCGATTCGGACTCCATGTCTTTTTTGGTTTGCTGCGTGGCAGTGAGCTGATCGGGCGTGTCTTCGTACATAAACGAAGCCTCGAGCTCCGTCTGCAAATAGGTGTCCGGTGAAAAGGCCGTTCCTTTCTGCGCCTTCCGCTTGGCGTAGAGCTTCAGCAGGTCGAACGCCATTTCCTTGACCTTGTTCTTGGTCTTGTTCTTTGTCTTTTGCCAGGTGTTGGTTCCCAGTTTGTGGATTTTAGGAACGGTGCCCTCTTTCCCCGAATACTTTGAAATGCGGTGCAGCGAGTGAATCGAAACGTATAGGATGTCGCCACCTTTGTAGGTAAGGCGAATGGCTTCCTGCTCCTTGCCGTTCACATCGATTTTTTGTAGTCCGCTAAACTCGCCAATTCCGTGGTCGATATGCACCACGTAGTCGCCCGGCTGAAGGCTGCTCAACTCTTTAATGGTGAGCGCAGCTTTGTTTTTCTTAAATCCTTCCTTGAGTTTGAATCGGTGGTAACGATCAAAAATCTGGTGATCGGTGTAGCAGAGCACCTGTCGCTCCTTGTCGATGAATCCTTCGTTGAGATCGACCACAATCGGCTTGAAGTTGACTTCCTTGTCTTTGTCTTCAAAAATCTGATAGAGCCGCTCGATCTGCTTGGGCTGGCTCGCCACCACAATGTTGAGGTAGCCAGCCTTTTGGTTGTTTTGCAGGTTCTTCGATAGGAGGTCGAAGTTTTTGTTGAAGCTCGGCTGTGGGTTCATGTCGAACTCAATCCTGTGCGCTTCGGCAAACTTGTTTCGCGTAGAAAACTCCACCAATCGGAGTCTGCGCATAGCGTTTTCAAAGGCCTCGCCACTGGAGTACATTTCTTCTGGCGGCAAGTGATTGAGCGGACTTTCGAGTTTTTCAAAGAGTTTCTCAGCTTTTTCAAGCTCTTTCTCAAAATGGTTTTGAGCCAGATTGAAATCGT
This sequence comes from Halocola ammonii, assembly GCF_049334165.1. NCBI lineage: Bacteria > Pseudomonadati > Bacteroidota > Flavobacteriia > Flavobacteriales > Halocolacceae > Halocola > Halocola ammonii. The sequence goes on from NZ_JBEGHD010000015.1 coordinate 71,217, forward strand.
GAAGCCAGACGATGGTATCGTTCGGGATGAAATTGAAGAACGACTCGTGACTTTCTTCCAGGAGCTTTTCGCCCACGTTGGGGACGATTGTGGCTTTTTTCATCTTGGCCACAGAGAGCTGTGAAACAGGATCGAACTTTCGAATCGACTCCACTTCATCGTCAAAAAGTTCTATTCGATAGGGGTGATCAAAACTGTAGGAAAAGACATCGATGATGCCACCGCGAACGGAAAATTGCCCCGGTTCGAAAACGTAATCAACCTTTTCAAACTCATACTCGATGAGCATCTCATCGAGAAAATCGACATCGATGGTTTCGCCCACTTTCACCTCAAAAGTGTTTTCCGAAAGGTGTTTTTTGGTCACCACATTTTCGGCAAGTGCTTCGGGAAACGTCACGACCACCGTGCGTTTCTTGTCCTTTCGAATTTGGTTGAGCACCTCGGCCCGCATCGACACGTTGGCATTTTCGGTCTTTTCGGTTTGGTAAGCCACGCGGTGCGACTTCGGGAAAAAAAGCGGCTTCAGATCCGGGTTGATGCTCTCCAGATCGTTCATGAAGTAGGCGGCCTCTTCTTTGTCATCGAGCACAAAGAGAAAAGTTCCGTTTTGCTGATCGAGCATTCCCGATGCTACCAGCGAAGTGGCAGAGCCTACCAGCCCTTTCAGGTGGACTTTGGCGCCATCGTCTTGCAAGAAATTTACAAGCTGAGTGGTTTTGGGGTGATTGGAATAAAGTTCTCTGAACTCCTGAAGGGTCACGCTGCTACTCTTTGATTTTAAGAATTGACAAAGTTAGGTTTTTATTGTTCGAAAGCCGCTGTTAAGCTTTCGCTTCGGACACAGCATTCATTAGCTCTTCTGCTTTCAGAACCATGTTTTTAGACCCCACGAAATAAGGCACGCGCTGGTGAAGTTCCCTCGGTTCGATTTCCATAATTCTTTTTTCGCCATCGGTAGCGACACCGCCAGATTGCTCCGCCAAAAAAGCCAACGGTGAGCATTCGTAGAGCAGTCGCAGTTTTCCTTCAGGGCTCGAATTGGTGCTTGGGTAAATGTAAATTCCACCTTTGATGAGATTGCGGTGAAAGTCGGCCACGAGCGATCCGATGTAGCGGGCCTTGTAAGGACGATCGGTCGAAGGGTCGAGTTCTTTGCAGTAGCTCACGTAGTCCTGAACTCCTTTGGGAGACGTGTGGATGTTTCCTTCGTTGATGGAGTAAATCTTTCCGTCTTCCGGCATTTTCATGTCGGGGTGCGAAAGGCAAAACTCGCCAATGCTCGGCTCGAGCGTAAACCCGTTGGTTCCTTTGCCAGTGGTGTAGACCAACATGGTTGACGAACCGTAGATCACGTAGCCAGCAGCCACCTGGGCGGTGCCCGGTTGCAAAAAATCTTCTTTGGTGGCTTCTTCTCCTACTTTTGAAACTCTGCGGAAAATCGAAAAAATCGTCCCGATGGAAACGTTCACATCGATGTTTGAAGAACCATCTAGCGGATCGAAAAGCACAACGTACTTGCCGTTTTTTCCGAGTTCATCTTCAAAAGCCAGGTAGCCTTCATTTTCTTCAGAGGCAATTCCACACACTTCACCACCTTTGCGGAAGTAGTTAATGAAAACCTCATCGGCAAACACATCGAGCTTTTGCTGTTCTTCGCCCTGCACATTTTCGCTGCCATAGGCTCCCAGCACATCAGTGAGCCCCGCCCGATTTACTTTTTGGTTGATGATTTTGGAAGCTGTGCCGATGTCTGCCAACAACCTGGTAAGGTCGCCAGAGGCGTAGGGGAAGTCGGCTTGCCTTTCGATAATAAACTCGTTGAGGGTTTTGATTGCGCTCATGCCTGTGGTTTGCTTTGGCAAATTTCGGTTAAATAGCGGAAGTATGAAAACGCCATGAGCTCAATGAGCTTCAAATCAAACTTTAGATGATTTTTTCGACAGTGCGCCCTACGAAAAGAATTGATTCGTCAACCAGACGAAATCGCCAACGCCCAACTGCTCAGGTCGCTTGTTCCAAATCTCATCGCTTGTTTCCAGTCCTGCGGATTTCCAAAAAGATTTCAGAGAGTTGCGGATGGTTTTTCTGCGCTGACCAAAAGCGGTTTTGATTACCATCTTAAACTTCTTCTCATCGCAGTCGAGCGACTTCACTTCATTTCTTCTCAAACGAACTACGCCAGACTTCACTTTTGGAGGAGGATCGAAACTTTCCTGATCTACAGTGAATAGGTATTCCACTTCGTAAAAAGCCTGTAGCAGAACTGACAAAATTCCGTAGGCCTTGGTTCCCGGTCCAACCGAAATTCGCTCTGCTACTTCTTTTTGAAACATGCCCACGACTTCGGGGACCATGTCTTTGTTTTCGTAAACCCGAAAGAGGATTTGAGAGGAGATGTTGTAAGGGAAATTCCCAGTGACAGCAAAAGGACTATCGAAAGAATCTTCGAGGTCGTAGGTCAAAAAATCTTCATTGATGATGCGATCTTGCAGCTGAGCAAAATGCTGGTTGAGGTAGTGAATCGACTCGAGGTCGACTTCTATAACTACCGTTTCGAATTCTTCCCTTTGTAGTAAAAACTTTGTGAGTGCTCCAGTTCCCGGACCGATTTCCAGAACGGTGTCGTAGTTGCCATGGTGAGTAAGGCTGTCAGCAATGCGTTTGGAAATCTCAGGATCCTTGAGGAAATGTTGCCCGAGATGCTTTTTGGGTTTTACACTCATTTCGCGCTGTCGTGAACTTCGTGATGCACCACTTCGAGGATGGTACGAAAGGCTGCAAAGCGATTTTTATAGCGCTGAGTGTGCTCTTGCTGAAGCTTAGGTGCAAACTCCTTTTCGTATCGATCAAAATCTTTCTGAGTTCTTGCCAGATACTGGATACTGTAGCTCAATCCACCTTCTTCGTGTGCGTGGATGCGGCAAATTTTGTTTTCCAAAAACATGCCCGTTTCCATCACATCCGGAATGTGAACCTCTTTCATCCACTTGAGCCACTCATCGTGAACGGCTTCATCAATACTGATCGTAACGTTGTAGAGAATCATCAAAACTTGGTTTTACTCAATTGCATCTCCGCGAATTTGGCGGAATCTTTTTCTGGCTTCAACAGCGTAGAGACTGCCCGGAAATTCGGTCAGGATTTGCTGGTAAAGTTCCTTGGCGCGCTCCTGGTCTTCGTACACGTAATCGTAAATTTCAGCCAGTTGAAAAACTGCATCGTCAGCCAAAATATCGTGAAAATGGAAGTCGATCACGCGCTGTAAAAACTCTTCAGCTTTCTCGTAGTTGTTTCGCTTCGAGAAAATATCTGCTTTTAACATCAAAATGTCGTCTGTCAACGAATGTCCCGGCCACTCGGTCATGATCGAGTCCATTTTGGCGATAGCCTCATCCGTCTGGTTTTGGTAAGCCAGCAGGTCGGCTTGGGCAAACATCAGCATCGGCTCGGTGATGGTGTCGAGAGCGAGGTTGTCGGTAATAAGCAGTGAAAGGTCGATGGCATCGTTGGAAATGAGCTTTGAAGTAGAAGCTTTCAAAACATCGAGTTGCGCTTGTGCCCATTCGAAGTCACCAGTGTAATATGAAATCTTTGCGTTTCTGAACTTTGCTTCGTGGCCGAGCGGATCCTCTTTGAAATCGTGCTCCACCTGTGAGTAGAGTAGGGAAGCGTCCCAAATTTCACCTTTGAGCAAGAGCACGTCACCCAGTTCGAGCTTGATCACGGCCTGAAGCTTATCGTATACTCCCGGAAGGTCTTTCGCTTCTTCGAGAATAGAAATCGCCTCATCAATTTTGCCGAGATAAAATGCCTTGATGTGAGCGAGATCCTTCATCAGCGAAGCCGTGGAAGCCGACTTTCCGAGCTCTGCCAGTGTTTCTTCATAGCGCTGTTCAAGCTCCAGAATCAACGAATCGTCAGCTCCGGGATTAGAAGTGACTTCCTCTTTCATGGTGCGCAAAAGTCCGATTCTGGCAGCTATGTAGTACGACCCGTTTTTTCCTTTTGAAACAACGTATTCGTAAGCTTTTTTGGCGGGGCCAAAGGCATCGTTGTTCAACGCCATGTTGGCCAGATTCATCATACGGTGGCCGTCTTCGCCCTGCCGCATGTCAAGTGCCCTCACCTGGATAAAAGCTGCATCGAAATTTTTCTCCTGAGTAAAAAGCCAGATCAGCATCTCGTTGTACATCGTGGCATCGGGATACTTCTGTGTGCGGCTGAGAAGCTTGGTTTTTAGCATCTCTGCATTTTCCTTGTTCTCCTGAACATTGAGGTTTCTGTTCAGGCTGTTTTGAACGGTGCGGATGTAATGCGGACTGTCGAGCAACAAGTCGAGAAAAGCTTCTGCCATTTCATCGTGGTTACCCATGATTCCCTGCAGATTGGCAATTTCGTAGTTGAAACTGTAGTCGCTGCGGGTAATTTTTTTGCTCTTCTCGTAGGTTTTCATCGCCCAGTCGAACTCATTGAGTTTGATGAATTCATTGGCCAGTCGAACGGCATTGCTCCTTCCGGGTTCGAGCTCATCGAGAGCATCTTCGAAGGCGTCATTCGCGTCTTCAAACTCTTCGAATTGCTTGTAAAGCGAACCCAGATCGAGGTAAGCTTCAGCTTTGTTTCTCGTTGCCCTAAGCTTTTTCTTTACGAGCTTTTCTGCTTCGTCAAAGTTTTCTAGTGCGACCAGGGTCGCCAGGTAATTATCGTAAACTCTGTTGGTGCGATTTGTCTCGTAAATCTTTTCGTAGTAAAGCTTAGCCGATTCGTACTGCCCCTGATTGAAGTAGTATTCCGCCAGTTCGAGGTCTGTGTCAGACTGAGCGACAGCATCGACTACGGGCACCAGGCCTGCAAGAGCGATTAAACAAGCAATGAAAAAATATTTAACGAGATTCCTCATTTACACAGTTGATTGTTTTAGCGAGTCCAAAATAGGATTCACTTTCGGAAGGGTTTCAATGTATTTTGTCTGCATCATCTCGACCCGATCTCGCATTTCGTGAATTTCTTTAATCAGATTTTCAGCAACTTTCTTCTCCTGACTGAATGCCTGTTCTACATAGTCGCTGTCGATTTTGTTTCCTTCCTTGTCTTCGGTAGCGCCCATTTCTAGCGCCTCTTTCAGACCAGTGAGCTGGGACTTCGTTCTTTCTATTTCGTCCTCCAGCCTCTTTTTGCGCTGACCGTAATTCTTTACGATTCTGGAGACCGATCTGTAGTCGGCTAGTTTAAGCGCGTGGTCTTTGTTCATGTCGCCTTCGTAGGTGTCTTGCACGAATTTCAAATCTTTCTGAATGGCGGAAATGGTTTTCATCGCTGTGTCGTGCGGGATTTGAGCCAGCACTTTTTCAGCTTCTTCCACTTCGGTGTAGAGCGAGTCGAGGATACGCACCTTTTCAGTGTGGTTTCCTGAAGATTGGCACCCAAAAATCAAAGCCATACAAGTTGCAGCGAAGGCCAGAGGTAGAAATTTTGATTTCATCTTTTCCAAACGGTTTTGATTGATTGTTATTTCAATTTTTTCGCGTTAGTCGATCATGTTAAAACCTGTGTAAGGTACCAAGACTTCTGGGATTTTAATGCCCTCAGGAGTTTGATTGTTTTCGAGGAGTGAAGCTACTATTCTGGGCAAGGCAAGCGCACTTCCGTTCAGTGTGTGCACGAGTTGCGTTTTTCCGCTTTCATCTTTGTAACGGCACTTGAGCCTGTTTGCCTGAAAGGTTTCAAAATTCGAAACAGAACTTACTTCTAGCCAGCGCTCTTGAGCTGCTGAGTAAACTTCCATATCGAACGTGAGTGCAGATGTAAAACCTAGATCGCCTCCGCAAAGTCTTGCAACACGATATTGCAGCCCGAGTTTTCCGAGCAGACCAGTAACGTGCTCAACCATTGTATCAAGCGTTTTGTATGAATCTTTCGGATGAACGATCTGGACGATTTCCACTTTGTCAAATTGGTGTAGACGGTTCAGCCCGCGAACATCTTTTCCGTAAGAACCGGCTTCTCTTCTGAAGCACGGTGTGTAGCCGCAAACCTTCACAGGAAATTCGTCCGGTTTTAGGATCACGTCTCTGTAGATATTCGTAATTGGTACTTCGGCCGTTGGAATGAGGTAGAGGTTGTCTGCAGCTGTGTGGTACATCTGTCCTTCCTTGTCTGGAAGTTGACCGGTTCCCATTCCAGAATCTTCGTTCACAAGCAGAGGTGGAATCACTTCTTCATAACCTGCATCTCTGGCCTGGTCAAGGAAATAATTGATGAGCGCCCGTTGAAGTCTGGCTCCTTTGTCCTTGTAAACTGGGAACCCGGCACCGGTGATTTTAGCCCCGAGATCGAAGTCGATCAGGTCATACTGTTCTGCCAGTTCCCAGTGTGGCTTTTTGCCCTCGTGAAGCTGTGGGGCAGATCCTTCTTCGCGAACAATCTCGTTGTCCTCTTCGTCTTTTCCTGCCGGAACAGATTCGTGAGGCACATTAGGGACTTGAAGCAAGACATCGCGTAGTTGCTCTTCGATTTTTGAATGGCGTTCTTTTAGCTCTTGAGAAGCTGTCTTTAACTCTTTTGTCTCTTCTTTGAGATCATTGGCTTCATCTTTCTTTCCACTTCTAAAAAGCTCACCAATTTCTTTTGAAAGCTTATTGCTACGAGCGAGAATTTCGTCCATCTCAGACTGCAGACGTTTGCGTTCGTCATCGAGATTCAGGACCTCATCAATGAGGTTGCCAGCCTTAAAATTTCGCTTTGCCAGCCGCTCGATCACGAGCTGTGCGTTTTCACGGATAAATGGAACTAACAGCATTGAATTTTCTTTTATGTATGACTTCCAAATGGGAAGGCGTAAAAATAAAAAACTCCTGACCGCAAAAAGAGATCAGGAGTTTGAGTTATTTATTGCTAAATGCCTGTACTACTCCTGAACCGGAGTTACAGAAACATATGAGCGGTCGTTTCTTTTCTTGGTAAACTTCACTTGTCCGTTTGTCAATGCAAACAAAGTGTGGTCTTTACCCATGCCTACGTTGTCACCCGGGTGATGCTGGGTGCCACGCTGGCGAACGATAATATTTCCTGCGATCGCTTCCTGACCACCGAAGATTTTTACTCCGAGGCGTTTCGATTCTGATTCGCGACCGTTCTTACTACTACCGACTCCTTTTTTATGTGCCATGGTATTACGGGTTTATTTACGTTCTTACTTATCTTCTTTTTTATCGTCTGATTTCTCAGCAGACTTTTTTGGAGCTGCTTTCTTAGCAGTTTCTTTTTTCTCAGCTTTCTTTGAGCTATCCGCAGCTTTAGCGGAGGAGCTAGGCGCAGCTTTCTTAGCTGTCTCCTTTTTTGGAGCTGCTTTTTTAGCTTCCGTTTTCTTAGCTGTTGTCTTACTTTCAGACTTAGCTTCGGTTTTCTTCTCAGCTTTTGGCTTGCTCTCAGCCGATTTCTCAGCTTTTTTAGCGCCTTTGGCCACGATAGAATCGATGGTCAACTCAGTGAGGTAAGCGCGAAAACCATTTTTCTTGCGGTAACCTTTTCTTCTTTTCTTTTTGAAGACGATTACTTTGTCTCCTTTCAGGTGCTTTTCAACTTTAGCTGAAACTTGTGCACCGTCTATAGCCGGGGCGCCTACAGTTACGTTTCCGTTGTCGTCAAGCAAAAGAACGTTGTCAAAAGAAACTTTGTCTCCTTCTTTAGCTTGCAAGCGGTTCACATAAACCTGCTGGTCTTTTTGTACTTTGTACTGATGCCCTGCTATCTCTACGATTGCGTACATTCTTACAGGAATTAAATTATTACTCTCAAAATTTAGGGCTGCAAATGTAATACTTTTAATTACGAATGCAAAGATTACGAATTACGAATGCAGGTGGTTTAGCATTTTGGTTTTTACCGGGGCTGGAAAAAAATTCTAAGCACCAAATTCCAAACGGCAATTCCAACAACGCACCTACAACCTTATTTCTCCTTTATCTCCAAAAGCTCATAAACACGAACCCGGTGGATTCCAAATCGGACAATTCACAAATTCCAGAAGTCAGGACTTTAGTGTGAATAACCTAACCCGTCAATCTCTCTTTCCTTCTCATTCTCCGGCCTCCTAAATTTACCAGATACACCCCCAGCAAAATCACCGCACCGGAAATGGCGTGGAGCATGGTGAACTTTTCTCCGTCAAAAACTCCCCAGAGGACTGCAAAAATAGGAATCACATAAGTAACTGACGAGGCGAAAACTGCAGAAGTGTCTTTCACTAGTTTATTGAAAATGATTAGCGCACCGGCTGTGCCCAATATGGCGAGGATGGCTCCAAAACCAAATCCGCGAAAACCACTTTGTGTCTCAGTGAGCACCGGGATGAAGTCGGTTGTGAGCAAGTAAATTCCCGCTGGAATGCCCATTAGTCCCAGAGCAAGCGCAGCAATTACTACTGAGTTGACATGGCTCAAAACGTTTCTGATGGTGTTGAGGCTGATGGCGTAAGAAATGGTGGCTCCAACCACGAACATGGAGTAGCCGATGTTGAATTCGCCACCGCCACCTCCGAGAGAAATGAGACTGATTGCTCCAAGCAAACCAATTGCCACCCCCAGGATTTGCAGAGACTGCACTTTCGTTTTGAACACAAAAATGGCAATCATTAAAGTGAAAAAGGGCACGAGCGAGTTGAGCATTCCAACAAAAGAGCTGTCGAGGTGCTGCTGAGCAAGCGGGAAGAAAAATGCCGGAAAACCATTTCCGAACAAGCCAACTACTAGTAGGGGCCAAAAGTTTTTTCGCAGAACTTTGAGATTGCGCAGAGCGATGGGTAAAAGGACCAATCCCGCCAGTGACAGGCGAATACACGCTACCTGAGTTGCTGAAAACAGCGGCTGGCCATCCGCAGTGAAAAGAATGTACTTCATCAAAATGAAGGAACTTCCCCAGGTGAAAGCCAGGATGAAAAGGATCAACCAGGAAGTGAAAGAAGTCGTTTGCTGATCGGCCACTAAATTTTTTCCGCAAAATTAACAATCCGCACCTGCTGCAATTTCAGTTGTTTAGTATTTTTGTCTTCTAATTTTCAGCACCATGAAAAAAACCACATACATATTTTTCGCTTTGCTGACTTTCAGCATTTTGGCTTGCAACACCGAGCAGGCAACCGAGAACACCACTTCCGACTATGAGCTTTCTGTAAAAAGTGTGTCGTCAGATTCTGACAAATCTGTAGCCAGCATCAGCATCGATGGCATGATGTGCGAGATGGCCTGCGGAGGAAAAATCAGAAAAGAACTTTCGCAAATTGACGGAGTGAAGCTTGCCGAGATTGAATTTAACGAAGGAGAGCCACTCGATTTGGCCGTTGTAGAATTCGACCCGGCAGTTACCGATGCTTCGAAACTAGCCACTTGCGTAAACGGCATTGCTGACGGGCTTTACTCAGTGAAAAAAGTTGAAGTGGTGAATTATTCAAAAGGAGCCTCAGCAAAAGAAGATTCAGACGCTAAGAAAACGAGCTACTTCTGGGAAAAGGATTTCCGACTCCCAAGCATCACGATTTTTCTACCTCACTGGTAGATTTCAACCAACAAGAAATTTTGAAAAGGCTGCCTGCGGGTGGCCTTTTTTTGTTGGGACAATCGATGAAGTATTACTTCAATACTCCATTTTTATATTTCTCTTTGCGCGTTTGGTTACCGTCTTTATCGTAGTATTTCCAATTGCCGTGCTTTTGGCCTTCTTTAAAAAAGCCTTCGGATTCTAGTTCGCCACTTGGATAGTAAGTTTTTTGGTAGTAGGTGTTAGGGCCAGTGAAGTTGAGTTGTTCTTTGCGCTTCTTTTTATAAACATAAAAAATCTTCTTGTAGAGATCATAGGGCTCATCTTCCTTGTACACAAAGATTGAATGGCTGTCAATGTCAGGTTGGTTATATTCATATCGATGCGTCACCTGATTTTCTTCCCCGAAGTACTTTAGCACGAATGGTAATTCCATCTCATCCCAAAAAGAGAAAATCTTTGATCTTCGCAAGGTGTCAAGTCTCCAGACTATTTCTCTCTCCTCATACTGAGACAAAAACTCATCGTGTGTAGCTCCATAAAAGCCAAAGTGTAGAAATTTGGCTATGTTACCCTTATTCATTTCGCCTATATTCTCTTCTACCCCAGTTTCTAAATACTTGAATAACTCTTCATAAATCCCTTGTTCCAATTGCGTGAATTTAGCGTATGTTTCGGGTTCTACAGGTTGAGGAAAATCAATTGTTGTATAAATTCGAGTAGTATCAAACTCGAAGTATCTTTTCCATTGCTTCAACTGACCGCTTTCCCATAGAACCCACTTTTCAATCAAGGCACTATCCCTGTAAAAAATCCACTCGCCAGCGGGGATGCCATTATTGTAGTGACCAGTCCAGGTGAGGTGGCCTTCTTCGTTCCAGGTGTGCCAGGTGCTGTCGCGGTTGCCATCCACGACCTTGCCTTCAACGCGCTTTTGTCCGTTGTTCCAGTATTCGGTGGTCAGTTGACTGAAAGCAATAGTTGAAAAAAGAAGAATTGAAAAGACGGAGAGAGCGAGTTTTAGCACGGTTAGAATTTTCGGTTAAGAGAAAAGAGCTCTATTGAAGTTTTATTCAATGGGAACCAAAACTAGCAATAATTATAAAAAACCATAATGTCGTCCCGCTGGGACTTTAATGTGCGTTGGGGTCATCCACGTGCTACCATAATGCCGTCCCGCTGGGACTTTGTATTGGCCAACTCAAATTACTTCAACCTAAGACCAGAGCGATCAAATTAATTCAGAAAAGAGCTCCAGAGGAGCGGCAGTATGGTAGGTTTATTGTCGAAGCGTAGAGCAAGCTCCGAAGGAGCGACATTATGGTTCCTTTTCATGTGACAGAGTGAAGATTCTATTCAAAAAAAACCGCCCTGCCCAATTTTCTGGGCAGGGCGGTTTCATGATCACTTCTATTCTAACTGTGCTTATCGCTTCATGAATCTTTTTGTAGTGTTCTCGGGTCCATCGACCTTTAATATGTAAAGTCCGGAAGAAAGGCTGGAGATGTCGATTTTCGATTGACCATTCAGGTTTTCAGTTCGAACGTGCTGTCCATGCGAATTAAAAATCTGAATGGTGGTTTGAGATTTGACCATCTCTTCAGCAAATCGTACATTGATGAAATTCTCTGCGGGATTCGGATAGACTGTCAGATCAGATTGATTTTTCTCCCGGCCTTCGACCGAAACAACACCACTGCAATCTACTGGCTCGCCACTGTAATCATTGTCGACCCAGGTGCTCAATATCATTCTCGACTGTTCCTGAAGTGTGGCTCCACCGAGATTTTCCATGCCGTTTAGCTGACTGTTTAAACCTATTGTATTGTCCTGCATCACCGAGAGGTCATGAACACTCATGAAGCCATCACCTGTAGAATGAAATTCCCACACGAACTCTCCCTGATCATCGAGCTTGAAAACTGCCACATCGTAGCCGCCTGGAGTGTAAGGCTCATCAGCGTAGTCGTACTCACCGAAATATTCCATTGCAAAAAAGACCTGGTTTTGATCGTTCACATCGAGGCCCGCAGAACCATCGGCTTCTGTTGTGCCGAAGTTTTGGAGCCATTGCACTTCATTATCGATGCTCAGTTTGGAAACGAAAACATCATCGTTGCCCAAAGTGGAAGACAGCTCCTGATCTCCCATCACGAGATACTGAGTGTAAGTACCCGCAATAACAGGCTCTCCGCAGTTGTCGAGGATGAAATCGCTAACTACGAAGTCGAAGTCTTCGGGCGAGTCGAGTGTGAGGAGAGAAGGGTTTTGAAAGTTTTCATCGGTCTTTAGGATAGCTTTGGTCAATTCACCTTCTGCACTTGTTGGATTGATGGTGTCGCCATTCAGTTCAACCGATCCTCTCAAATCGAGAAGCGTAAAGAACGAACCATCCTGTGCTTGCAGAGCTGTCTGCGGGCCGTGAAAACCGGCCACATTTTCATAATCTAATTTGTGAAAAACTTTCGACATCAGCCCATTTCCATCGCTATCGACTTTTAGTACAAAGGACATGGGATAGTCGAAATGCGAATCGTTTTCATCGCTGCCGGCTCCTTCTATCTGAGTTCCGCCAAAAGTGAAATTGCGATGGTGATCTCCTGTTATAATGATTTCATTTTCGTTGTTCATAGAAATGCCTTTGGCTCTGCGGTTTTTACCCATAAAATTCTCCGACTCAGCGCCAAGTACCCACAGCACATTTCCTGAAGGACTGATCTTGGCAAGAAAAAAATCCTCATCGTTTTCGAATGAGCCTTCGAAAGAAACGCCATTGAGCTCGGCAGTTCCTCCTCTGTAGTTTATCAAAACATAGGTGGAGCCACCTTCGTCAACTGCCAGGTCCACCAGAGTAGCCTGAGTGGATCCCGATTCGTAGAGCGTAGACATGCCCCACTGCAGAGCATTTTGGGAATTGTATTTTTCGATGAAGACATTGGGGTTGGTGACGCCCTGACCAGAACCAACGGTCCATTGAGCGGCCACAATCCGGTTGTTTTGAAAATCGTCTACCATCCTGACCTTGTAAAGATTTTCACCGAATGACCGGACAAAAACGGTGTTTGCCTCCTGAGCAGAAACGGTGGTAAAGCAAGCGAGCAAAATGCAAGTGAGAAATAAATTAAAGTGTTTCATAATTGATCTTGTTTTTTGGATTTCCCCTAATGAAGCTTTTCAAATCAAAAGGGATGCATGGGAGGGGTAGACAAACAGGTGACAGCGATCTAAAGACGGTGAAATTGTGTACTTTGGACACGTTCAAACAGCTGTCAATTAACGCATTGAAGGATTTCTCACGAGGAGTTAAACAATGGATCACGAAAAAATCACGGTTGCAAAAAGTGACCGATTTGGGGTAAAATTGACTCTCATCAATAAACTTCGAGCCGACTCAATGATTAACTAAATTTGACCCCGAATTTCTACTTCATGATTCGATCGATACGTATTACTTCTAAAGTCGCTCTGGTTTGCATCTTTTTGGTGGTTATTGCCGGGAGCGTGGTGAGAATGACGGGCTCAGGAATGGGGTGCCCAGACTGGCCAAAGTGTTTTGGCTACCTGATTCCGCCAACTGATGAAGCCACAGTTAGCTGGAACGAGCAAAGGAGTTTTGAGAAAGGCCAGATGATCGTGCACAATGAGCAGCTTCTGGTAGCGAAAAGTTCCTTTACGACTTCGGACACTTTTGATGGATCGCGATGGGAAGTTTACGAAAAGCACGACTACGCAGTATTTAACGCAGCCCACACCTGGACCGAGTACATCAACAGACTATTGGGTGCGCTTTCAGGAGTCCCCGTATTGGTGCTGTTGGTTTTGACATTGTTCTACATTCGAAAAGACTGGTTTCTGTTTTTTCTTTCTGCAGCAACTACCTTTATGCTTGGCTTTGAAGCCTGGCTGGGTAAGCTGGTTGTTGACGGTAATCTGATCCCCAATCAAATCACTATCCACATGATGGGAGCTTTGGTCATCATTGGACTTTTGCTGGCTATCATGGCGCGAACTCGCAAGAAGCCAGTCAGCCGCAAACCCGTTTTGTTTCCTTTCAACTCAACTTTGCTTTTTGTCCTTTTCCTGTCGCTCTTGCAAATCGTGCTCGGAACCCAGGTGCGCGAAGAGGTGGATGAGGTATCGAAAGTTTTTGCCCGGGAAGATTGGGTCGAAAACCTTAGTTCACTCTTTGAGATCCATCGGAGCTTCGCCATTGCCGTAGTTTTGGCAAATGGAATTTTACTGTGGATCAACCGCAGGAAAAATTACGGCATCGTTCTCACCAACTGGATTATGGGGACAATCATCGTAGAAATAATTCTGGGAATTGTCCTGTCTTATGCCGGAATGCCTGCCTGGGCTCAGCCTATGCACCTTTTCTTCGCGGTGGTGATGTTTGCTTTTCAGCTCTACCTTCTGCTCAATTTGCTGAAAAAACCCTACCGCAAGCCGGTGATTCCAAAGCACGGGTAGAAGAACCTGAAGCCCGATTTTCATGCTTGAACTTGCTCCTTGCTGAATTGCCTTAATTCATTGGTGATCCTATTCCCAAACTACCTTTCGAATTTTTATCTTCGCACACTAATTTTTGAAAAGAAATTTGATTGAAGGCAAGGGCCTGATTTTGAATAAACCACAACGCCAATTCAAATGTACCGATCACACAATTGCGGAGAGCTCCGAATAGAAGACAAAGGAAAAGATGTCACCCTCAGTGGATGGGTGCAGCGCATTAGAAATCTCGGAGGGATGACCTTTGTCGATTTGCGCGACCGCTACGGCATCACGCAGCTTGCATTCAATATGGAAACCAACGCGGAGCTGTGCGAAAAAGCACGCGACCTCGGAAGAGAATATGTGATTCAGGTTGAGGGCGAAGTTGCTGAGCGAAGCAGTAAGAATGCGGCTATGCCTACCGGAGATGTGGAAATCATTGTTAAAGCGATTAACGTTCTAAACAAAAGTAAAACACCACCATTCACGATTGAAGACGACACGGATGGCGGTGAAGATTTGCGAATGAAATTCCGCTACCTCGATCTTCGCAGAAACCCTGTAAAGCAAAACCTCGCGCTGAGAAACCGCCTCTCGATCGAGACGAGAAAATACCTCGATAGCATCGATTTTTTCGAGGTTGAAACACCTTATCTAATCAAGTCTACACCAGAAGGTGCACGTGACTTTGTGGTGCCAAGCCGCATGAACGAAGGACAGTTTTACGCGCTGCCGCAGTCGCCACAAACTTTCAAGCAATTACTAATGGTGTCTGGTTACGACCGCTACTACCAAATTGTGAAGTGCTTTAGAGATGAAGACTTGAGAGCAGACCGCCAGCCGGAGTTTACTCAAATCGATTGTGAAATGTCGTTTGTGGAGCAAGAAGATATTTTGTCGACCTTCGAAGGAATGGTGCGCCATCTTTTCAAAACAGTAAAGAACACCGAAGTGGGAGATTTCCCCCGCATGACCTACGATGAGGCGATGGAGAATTACGGCTCCGACAAGCCGGATATCCGTTTCGGAATGGAGTTTCAGTACATCACTGAGTTTGCCCAGGGCAAAGGGTTTAACGTTTTTGATCAGTCGGAAGCAGTGATAGGCATCGTGGCTCCGGGTTGTGCAGATTACTCGCGCAAGCAACTTGATGCACTCACCAACTTTGTGAAGAGCCAACAAGTGGGCGCCAAAGGAATGGTCTATGTAAAGTGCAACGAAGATGGCTCTTTCAAATCGAGCGTGGATAAATTTTACAGTCAGGATGACCTGAAAGAATGGGCAGAAAAGACCGGAGCAAAAGCCGGAGATCTGATTTTGATCCTTTCCGGAAAACTCGATGAAACCCGGGTTCAGATGAACTCGCTTCGCTTGAAAATGGGAAGTGAACTCGGTCTCCGAAAGCCAAATGATTTCAAACCACTTTGGGTGGTCGACTTTCCACTGCTCGAGTGGGATGAAGAAACAGAGCGCTTTTACGCCATGCATCACCCATTCACTTCTCCTAAGCTCGATCAGCTCGACATTCTCGAGAAAGAACCAGGAAAAGTGAAAGCCAACGCCTACGACATGGTGATCAATGGTGTGGAAATTGGTGGAGGATCGATCAGAATTCACGACCGTGAAATTCAGTCGCGCATGTTCGATCTGCTGGGGTTTACCAAAGAAGAAGCTCAGGATCAGTTCGGCTTTTTGATGAGTGCGTTTGAATACGGTGCTCCTCCTCACGGTGGAATTGCACTTGGCTTTGACAGACTTTGCGCGTTATTTGGCGAGCAAACATCCATTCGCGATTTCATTGCTTTCCCGAAAAACAATGCGGGCCGTGATTTGATGATCGATGCACCATCTAAAATTGACTCTTCTCAGCTGGATGAGTTAAATTTAAAGTTGAAACCGAAAGCAGACTAATAGATGAAAGGGGGCACTCCACGCAGATGGCTGAAACAGTTTCTCGCCTGGAGAGCGAAACACATCCCTCAGCGGCAATTTGTTTTGTTGCTGAGTATTCTGATAGGACTCGTGACTGGTGTGGTCAGCGTTTTGATGAAAAATGCGACCCACTTTATCCAGGAAATGGTGCAGTCGGGGTACTTCACAAAGTATTTCAACCCATACTATTTCGCATTTCCGGTAATCGGGATTTTGATCACTGTACTCATCAAGCGATACTTTTTTAAGAATCGCACAACAGAGCCGATCCCATCTACGCTTTTTGCCATATCGCGGAAAAACGGGTTTATCGAAGTTCAGCGGATGTACAGTTATTTCATCACCAGTATTTTTACAGTTGGTTTTGGTGGATCTGTCGGACTGGAGGGTCCTGCAGTTGGTACGGGTTCTGCCATTGGAGCTAACCTCGGCCGTCTTTTCAAGCTCAACTACAAAACCCGGCTTCTGATGATCTGCTGTGCCTGTGCCGGTGCGATTGCTTCTATCTTTAATGCGCCCATCGCAGCCATCATTTTTACGATCGAAGTTTTTAGTATCGATCTTACTTTCAGCTCGCTAATTCCCCTATTGCTCGCCTCGGCCTCTGGGGCAGTCACTTCAATTTTTATTCAGGGAAAGAGCACGATGCTTCAGTTTAAAGTCGCTGAAGCTTTCAATGTTTCAGATCTTCCATTTTACTTGCTGCTCGGAGTTCTATGCGCTTTTGTTTCAGTTTATTTTACACTGATTTCCTTTCGGATGGAGAGGCTTTTTCAGAAAGTAAAGAACTACCGCTATCGAATGGTGGTGGGCAGTTTGCTTTTGGGAGGCCTCATTTTCCTTGTTCCACCTCTGTATGGTGAAGGTTACACAACTATAAATAATTTGCTCAGCGGCAACATCGACTCGATAGTGGAGCAGAGCATTTTTTCAGGGTTCCTTGAAAACTCCTGGATGGTGCTTCTTCTGGTGGGAGGATTGGTTTTTCTAAAATCTTTCGCTGCGAGTTTCACAATTGGTGCAGGAGGAGCAGGAGGTATTTTCGCGCCTTCTCTTTTCACTGGAGCTTCGCTCGGTTTCGTCTTCAGCGGGTTGATCAACAAGCTTAAGTTTTTCGACATACCGGTGAGTAACTTTGTGCTCGTTGGGATGGCCGGGCTTATGGCTGGTGCACTTCACGCACCACTCACAGCCGTTTTTATGATTGCCGAAATCACCGGTGGATACGAATTGTTTCTGCCGCTGATGATGGTTTCCGCAATTTCATTTCTTGTGTCGAGAGGAATTCGCCCACACTCCATCTACACCGACCAGTTGGCTAAGCGAGGTGATCTTCTCACCCACAATAAAGACCAGGTAATTTTAACTCTCCTGAGTATCGATCAGGTGATTGAAGATAACTTTAACACGGTGAACCCGGAGATGAACATGCGCGAATTGGTGAAGGTGGTGAGCCAAAGTCGCAGAAATATTTTCCCTGTTGTAGATGATGAGCACAAGCTCGTAGGTGTGCTCACCCTGGATGACTTCCGCCACCTGATGTTTGACGAGTCTATTTACGACACCACCTTCGTGAATCAGTTGATGAGCCCTCCACCGGCAACAATCGAGCGGCAAGAGAAAATGGACGCTGTTATGAAGAAATTTCAGCAAACTGATGCCTGGAATTTACCTGTAGTAGAGGGAGAGGTTTACAAGGGTTTTATCTCTAAATCAAAGCTCTTTTCGGTGTATCGCAGCATGCTTATAGAATTCTCTGACTAGAAAGGTGACTTTGGGTTTGTTAGAATCTCGTGATTCTTTACTCGCTGAAAAACAACTTCTTTGCATTCCGGTTAGTCACCGGACTGAACATCAATAAATCCAAAAATTAAATTTTAGTTATGAAACAATGTTACACTATCGCAGCAATGGTCGCAATGCTTTTTGCTGGTCTTTTCAGCTTTGAAAGCAACGCGCAGGTAAGTCATCAGGTTGATGTGGCCGATTTCCAATTTGATCCTTCACAGCTGACAATCAATGTTGGCGATACAGTAATTTTCACCAACTCCGAAGGAAACCACAATGTAAACGGAACTCAGGAAGACTTTCCAGACAACCCCGAGTCATTTGGTAATGACGTAGGAACTGGCTGGACTTACTCGTTTGTTTTTACTCTACCGGGAACTTACAACTACGTATGCGATGTTCATCCAAATATGACGGGTAGCATCACTGTTTCACCGATCAACAGCGTTGAGAATAATCCCGTTGGAGGAGCAAAGGTGAGCGTTTATCCAAATCCAGCAACTGAGTTTATCACTTTCGATTTTTCTGAGACCAACTTCAACTCTGAGAATGTAAAGGTGACGATCTACAATTCGCTCGGAGCCATTGTGGAGTCTCGCGAAATCGAAACTTCTGAGAAGTCTACTTTCTACACTTCAGAACTGAAGACGGGAATGTATTCTTTTAGAATTCAAAGCGGTAACAAGCTTATTCAGTCGGGCACATTCATGACCCGATAGTTCGATTTAGTTAAGTATTCAAAAAAGGCATCCTCGAGTTCAACGACTGAGGGTGCCTTTTTTATTTCAGCTGACTCTTTTCTTTAACTTTGATCTATTCAAAAACTCTTTCAACCATGACAAAACTCAGAGCATTTGCTTTGCTTGCGGCACCACTTTTTTTCTTTGCTTGCGGAGATAGCAGCGATCAATCCACAGCACAAGAAGCCCCAAAGTCTGCAGTAGTAGCCGGTAAGATCACCAATCCCAAAAACGATCGTGTATTGATAACCGGTCCCAACGACTTTCGCGATACATTGAAATTGGACGAATTCGGTAGTTTTTCGGGTGAAGTATCGCTCGATGAAAAGGCTGAGTATCGATTTTTACATGGAGGCGAGTATGCGCGTATTTTTCTTTCTCCAGGAGATAGCATCCATCTCGCACTGGACACCAAGGACTTTGACAAAACACTCGTTTTCACAGGAGATGAACAGGTGATTAATACCTATTTCGTCAACCAGGTGCTGACAAGAGAAAAGTGGAACAACCAATATCCGCCTCGCACCATCCACGAACTAGACCCGAATGTCTTTGTGGCTGTGGTAGACTCCATGTACAACGAGCAACGAGAAAATCTTGAGCAACTGAAGAATTCGAACCTCGATGAAGAGCTGATTGAAAGAGAAGAAATTGTGCTGGACTTTCGCGAAGCTCAGGAGAAGATAATATACGAGCCAAGAAGAAAACAGCAGCTTGGTGTGGCCGAAGTAATGCTACCTGAAGGGTATTACAGTTTTATGGACGAGCTGGATTTCAATAACCCTAAGAACCTCGAAGTTCCTACCTTCGAATCTTTTATGGAGACTTACCTTTTCCTTGAGGCGGACAAAAACAATCCCGATTCGTTTGCCGATCCTGCAAAGCAGATGAATGCCATGTTTGATGTGATTGATGAAGAAATCACCAATCAGGAAATTAAGGAAGAGCTTTACACGGGTCTCGTCCTCGACAACATCAGGTATCGGGGCTTAAACGGCACCGAAGAAGTGATGCCTCGAGTGAAAGAAGTTGTTTCGGACAGCACCCAACTTGCAGAAATCAACGAAGAGCTTGCCAAGTGGGAGCAACTTGCCGCAGGCCTTCCGGCACCGGGCTTCGCAGGAAAAAATTTAGATGGAGAGGAAGTGAGCCTTACGGACATGGCTGGCTCATACGTATATCTGGATGTGTGGGCTACATGGTGTGCGCCTTGCAGAATGGAAATTCCACACCTTGAGGAAATGCAGGAGTCTATGAAAGATGAGAATATTCGTTTTGTCAGTCTTTCTATAGACGAAGACAAAGAAGCCTGGAAAGAGATGGTAAAGGAAGAAAGCCTCGGTGGAACTCAACTTCACATTGGAGGTGCTGAAAAAGTTGAATTCAGCAAGGACTATCTGATCTCGGGTATTCCGCGATTTATGATTTTTGATCCTCAGGGGCAAATCGTAAATGTGAAAGCAACGCGGCCTTCTATGGGCGCTGAAGAAGAACTACGCAAATTGCTCTCAGAAGGGACCACTGCAATGAACTAAGTTCAGTGTTCGCTGTTCGTATGAAAGCATTAATTTTGCAGTGTCCGAAAAGGGCAGAAATCGAATTTTAAATTTCTAAAAAACAATAGAATATGTATCCTCCAGAAATGGTAGCCCCGATGAAAGGCGAACTCGTAGAATCGGGATTTCAGGAACTCAATACACCGACAGAAGTCGACACAGCAATCAGCAAAGAAGGCACTACACTTTTGGTCCTCAATTCTGTTTGTGGATGTGCAGCTGGATCTATGCGTCCAGGCGTAATTTTGGCTACTAAACACAACAAGTTGCCAAAGCATCTAACAACAACATTTGCAGGTGTGGACAAAGAAGCTGTGGAGCAGGCTCGTAAATACATGTTGCCTTACCCTCCATCATCACCGAGCATTGCGCTCTTCAAAGATGGAAAGTTGGTGCACATGATCGAGCGTCACCACATCGAAGGGCGCACTCCAGAGATGATCGCTGAAAACCTGAAAATGGCTTTTGACGAGTATTGCTAAGAAATTAGATCATTAAAGAGAAGCGGGATGAAAGTCCCGCTTTTTTTATTTCCCCCTGGCGAAGAAATCATTTGGTGAACTTGTACACCTCAAAGTCATCCACAAATATTCGATCATCTCCATCGTACCAAACATAAATCGAGAATTCATCATTTCCATTTCTCACTCTCGGGGTGAGGTATTCAACCTCGATTTTATTCCATTTGCCAAATTCGACTTCATCCGCAGACAGGCTTTTTGCGTGATATTTATAAGCTTCACCTTCGTGGGTGAATGTAGCTACCAGTCTGATGTTTTCAGGGTTGTGCCTTTCGTGAATGAGGACCTTCACCCGGGCTACTATCCAGGCGTGGTCGCTTTCTGTAAGGTCATGGAAAGGAATAACTGGACCCCCGCTAAATGCATTTGAACTGTCGAGAACGAGGTAATCATTTCCGGTTACAAGATCAGGAATAGCTTTTCTTTTATCGTCTTTGGGTAGATTGCTGTAATCCTCAAAGTATATCCTTTCTTTTGTGTAATCCTCCTGATTTGTGAACTTCTCACCATCTGGAAAACTCCTGTCGAGTAGCAAAAGTTCTTGTGCTTGCTCGTCCTTGTGGGTTGCTCCAAAAACTTCCATGTAGTAGTCGGCTGTGATGCGCTGCATCGGCAAAATGCCGTGGAAAAACTGCCACTGCTGAAAAATGCTGAGACAGATGAGTGCGGTGATAGCAACTCCGATAACGCCCCTCACCAGGCGGTTTCTCTTTGTCAAAAACCTTATTGATGCGGCAATGGCCAATGACCAAACCGGATAAGACTGAATCATGGCTCTGTGGCCAAACCCGCCAGAGTAGTTCCAGTTTGACCAGCTACTGACCAGCCATACATTGAGTATGACAAAACACAACACACTCCAAAAAACTCCCGGTCTCTGTTTATTCATGAAAAACAATCCAATAATTCCAAGAAGCAAGAGAGGTGAATAAACAAGCCAGCCGTTTTCAAATGAGAAAAAGACATTTAGAAAATTAGGACTCATAAGGTCGAGACCTTCATCGGCACCCTGGTAGCTTACAAAAAGTGGTTTGCCTGTTGTGTACATCCAGTAAATAAACTGCGGAATTCCCCAGGCCACAAAAATCAACACAAATAGAATGAAGTTCGAACGGTAGTCTTTTAGGAGAAATCGAACTTTTGTCTTTAGGTCATGCAGCGAACGAACGTTCCAAAGGAGAGGAATCAGAAGGCAGATTATGTCTGTAGGGCGAATCAATGTGATGAGTCCACAAACTACGGCAATAGCGAGAGAAGTAGACTTGCTTTTGGATTCATGCCACTTCGCACTGAGCCAAATTAATCCGGCATAGAGCGTGAATAGCGGGATGTGCTGCATCATGCTGTTGGTGTAGCTGTAAGTCAAATAGTTTGTTCCCAGAACAACGATCAGTAAAGTGATCGCTGTGACATCATCAGGGAATAGTTTTCTTAGAGCTGCACGCAGGATAAAAATCCCGAGGAGGACGTAGATCAAACCGCCATACTTCATGAACCAGTGATAAGGCGCACTGAAGCCATCAGCCGGATAGCCCATTGGCTCGGCTGCAGCATCTGCAGCGAAATAAAAGGGAGACATCAACACAGACATGCCCATGGAATATTTGATCACATGGCGGTCTCTGTAAACCCTGGGTGCCGTGTAGAAAGATGACTGCTGATCGTACTTTTCTAAAACTTCATTGAGCCATTCGGTTTTTTCGATCCCCGGGTCATCGTATTTAAAAGTTGCAGGGAGGTAGAGGTAGTAGTTGAAAACATCGTACATCATCACCTTTTCTGGCCCGCGGAAGATGGTTAGCCAAATCACGGCAAAGCTCAAAATTGTTGCAGCAGCCAGAGAACCGTATGATTTGCCAGTTGAATTCATCAACTACTTTTTCTTGTGACTTCTTCTGTCGAGTAGGTTGTATTTGAGAACGCACCACATTGCTCTAAAACCATCTTTCCAGTTGATTTTTTTGCCCTCGGCATAAGTTCTGCCGTAATAAGAAATTCCGATTTCATAAATCCGAATTCCGGGAATGCGGGCGATTTTGGCAGTCACTTCTGGCTCAAATCCGAAACGATTTTCTTTAAGGAGCAATTCTTTTGCAATGGATGTCCTCATCAACTTGTAGCATGTTTCCATATCCGTGAGGTTTAGGTTGGTAAACATGTTAGAGAGCATCGTCAAAAACTTGTTACCGAGCGAATGCCAAAAAAAGAGGATTCTGTGCGGGTTACCACCCATAAACCGGGAGCCATAAACTACGTCTGCATCGGCTTTAAAAACCGGTTTTAGAAGATTGTTGAATTCTTCAGGGTCGTATTCCAGGTCTGCATCTTGCACCACGAGGTAGTCGCCTGTAGCCATTTCAATGGCTTTGTGAAGTGCAGCCCCTTTGCCTTTGTTTTTGGGCTGAGAAAAAAACGAGAATGATCGCTCTGGATGATTGGTAATATACCGTTCAACGATTTCTTGGGTATTGTCCGTGGAGGCGTCATTCACCACAACTATCTCCATTTCAATGTCGTTGAGAAGCTTTACTTCACCAAGCCGATCGAGGATTCGCTCGATAGTCTGTTCTTCGTTAAAGGCAGGAACGAGTACAGAAAGTTTATTTATCTGAGCCATTTTAAAAAAAGTCTGCGTCAAAAATAGCGTTCTGAAAAGAATCAGTTCGAGATAGTTCAAAATAAAAGTCCCTTTCATGCACTGAAAGGGACTTTTGAGTTCTAGTGCGCCCACCTGGGCTCGAACCAGGGACCACCTGATTATGAGTCAGGTGCTCTAACCAACTGAGCTATAGGCGCAGCATTTTTTTGGAAATGCAGGCCGCAAAGGTATTCTGAACCTCGTTCTTTTCCAAAAGAAAAATAAGCGGCACGGTCGGGCGGTTAATCCACTATTTCAAAGTCGAGCTGTTTTTTGATCAGGTCAGCACCAATCACCTTGATGTTGACCTTGTCGCCCATGTTGAACTCGTTTCCTGTTCGCTTGCCAACGAGTACGTAGTTTTCATCGTCAAACTGGTAGTGATCGTCTTGCATGCTGTCCAGCGAGACCATCCCTTCGCACTTGTTTTCAATGATTTCTACATAAATTCCCCAGCTGGTGAGTCCTGTAATAATTCCGTTGAACTCGTGGCCTATGCGGCTCATCATAAACTCTACCTGCTTGTATTTGATCGAAGAGCGCTCTGCTTCCACGGCCTTCTTTTCCTGAAGCGAGGAATGTTTGCATTTGTCTTCATATTCTTC
The DNA here is from genome assembly GCF_049334165.1 of Halocola ammonii. NCBI lineage: Bacteria > Pseudomonadati > Bacteroidota > Flavobacteriia > Flavobacteriales > Halocolacceae > Halocola > Halocola ammonii. Next base: position 95,025 of record NZ_JBEGHD010000015.1, read on the forward strand.
TTGCGAAGCTGAGTTTCCACCATCGAGGTAGTGGGCCAAGAGCCGGTGCACCATCACATCCGGGTAACGTCTGATGGGCGAGGTGAAGTGCGAGTAAAAGTCGAAAGCCAGTCCGTAGTGACCGATGTTCTCGGTAGAGTACTCCGCCTTGGACATTGTGCGGATGGCCATCATCTTTATCATGTCTTCCTCCGGCTTGTCTTTCACCTGGTCGAGCAATTTGTTGATGACAAACATCGAATTGCTACTGTTCGCCTTTGGCATGTTGTATCCAAAACGTGCGGCAAAATCACGAAGTAGACTGATTTTGTCTTCATCAGGAAGGTCGTGAATTCGGTAGACAAAAGTTTTTGGCTTTCCTTTTTTGGGATCGCCAATGAAAGCAGCCACTTTTCGGTTGGCAAGGAGCATAAACTCCTCGACCAGCTTGTTGGCCTCTTTCATTTCTTTCTTATAGACTCCAATTGGTTTTCCGTCTTCGTCAAGTTCAAACTTCACTTCCTCGGTGTCGAAGTCGATGCCACCTTTTTTCATTCGCTCGGCACGCATTGTTTTTGCCAGTCGATTGACTTCTACAATAGCTTCACTGAAATCGCCTTTGCCGGTTTCAATGACCTTTTGCGCTTCATCGTAAGTGAACCTGCGATCGCTGCAAATCACTGTTCGGCCGAACCACTCTTTCTTCACCCTGGCGTCTTTATCAATTTCAAAAACTGCCGAGAACGATAGTTTCTCCTCATTGGGTCTCAGTGAACAGAGTCCGTTGGAGAGCACTTCCGGCAACATCGGCACCACGCGGTCTACCAAATAAACTGAAGTGGCGCGATTAAAACCTTCTTCATCCAAAAGTGACCCTGGAGTGACGTAGTGAGAAACATCAGCAATGTGGACTCCAATTTCCACATTTCCATTTTTCAGTTTCTCGAAAGAAATGGCATCGTCAAAATCTTTGGCGTCAGCCGGGTCAATTGTGAAAGTCGGTACATCCCGAAAATCTCTCCTTTTCCCGACTTCCTTTTCGGTGATTTCTGTTGGGATTCCTTTGGCTTCGTTTTCGACTTCCTGAGGGAATTCCCACGGTAGGCCATATTCCGCCATGATGGCGTGCATCTCGGTTTCATTGTCGCCCGGTCGCCCGAGAACTTCCACAACCTTTCCGGTGGGACTGTCCTGAGCATCTTCCCAATCGATCATTTCAACCACCACTTTGTCGCCATCTTTGGCTCCTTTGATGTCGTCTTTGCTTATGAAAAAATCTACATGGATTCTATGGTCAGTGGGGACCATGAAAGCATAGTTTTTCGATTTGTCGAGGATGCCGACAAAACGATCCTTGGCTCGCTCGATCACGCGAACAATCTGACCACTTGGTTTTCTCGATTTGGGATTGATTGAAACTTCCACCAAATCGCCCCACATGGCTTTTCCGGTTTTATTTTTAGGGATTTCGATATCGTTTTCGCGACCTTCTACGATCACAAATCCGCGACCGCTTCTTGTGATTTGTACAATGCCGGAAACAATTTCTTCAGGAACTTTGGCGAGTTTGAATTTTCCTTTCTGCATTTCAACAAGGTGCTCCTTCTGCACCCCTTCATGCAATAGTTGTAGGATCAGCTTTCTAATCCCGCTGTCCTGAATACCCATAGCAGAAGCAACTTGCTTGTAGTTGAGCTGCCTTGTGTGCTGGGTGTGAAACACCTCCAAAATTTCTTTGCGCAGATTGCGCTTTAGGGATTTCTTTCCGGAATTCTTTTTCTTCGGTTTACTCATAGTGAGTCGAAGTTATAATTTCACGCGAAACCCTCTACGAATTCCGGGTTATTTTGTCAATAACTTCCGGTGGAAAGGAAAGAAAGAAAAAAGAAGTCTGTCCTCAGCCTACTCTAAGCAGGCACTGCCCGCTCCATGGGCCCACCCCAAATTTCGATTTGGCCCTCACGCGGAAGTAGTACTCGCCCGAAGCAATTGTTTCACTTGGAATAACCTGTACAGAAGGTGTTTCACAAAGTTTCGACCAGCGAAGATCATCATAAGATGTATCGTTGTATTGAATTTCGTAGAGCTCCGCATCCTGCGCGCAATGCCACCGCAATTCGGTTTTCTTTTGGTCGATGTGATCCACAGCGTGAAGCCCCACAACTCTTTCGGGAGTTAGCGTGCGCGCAGCTTTTTTGGTGTTGATCTTGGGCACCACACCCGGAGCTGTTTGGTCCTGGCTTTTAGAAGGTGTCCAGCCCACACGAAAAGATGGCTTCAGCGAAAGGCCTTCTGCCGTTACTGTGCGAGTTTTTGTTCTCTTCCTGTTTTCTGTTTGCGGCTGTTCTTCTTCTTCGGCTATGTGCCCGGAGGATTGAGGTTTAAAGAACTTTTCGAATAGTTGAGGTAAGGCAAATTGATAAGGTAAACTTGCTTGTTTCATATCGGGTGGAATAAGGTTTGTAAGTCAGTCAATTGTTTTATTCACTACAAATTTGACTTATACCTCTGGCAACCATGTAGGTTAAAAATGCCATGCCTTTGTCAGATAATTCCGAAAGGGTTTGAAATCCAACAGGTTAAATTTTCAAGTTAATCCTTACTCATGTCTTGCCCCGAATTGCTCTTTTACTTCATTGATAAGGGCTAAACCCGGTTGATGGACTTTTAGACCAGGCGCGGATTCGAGGTTGGGGTCATCAAAATGAGTGCAGCCTAAGACTATTTCTTTCACGCCTTTCTTTTTGTAGCTTTCCAAAAGATCATGCATTATTTTTTCCTGCTCTTCTTCAGATGCTTTCTCCAGCTCGTTGATCAGGTCGAGCCTGGAATCGATTTGAAAACTATTTTCTAAACCGGGCATTTTGCTGTTGATGAATTTCTGCAAATTGCTTTTGGTGGCGTCCTCTGCCACCACAATCACACTCTCCTGTGTAGAGAGGTTTTTCAGGATTTCAAGGAAATGCGCAGTCAATTCGAAAATGCTAAGCTCCTGATGTTTACTCCAGTCGTAGCTAAAGGAAAGTGAGTTGCAGTAAAAGACAAACTCGGAGAATCCCTTTCCCTGACATTTTTCGCTAAACCTCTTAAATACGGCATCTGGATCATTGTATAGATCGAACTGCTCTTGTGGCGATTCCGACATGTTGATTGGTGTTGACGAGATGCCCCTTTCTCGAAGGAGCCTGGCTCCCTTTTGAGAATCGAATCGGGTGCCGCCAACCACGGCAATATTGCTTGCATTGCTTATCACGCTCTAAAGATGCAAAGTCTTTTTGAATACAACGTGAGTTTGGAGTTTCTCTAAAGATCAACCCCGTGGTTTTAAAGACGTTTGTTCAAAGTTTCACACATTTCTAAGTTTACAATAAAGCAGCAATTTTTAACAATTGAAAGGCGGTTCTGATGGTGATTTCTTCTGGTGGATTCTAACTTTGCACCCAAACAAAATTTTGAAATATGAGACTTTTATTTACCTGCATTTCTCTTTTTATCGCCAGCAGTTTGTTGGCTCAATACACAACTCCAGACAATGGACTTACCATTGATTTTGATTATCTGGTAGAAAACTCCAACGGAACGGTAGTGATGGACGGTGACGACTATCTGGTGACAGATAGCGTGACTGTTTCTGCTACAGACATTCTTGAAGAAACGGGCGACCTTCTCGTGAAAATCAGCCCGAACGCACTGATCACCATTCAGGGTGGATTTACTATTGACAGTGAGAATGGATTGACCTTCACCTGGGCTGAGGAAAACTCACACTACAAAGGCTTTCGATTTGAAAGCGGCTCTGTGATCGACCTGAACAACGCCACTTTCGAATACGGTGGTGGTCTCCGGGTTTTGACTGAAGACTTCACAATGGATAACTGCACAGTGCAGTACCAGGAAATGATTGCTTCAACTGGAGGCGCACTCGGTTTTTCAGACGGTACTCCGAGCATCACCAACTCCACTTTTATCGAAAATCAAACAGCGGCCATCAACTCACCGGCCAACGGAGCTTTTGCACCGATTATCGACAACTGCACTTTCCAGTTTAATGGAGCGAGCATCGTAAACAAGTCGCAAATCAACCTCGGGCCATCCGGACAGGACACGATCATCATCAGCAACTGCACTATCGAAGGTCATCCAGACTATATAGAATCAGGTGGTATTGCCGTGGCACTTTTGGCCGGAGGTGAAGGTCACGCGGTGATCGAAAACAACGAGATTTTTAATAACCGTTATGGAATCGCGGCCATTGGTGGAAATCTAACGACACTTATCGTTGGCAACAATATTTACGACAACAACATTCAGGGTGAGCCGCTTCTTGGAGGAAGTGGAATTAACATGAGTGGAACCAGCCAGAACATGGCCACTGTTACTGAAAACACGATCTCAGGGAATCTTTGGGGAATGACACTCCAGGGCGAAACGATGGCTAACCTTGGCGATACAACCGAAGCCAACTTTAACCCTGGACTCAATGTGTTTGAAGACAATGGCAACGGAGGAGTGACTTACGCGCTTTTCAACAATACTCCTAACGACCTGATGGCGATGAACAATTGCTGGATGGGCGAGCAGGAGATCACCGTTGAAGATGCAGAGTCTGTGATTTCACATCAGTTTGATGATGAAGAGCTCGGGCTGGTGACCTTTACACCACTTGGCTGTGTGGATCCGATCGGTGTAGAAGAAATTGAATTAGCAGCAGTGACTGTTTACCCAGTGCCGACTTCAGGTCAGCTTTCAATTTCAGCAGAAAGTCAAGTGCAGTATTACCGCATCTTTTCAATTAGCGGAAGGATGATTGACGAGGGGAAAAGTGCAACTGCTTCAAATGAAACTGACATTGATGTGAGTGGTTTAAATTCAGGCGCTTACATTTTACAGGTGGAGACAGCAAATGGATTGAAAACTATTAGATTTGTAAAAGAATAGCTATATTCTAAACTGAAAAATCCATAACCACTAAGAAAACCGAAAACGATGAAAAAATTTCTGATTTTGATTGTGCTGTTGGGCTCCGGTCTTGGCATGCGTGCCCAGCAGGTAGATAACTTTACACCAGGTGAAATTTTAGTGAGTCCAGCGATTGGACTTGGGACACCATACCTGGGAGGCCTTGGCTACTCAACAGTTTTGCCTCCAATTTCTGTGTCAGTTGATTATGGTATAGAGCAAGATGTGGTTGACGAAGGAACTGTCTCTATCGGAGGATATTTTGGAATTGCCCAGAACCGCTTTCGCACCAATTACTTTGGTGGTGAGTACGGCTGGAACTACACTTACATCGTACTTGGACCTCGCGGGGTATACACTTATCCTATCGAAGAGAATCTCGATATCTACGGAGGTTTAATGCTTGGGTTTAATATTGCGACAGCAAGGGAAGTTGGAGATGTTCCGGGCAATGTGAGTAGCAGTGGAGGAGGCTTTGCCTACGATTTCTTCGCTGGCGGCCGCTACTTCTTTCAGGACAATCTGGCTGCAATGTTAGAGCTTGGCTACGGAGTTTCGATTCTTCGACTTGGCGTTTCAATCAAAATATAGAAGAGCTTATCGCAAGTTTTATAAAAAAGCCCGGGATTTCCCGGGCTTTTTCTTTTATCCACATTGCCGATTCCAGAGGGAGTTTATGAAACGCGAACACCTCCGGAGTCTGTGAATTTATAAACCGAATCATAGCTCACGTTTCTCGTTGTAGCTTCTCCTGTATCCAAGTCGTATTCGGTCCATTTTTCAATTGGTCCGGCATAGAGGTGCAAACTAATTGTCCGATCATCAGTGTTGTTCAAGTAGCGATGGATGGCGATTGGCTCCGCCAGGTATGAGAAGTCCTCCTTTCCGAGGTGGACGGAACTCACTCTTTCAAGCTTTCCATCAAACTCCATAAATCGCTCTTCTTTCAACTGACCTTTTATCGTTTTTACCCACGCCATGTGAGTATGGTAATCGTGAACTACTGATTTGTGGCCTTTTTCCCAGCAAACGAGCAAAAGCTCAAATTCATCAGTATTTACCAGACAGTTTCTGGTGTAGCGGTCGCGGTTCCAGGTGATATATTTTTCAAATTCATCGAGTGGAATGTCAATCCTTTTAAGCACCTGCAAGTAGCTTTTGCCCGGTGGCTTATTCTTTAGTGTCTCCACTAATTCTTTTACTGTTGTTATCGATTTAGGCATGGCTCTCTTTTTTCTTTTGAAGTTAGATTAAAAGGTTGCCTCAAACCATGACTTGAGCCAGCAGAATAGATGATCTTTGTCAAATAGAAGGAGCCGACAGGCTTGTGCCTTATATTTGAAGATCAAACCATGACGATGCGATTTTCCGGATTTTTACTAATTGTCCTTGCGATACTTACTTCACAAGCTGCCAAGGCTGCGGACGTGACGCTTTACATCAACAAGGGCACTGTTACGATAGATGAGAATAGCTTTTCAGCTTGCTCTTTTAATACTATCGACACTCTCAATTCAGCCAACTCCATTATCGAACTGGAGATGGGCGAGATTCTCAACCTGACGGTGATTAACCACGACACGTTGGATCACAACCTTACCATCGATGGGATTCTGGAAAGCGACAACATTGTTGCTGCCGGAGGAGAAGCATCGTTTTCATTTTCCTTCGAAAATCCCGGTACGTGGAGATACTACTCCGATTTTAGCTATGGCAAACTGGCCGGAGCTTCGGGGATCATTTTGGTCGGCTACTCCGAAATGCCGCACTTTTTCTGGAATCTTTTTGATTTGAATAAGTCGCTTTCAACGGAACTGGCAAACACCACCACCAGCGAGATTCCGGCAGATTATCAACCTGAGCTTTTCATGATAAACGGGACTTACTATCCCTACACATTGGAAGATCCTTCGGGCAAGGTGGATGTCGATCTTGGGCAGGAAGTAATCATTTCTGTGGTCAACTCCGGTGTGATGGATCACGTGCTTCACTTTCACGGATTTCACATAGAAATTCTTTCGGCACAGATACAATCTGACAGAGTTGGGTGGATAAAAGACACTGTTCCGCTTAAGTCTGGGGAGGCGATGACATTCAAACTCGTTGCCGATCAGGAAGGGGTTTACCCCGTGCACGATCACAACCTGATTGCCGTGACCAATACCGGTTTTTATCCCGGAGGAATGCTAACCCAAATTCAAGTTAACCCATGAAAAACAGGTTGTTAATCATCTTTCTTTTGGTGGCTTCTGCTGGCTTTTCGCAGGTTAACTTCGACCTGTACAGTGCGATGGATGGCCAGTTGCAGCTCAGCCCTTTTGGCAGCACGAACTTTTGGGGCTACGGATTTATGGATGAGCCAATGACGCTTCCTGCACCGCTACTCACCGCTCAAAAAGGAGACAGTGTACATCTGGCTTTTACCAACTTTTCTCAGGAGGGTCACACAATTCACCTACACGGACTGGATGTGGACCAGGCCAATGACGGTGTTCCGCAAACTTCTTTCACGGTCTACACGGGGCAAACAGGTGAATACAGCTTTAAGGCCAGTCACGAAGGTACATTTCTCTATCACTGCCACGTCACCACCACGCTGCATCTCACCATGGGTATGTACGGAATGTTTGTAGTTGAGGCAGGCGAGAACCAACTCTTTGAAGGTGGTCCTGTTTACGACCGCAGTTACGAATTCTTGATGTCTGATTTGGAGCGAGAGACCAATGATAATCCAGCAATGGCTTTTCCTTTTCATGAAATTCAACCTGACTATTTTATGGTCAACGGAAGGTCAGGAGAAGACTTGCAAAGCACTGGGACCACTGTTGGGGCATTACCCAACGAAAAAATCGCATTGCGACTCGGAAGCATGGCATACTCGCTTGTAAAGGTTCATTTTCCCGAGAACCTAAATGCCGAAGTGATGATGTCTGACGGGCGGGTTTTGGAAAATGCCTTTTCACCGGAAATTCTCGAGATTTATCCCGGTGAGCGGTTTAGCGTTTTGCTTGAACCGGAGGGAAGTTTCACTGGAGAAATCGAGGTGGAATACTACAGCATGATGAATGGTGAATATGAATTCTCGAACTTCATCCCGGTTCAGGATTTGACGACAGGAGTCGGGGAAATGACTAAGAATAATCAGTTAAGGCTCCAACCAAATCCTGCAGTAGATCAGGTTGCCGTGAAAGGAGCTGAAGGTGTTGATCTAAGCATCAATTCAATTGAGGGTAGATCTCTGGGAAAAGTAACTGTCCCGCTCTCTGGTGAGATAGATATTTCACACCTGCAATCGGGAGTTTACATCCTGAGAGCAGGGAATGGTTTGTCAACCAGATTGGTGGTTCGTTGATTAAAAAAGGCCGACCAACCTGCTATTCTTTCACAATTCTGAAAGTCGAAACTCCTTTGTCATCGGAAATTCTCAAAAAGTAGACACCCGGAGCGAGATCGGTGAAATCAAGCTCTTCGGTTTTGTTTTCAGCAACTATTGAGGAGACCTGTTTTCCCATGGTATTGAACACATCAATTTTTCGACCGTTTCTTAACCCCTTAATCTGTATGAAGTCAGAAACGGGGTTAGGATAAACTTCAATCTGATTGACATCTAATTCCTCCACACTAACCACAGGAAATTCCAAGCAATCGGTAACAAACTGACAGCTGTCCTGAGTGACCATAAGAG
>NZ_JBEGHD010000016.1:0-78326 GCF_049334165.1 Halocola ammonii
TTAACTCACCTTAATGTTTCAGGTTCCAGCGCTGAGTAGCCTGCTTTCAGCTACGGAAAAGGAAACACATAGGCACATAGGAAATCAAAGGCACATAGTCAGAGCTCTAATTTCTATGTGTCTTCGAACGATCATGAACAGTACTGGGAATTACTTCGGCTGAAAAATGCAGGTGAAAGAAGAAGAACTTCTATTGTGCCTATGTGGTTTTATCCTTTTGAAGTTACTCGCAAAAGTCTTAAAGTTCCTCCACTCCTTAGCTGAACTTAATATTTCAAGTTCCCAGCACTGAGTAGGTAGAAGCCTGTATTTGTCTGTAAAACAATTGATTAAAAACTTTTTTAAACCCTTGTCCAACACGATTGTTATTATTGGCAAAGCCAAACATTTCAATGAAAAAACTCAACAATCAAAAGATAGAAGGAAGCAGCGGAAGGCCAATTGTGCTTGACGCATTTTGGGAGGACCAATCGCAAAACATGCCAATCGTGATTTTTAGTCACGGCTACAAGGGCTTCAAAGACTGGGGTGCCTGGGATCTGGTAGCGCAAAAATTTGCCGATGCCGGTTTTCTCTTTATCAAATTTAACTTCAGCCACAACGGTGGTACCGTTGAAGATCCAATCGATTTCCCCGATCTCGAAGCGTTTAGTGAAAACAACTACTCCATCGAAAAAGGTGATCTAAACATGGTGATCAACTGGGTGGAGTTCACCAATATTTTACCCAAGAGCCGAATCGATCAAAGTGGCGTATTTCTCATTGGACACAGTCGGGGAGGAGGGATTTCACTGCTGCAAGCTGCGAGCGATGAACGTGTCAAGAAAGTCGCTACCTGGGCAAGTGTGGCCGATTTCGGAAAGCGATTCCCGGATGAGGATGCTCTGAGAGAATGGAAAGAGGAAGGCGTTTACTACGTGAAAAACGGTCGCACCGGACAGCAAATGCCGCACAAGTATCAGTTTTACGAAGATTACCTAAAAAACAAATCCGCACTGAATATCAAAAAGGCTGTGACAAAATTGAAGGTTCCACACCTGGCCATTCACGGTGATGCAGACGAGTCTGTTTCCAGAAATGCCGCCAAATCGCTTTCTCGCTGGGGAGAAAATTCCAGTATGAAAACAATTAAGAAAGCTGGACATACTTTCGGATCTTCGCACCCGTGGGAGAGCGAAGAACTCCCCGAACACCTCGAAGAAGTAACCGAAACAACGATCAAGTTTTTCCGCGGATGATTTCCGCAATTGGAGTAATCAAAATCGCAACGCGACCATGAGCACCAAAGACGCAGATGTAATAATTATCGGGGGAGGCATAGCAGGATTGACCTGCGCTCACTATCTCCACAAGGGTGGAAAGAAAGTGAAAGTCCTCGAAGCTTCCGATAGAATTGGAGGTCGTGTGAAAACCGATCGCTACAAAGGCTTTTTGCTCGATCACGGTTTTCAGGTCTTACTGACAGCTTACCCAGAAGCGAAAAAATTGCTCGACTACAAAGCACTTGACTTAAAGGAATTTGGCTCGGGCTCTTTGATCTACACCGACCGCGGAGACTACAAGCTCTCGGATCCTTCGCGGACTCCCGGAACCATGTTTAGTATGATTTTCTCCAGGGTGGGAACGCTTAGCGATAAAATTTTGCTTTACCGATTGAAGAATCGCCTGAAGCGAGATTCGCTGGAAAAGATTTTTTCCCGGCCGGAGAAAACCACAATGGAATACCTTCAGGACAAGGGCTTTTCTCACAAGTTTATCCAGCGTTTTTTCAAACCATTTTTCAGTGGGATTTTTCTTGAGCACCGCCTCAAAACTTCCAGCAGAATGTTTGAGTTTGTTTTCAAGATGTTTTCTGAAGGCAGTGCAGCAATTCCAGCAGAGGGAATGGAAGCGATTCCCCGTCAAATCGGAGACAGTTTGCCAGAAGGGTCGATAATTTGTGATGCTCCCGTTGAATTCTATGAGGAGGGAAAGGTAGTTTGCAAAGACGGTAAGGAGTACACTGCAGATCAAATTGTGGTTGCTGCCGACACGCCAGAGCTTTTGCCAAACTCCAAGCGTCAGCCACCCGCAGATGTTACCTGTCTTTATTTCGAATCGAATCAGCCGCTTTACGAAGAGCCGCTCATTGCACTTTACTCTAAGTCGGGTCAGCTGACCAACAACATCGCCATCCTGGACAATGTGCAGGAAACTTACTCCAATAGCGATTCTTCACTCATTTCCGTGACAGTGAAGTATCGAAGAAATTATTCCATTCGGGAAATTCAACAACGCGTGAAAGACGAATTGATCGACAATTTTCCTGTGACTACCTTGCAGTTGAGCCACGTGAAAAATTATCACATCGAGTATGCTTTACCCAACCAGAGATCGGTAAGAAACGAGGTAAAGCCAGGTGAATACGAGCTTTCAAAAAACATTTACAGGGTAGGAGATTATTTGCTCAACGGCTCACTCAACGCAGCCATGAAGACAGGACGGGAAGTGGCTGAGTTGATTTTAAACCCTTCGACCATCGAAGTTAAAGCGGAGTCTGAAAAGGCGTAAAAGAAAAACCCCGCGAAATTCGCAGGGTTTCTCCGTAAGTTCTCATGTAGAAAGAACTAGCTAGCGTACCACCAATCTCTTAGTGGTCGTTCCTTTTTTATTCACGATTTGGAAAAAGTACATTCCTCTCTGCCAATCGTCCACAGCAATCTCGTGGATCAGGTCGCTGCCGACAGTTGATTCGAATACTTTCTTTCCGGTCAGATCAAATGCCGAAATCTTGTCTCCATTCTGAAGTTTTGAAGCATCGATTTTTACCACATCGCTAGCCGGATTTGGATAAACTGTGAATTCTGGTTTCTCGTTTTCTTCAATTCCAACGGTGGTGTCCACTACATTGACGTCATCGATGTAGTAGAGCCCGATAGTTGTTTCGCCACCGTAAGCGAAGAAATTGATTCCTCCTGCAACAGGTTCTACGTAAGGGATTGAACCCAGCGGCTCTTCATTGATCACAAAGTTGATTTCGTCATTGTCCATAGACACAATTATTGTGACAGTGATCCACTCATCGTGGTTGAAACTTGTCGATGCCTGTTCAGTGCCTTGAACCTGAAGGCTTAAGCTTCCCTGGTCCATGTAGATGTCCCAGGCCCAGCCATCGCCAGGAGTGGTGGTCGTCTGCATATTGAAATAAGCTGCTGCGTCTGAGGGTACGAAAATTTTAAACTGGATGGCGTAGGTACCTGTTTCTACACCGAGAGGCATAAAAATGTCGGTTGGGCCTCCCTGAACCGAAGATGCTTCAAATTTCAAAGAGTTAGAGCCACTGGCTGCGAGGTCATCCGAAACTGGGGCATCTTCGTTTCCTCCTTCCGTCCCAGACCAGGTGGTGAAATCAGCTGATTGTTCGGCTATCAGATCTCCAGGATTGTAAGATTCAAAATCCTCATTGAGCAGGATTGTTTGTGAATAGCTAAAAGTGGCAGCAAAGACCGCTGCCAAAAAGAGTAAAGGTTTCTTCATGGTGATAAATATTGAGTTAGTAATCCATGAAAGTTAAGAAAAAGTTAAGCGACCTTGAAGCCATGCAATAAAAAAAAGCCACTGAAGTGCAATGCACGCCAATGGCTCGTTAAGTAGAAGTGTACTTTTGGTTGTAGTTCTTCCGGGACTCTTATTTTTTCAAAAGTCCGATTTCTATTAGTCTTTCTTCGAGGTAGCCACCTGCTGAAATTGGTGCATACATTGGCTCTTCACCTTCTGGAACGCACTCTTCAAGGCAGTCGAGGCGCATGTCGCTCCGTGGATGCAGGAAGAAAGGAATTGAGTAACGCGATGTTCCCCATTTTTCTCTCGGTGGATTGATAACTCGATGTGTGGTCGATCTCAATTTGTTGTTCGTCAGTCTCTGTAGCATGTCGCCAACATTCACCACAATGTGGTCGGGCAAAGCTGTCACGTCAACCCATTCACCTTTTTTGTTCAACACCTGAAGGCCTTCAGCAGAAGCACCAATCAATAGCGTGATGAGGTTGATGTCCTCGTGCTCACCGGCTCTCACAGCCGATTTCGGCTCTTCTGTAATTGGAGGGTAGTGGATAGGACGAAGGATGCTGTTTCCATTTTTGATCTTGTCGTCAAAGTATTTCTCATCCAGCCCGAGGTAAAGTGCGATTGCGCGAAGCATCGACTCACCAGTTTTCTCAAGGGCTTTGTAAGCCTTGATACCGACCTTGTTGAATTCAGGCAATTCGTCAACATAAATGTTGTCAGGGTATTCTTCCTTGATTGGGTCTTCGCCTTCAACCTCCTGGCCGAAGTGCCAAAATTCTTTGAGATCTCCTGCATTGCTGTCTTTGGCGTGTTCTTTACCAAAGGAAACATAACCGCGCTGTCCTGCTAGCTCTTCTTTCTCGTATTTCTTCTTGGTATCTTCGGGCAAGTCAAAGAACTTCTTTACTTCGGAGTAAAGCTTCTCAACTGTAGATTCGTCAATCAGGTGGTTTTTAACGGCCACGAACCCGATACGCTCGTAAGCCTCTCCCAATTTTTTCACAAAAGCTGCTCTCTGCTCTTCGTTTCCTTCGGTGAATTCCTTTAGATCAACACTCGGAATTCCCATCACTTCGTTGCTCATGATTTGCTTGTTTTAAAGTTGCGTTTGTAGGGCAATTTACAAAAATGAATGTTATCTTTTCTTTGCCCGAGGTGCCGGCTTACCGGTCTTTGATGACTGTCGATACTTCATACTCAATTGGAATCTCCATTCCGTTAGGCGCCTGAGGTCCTGGCTGCAGTTCTATAGTTCCACTAAACTTTTGAGAGATGTCTCCTTCAACAGTCCACAAGGTTTTTCTGTCGAGCTTGAGAGTTGCTGTTCCAGTACCAGAGATTAAGTACTTTGCCTCGCTGCCACCAATTTGTACATAGGCATCCTTATCAGCAGTGGCTATTTCCGAATTCATCCTAATAGTGACAAACTCATCTGTTACCTCCACCAGCTCAAAGGTAGCGTCTTGAGTTGCTTCCATGCCAGACTGAAGCTCTATGGATTTTGTCCAGGTATCGCCTATAGAAACCTTTTTTGAGGGGAAAATGGATGAGAGTTGCTCAACGCTTCCCTTTATGGCTGCCTTGCCGTAAGCCTGACTCATTTGAGCTCGTACCTGCTGCTTTTCCATTTCAGACATTTCGGGAAATTGACTCAATGCCTGTGAATATAATTCGTCTATTCCAGAGATGGCGGTTACTTCACCCTTCGAAGTCATTTCAATCGAAAAGGGCTTTTTGGTCAATTCCTTCAGGATTTTCGACATCATGTCTACGTCATCGCCTTCTCTTCTCGAAGAGAAGGATTGATTGATGACGCCTGATTCCATTGACAATTCCATCCACACAAAAGAGACGTCAAAAACATATCCATTTTCGGTGACAGAAACCACTTCGAACTTCGAATTGCTGGAGCTTTCCATATCTACATTCTGCGTAGTACCCTGAATGTTCTGAGTCATGGTGCTCGTTGCAGTAATGTTTTGATAGTATATTTCTCCTTCTTTGAGATTGAGCTCGAGCTCGTATTTTTTTGCCGGAGAGAAGAGCAAAAAGAGCATGCTTAAAATGTAAATCATGGTAAATGGTAGTTTGGATTAAAATTATTCTTCACTGTCAGAATCTCCCTGGAAAAGCCTGAATGAAACTCCGGCCATAAGAGAAATTCCGTGGTGGTGAATGTCGCTTCTTTCAAAGTACTCTGTGTCGCTCACGCTAAGAATGCTGTATTGATATTTCGCGAGTACGTAGCACAAAATGTTATCTGAAATCTGATAACCTGCACCAAGCTCTGCCAATCCGGCCAGGTCAATTCTATTGGCCTCTTCGGTTTTATTCGCTGTGATAGGTTCTCCTCCGTTGTAGGAGAATAGCTCGGGAATGTCAAACTCTGTTTTGATGAGGTAACCTGGAGCGACACCGAGATTTCCGAAACCGTAGAGTTTGTCGGTGACATTAAGTCGATAGCCCGCTTTAATCGGTAGGGTCACGTAGTGAAAGTCGAAAACTGTGAGCGAGTAAACACTGTTAAACTCGTCTTCCCTCGAATAAAGAACTACCGAATTAAACCCGCGCTTTTCATAAAGCAGGTCTGCACCAATCGTAATATTTTCGTTGAGTCGATACTGATAATTGAACCCAGCAGTAAAGCCGAATTCGTAGTCGGTACTTTCCAAAAAATCGTTGTGAATAACATCGGTGACATTGGGGCCACCGGTAAGACCAAAAAAGTGATCTTGCGAAAATGCTGTTGAAGAAATCAAAATGGTAAGCGCCAGTAAAATGTTTTTCATCTTTGAAGAATATGAAATTAGAGTGCTCAAAGATGTGGAAAACTGGTCGGTTTCAAAAATTAAATCTTTGCTAACTTCCTTTGCTCAACCACCGTTTAACGTGAAGCGTAAAATGACAATCTTACAAGGACAAAAAATAATAGTCAATCGAAAACCGTTGGAAAAGCTTTTTACTTTTGCCACAACTGTAAGACGCCCTAAATTTTAAAGACAAATCGCATGAAAATCAGTAAGCTCAATTTTCTTTTGCCACTTCTAACTTTGGTATTTTGTGGAAACATAGTACTCGCACAAGATGAGCAGGAAGAAGAACTTTCGCTCGAGAGCGGACCGCTTCAAAATCAGTTTGAGTATCTAATAGAAGAATCTAACAATTACCAGCAGTACGAAGTAATTCCAAAAGACTGGATGCAAACTTTTAAGGCGAGTTTGAAGGATTCTCTTGCAGCTATCAGTACCGAAATCAAGGATCTCAACTCACAGATAGACGAGCAGGAGGAAACTATCTCGAGCCTGGAAACAAAGTTAAAAGGCACAGAAGGCGAGCTGGCGGAAACGCAAAACGCCATGGATAGCATGAACTTCGTTGGTACGGTTCCAATGAAGAAACCATTTTATCGCGTAGTGATTTGGTCGATAATTGGTGGCCTTTTGTTGCTGTTACTCATTTTTATCTTCAGATTCAATCGGAGCAACAGCGTGACAAAAGATGTAAAGGGAAAACTTGCAGAGCTTCAGGATGAAATGGAGCAGCAAAAGAAACGCGCCCTGGAGCGCGAGCAAAAGCTCAGCCGCGAACTACAGGACGAGCGCAACAAGAATAGAAAATAGAACAGACCTTCCTGCGACTGACTCATTTTTTTTGAGTTGGTACGTTTTCGGGATATTATTTTTAAAAAATGGGTAGAGCATTTGAATACCGAAGAGCCGCTAAGGAAAAGCGGTGGGACAAGATGTCCCAACTTTTTCCAAAACTCGGAAAAGCTATCACGATCGCAGCTAAAGAAGGTGGCCCTGATCCCGAGATGAATGCCAAATTGAGAACGGCTATTCAAAATGCGAAGTCGGAGAACATGCCCAAGGACAACATCGAGGCTGCCATCAAGCGTGCGTCAGGGAAGGATGCCGACCAGATGGTGGAGATGACTTACGAAGGAAAAGGTCCTCACGGAGTGCTCGTTTTCGTAGAATGCGCGACAGACAATTCCACCCGGACTGTAGCTAACGTAAAGTCATACTTCAACAAGGCCGGAGGCTCGCTGGTGCCGAATGGCTCTCTGGAATTTATGTTTGATCGAAAAGCTGTTTTCGTGATTGACGAACAAGAGAATTGGGACCCCGAAGAAATGGAGCTCGAACTGATCGATTTTGGCCTCGAAGAAATAGAAGAGAACAACGGTCAGTACTACCTCTACGCTGATTACACCCAGTTTGGAGCACTTGGTCAGGCGCTTGAAGACAAAAACATTGAAGTGTCGAAGTCATCTCTCGAACGCATCTCCAACAATCCACAGGAATTCACTGAAGAACAGTTGGAAGACATCGAAAAGCTTCTTGACAAAATCGAAGATGACGAAGACATTCAGGCAGTTTACACCAACGTGGCATAAGCCGCTGCAAAATTGTTCTTCTTTAAAAATTCTCAGTGAACTGATTCACGCGCTTCTTTGCGCTGCTTCTCTATTCGTTTTTTACGCTCCTTTCGCCTCAGGCGCATGTTGAGCACTTCGACCAGAAGCGAGAAGAACACCGCAAAGTAGATGTATCCCTTGGGCACGTGCTGATCGAAACCTTCGATAGCAAGCATGAAACCAATAAGAATGAGGAATGCCAGAGCCAGCACCTGGAGAGACGGGTGTTTGTTGATGAATGTGCTGATCTGACCTGCAAAAATCATCATCACGATGATTGAGACTACAACTGCAATGATCATCAGCAGAATTTCGTCTGTTAACCCGATGGCCGTTAAAATTGAGTCGAAAGAAAAAACAAGGTCGAGAATAACAATTTGCGTGATGGCACTTGCAAACCCGCGCGTTTTCACCGCTCGATCCTCGTGATCTTCACCTTCAACCTTTCCGTAGATTTCCGTGGTACTTTTTCCAAGGAGAAACAGCCCACCGGCAATCAATATCAAATCTCGTACACTGAAGTCTACTTCAAACAAACTGAAGATCGGCTCTTTTGCCTGAATGATAAATGTGATTCCAAGAAGCAATGCCACCCGCATAATCAAAGCCAGGCTGAGTCCTAGCAATCGTGCTTTTCGCTGTTGTTCCTGCGGCAATTTGTTCGATACGATTGAGATAAAAATGATGTTGTCCACTCCGAGGACGATCTCTAAAAATGTGAGCGTTAACAGTGCAATCCACGTGTCTCCCTGAAGAAATATTTCCATTTGGCAAGTTTGATTTGTCGTGCCAAATGTAGCAGAAATCACGATGACGCTCTTAACATCAATAATTCGATTCAGAAAAATATTCGTGTAACTTCGCCCGAACAGATCGCCCCGATGATTGAACAGGTAGCATTTTATATTTTCGCAGCAATATCTTTTTTATCTGTGGTCATTCCTATGATTCGTCACGACCACTGGACTTTTCGAGCACTCGAGTTTCCCAGGATTCAGAAATTCATTTTCGTTCTTGCAGTTTTCATAGTTGGGGTCATTTTCTATGTGCCCATTTGGTATTATCAACTGGTATTACTTGTGATGACAGTGATGTTGGCCAGAATTGGTTACCATATTTTTCCCTTTACCCCACTTTCGAAAAAGACGCTAAAGAGCACCTCCGAAAAATCTAAATCACCTGACGTTAGGCTAATGATCTACAACGTGTTTCAGGACAACACAAGGTTTGACGATTTTCTGGGAGAGGTTGACAAATACGACCCCGACATGATCATGATGGTGGAGACAGATCAGAAGTGGCTCGATGGGGTAGAGCTGCTGAGTTACAAATATTCCTATTCAATTTTGAAGCCTCTCGACAATACTTATGGAATGCTTCTCTTCTCAAAGTTTGAATTCGAAGACGATGAGATTCGCTATTTGATAAAGGATGAAATTCCCAGTATGAAGACGAAGGTGAAACTTAATGATGGGCGTAGCTTCTGGTTTTTTGGCCTTCATCCGGAGCCACCATCGCCAACGGAAAACGAATACTCAACAGCTCGCGATCGGGAACTGATGAAACTTGCCGAAGAATGCAGCGAAATGCACGATCCAATAGTTGTTGCAGGAGATTTGAACGATGTGGCCTGGAGCTACACCACAACCTCGTTTATTAAAGAGTCGGAACTGCTCGACCCGCGAAAGGGCAGGGGGTTCTTTTCAACTTTCCACACTAAGTCGGTTCTGATGCGCTGGCCCCTCGACCATATTTTTTGTTCTCAGCACTTCGAGCTTGTTCGGATGAAGAAGTTAAAAAACATCGGATCTGATCATTTCCCAATTCTCATTGAGTTGATGCTCAAGTAATCATTCTGTTTTTCGGTGCAGTTTCATACCGGGCGTAACTTCAGTCACAGTCTTTCCAAAGTTTACATCTCAATTTTGCACCCACATTCAGTCGAGGGATATCGGTTGGGTGTTTTTTGTTTTTTAATCTAACGCACTTAGAAATTTATGGAATGGATTACACAATCGTGGCCATGGTATGTAGCCGGGCCAATGATAGCATTGGTGATGTTTGCACTGATTTATTTTGACAAGACTTTCGGGTTTTCATCCAACTTGCGGACACTTTGCTCAGCAGCAGGTGCCGGCACGGTTTCCGAGTTTTTCAATTTCGACTGGAAGAACCAAAAGTGGAACCTGATTTTTTTGGCTGGAGCAATACTCGGTGGATGGATTTCCTACGAGTTTTTGATGGACTCAGAATCTGTGAAAATTGCAACATCCGTAGAGCAAACCCTTCAATCTGAGCTAGGCTTCGAAAAGGTGGGCGAGAAGTATCTCCCAATGGAGATATTTGGACCCGAAGCGTGGAAGTCGGCAAGTGGCATCTTGATTTTGATTGTCAGCGGATTTCTGGTGGGCTTTGGAGCTCGCTACGCTGGCGGTTGCACCTCGGGGCACGCCATCACTGGGCTGAGTAATTTACAGTTGCCATCCCTTATTGCCGTTATAGGCTTTTTTATCGGAGGCCTTCTGATGACCTATTTCGGCTTACCTCTTATTTTCTAAAGCCAGTAATTCACAAGTAGTTCCCTACAGTTTGTCTGTGAGGGAAGCACTGGTCATTTTTTCACAAAGGACAACAACAAAGAGCATGAAGTATTTGAAATTTATTTTGACGGGAATCGTCTTCGGAATTGTAATGGCTAAGGCGGAAATCATTTCCTGGTATCGCATTTACGAGATGTTTCGATTCGGCTCGTTTCACATGTATGGTGTGATCGGTAGCGCTGTGGTACTCGGCATTATCATCCACCAAGTAATCAAGCGAACAAACATGACTTCATTTTCAGGTCAGCCGATTGTATTTGCACCAAAGAAAAAATCTATTGCACGCTACCTGATTGGAGGAACGTTCTTCGGTCTCGGCTGGGCACTTGCCGGAGCTTGCCCCGGGCCCATGTTTGTTCTCATCGGGTTCGGCTATTTACCCATTTTGCTGGTGATTTTAGGAGCTCTTTTGGGGACTTTCTTTTATGGTTTGGTGAAAAAGTATTTACCGCACTAGGTAAAAAAAGCCGGAGCTGATCCTGAATTTCAGGATCACCTCCGGCAATCAAAATTATATTGACTTGAGCCATTAGATCTCATCCGCAAAGCGGTCGATCTTCTTTTCTTTCTTGTCGAGTTTGATCAGAAATTTTTTTCCTCCTATTTCTACTTCCACAGCCGTGTAAACTACGGGCTTCTGCGGATGCTCAAACTCGAAACTATCGTGATCGAATCCGTGTGGGTATCTCTTATCTACTTTTTCTTTTACTTCATTCGGTAAGTTGCTGTAACTAATAATAACGTTTTTCATAACTGTAACAGGTTTTTGGTGTTCCTATCACTTACGTCTTGTTAAGAAAAAGTTTCGTAAACTCCAAAAAATCAGCAGTTAAACTTGTGAGGTTAGGAGCAGATCGGGCTAGAATTTATTTTGAAGTGAAAGCTTTTCGTCATCCGAAACTACGAGTTCGCCACTGTCGATTTTCCACTGAATTGTTTTTCGAAGCAACTCGGGATCGGCTTCTGGAAAAGTAGAGCTCAACTGATCAATTCTGAGCTTTTTTGTCATGATCTTCTCGAGAAGTGTTCCTGAAATCTCATCCCAGAGAGCAGGTGAAATTCCCTCTTTTTTGGCTTTTGTACATACGTCACAGTGCCCACAGTGTGGAGCTCCGGTTTCTCCAAAGTATCTCAACAACACGCGACTTCGGCAATCAGTGGCGTTCAGGTAATCGATCATTCCAAGAAGTCTAATCTCTTCCCGTTGTTGACGGTTTTGAAAAATGTCAGCCGGTAAATAAAGTTTGTCCTCGTGAACTCTTTCGTAAGTGTAGCTCAAGCGAGGGCTGTCCGACTTTGGGATATACTCCAGGACCTTTTGATCGTGCAATTCGCTCAGCCACTTTACAATTTGCTTCTGGTCTACTTTGCACCTACTGGCCAGCAAATCTTCGCGAATTGAGGTGTAATACTCGAACAAACCGCTGTAGGAGCGCAGCAAGACAGTTATAAAAGGGTCGATCTTTGGGTGGCTCACCTGATAGCTGTAAAGCGCTCTTTGCTCAATTTTGAACATCACTTTCGAAGGGCTATAAACAGCTTCAGTCAATGAAAGGTAGCCCGCCATTTCGAGAAGCTTGAGCGAACTGAAAGTCTTAAATGCCGGCAGGCTGTATGTTTTCAAAAAGTCATCCAGTCTGAACTCCCGGCTGGCTCCAGTTCCTGCGCCAATTGCGATCGAGTAATAATTTCCCAGTGACTTATACACGGTTTTGATAAACTCCTTTTCCGGAAATCGATCTTCATGGCGCTTTTTCAGGAAATCCATATCCTGGTCGTTCCACAGCATTACACAAAAAGCCCGGTTTAAGTCCCTTCCAGCACGGCCGGCTTCCTGGAAGTAAGACTCAATGTTGGCGGGAATATCCATGTGAGCCACAACTCGAACATCTGGCTTGTCGATTCCCATCCCAAAAGCGTTGGTGGCCACAATGATCCTTGTTTCGTCTTTCAGCCAGCTTTCCTGCACTTTTGCTTTCCACTCAGGCTTTAGTCCAGCGTGGTACCACGAAGCGGAGACCTTGTTGGCCAACAAAAATTCCGCAATTTCTCTTGTTCGTTTTCGAGTTCCCACGTACACAATTCCACTTCCTTTTACTTTCGAAACGATTTCGAGAAGCTTATTGTATTTGTCATCGCGCTGCATTACCACGTAGGCAAGGTTCTTCCGCTCGAAGCTTTTTCGAACAACATTGGATTTTTCAAATTGGAGCTTTTCCTGAATGTCCTGAACAACGTCTTCGGTGGCTGTCGCGGTGAGGGCGAGTACAGGAACTTTAGGGTGCCACTGTCTGATCTCGGCAATTTCGAGGTAAGGCGGGCGAAAATCATAGCCCCATTGAGAAATGCAGTGAGCCTCGTCAACGGCAATGAGGTTGACGTTCATCTTTTTGAACCGCTCGAGAAACAAGTCGGTTTTGAGTCGCTCAGGCGAAACGTAGAGAAATTTCGTGTTGCCGTAAATCGAGTTGTCGAGCGCTCTGTCGATTTCGTTGTAGTGCATTTCCGAAGTTATGGCATAAGCTTCAATGCCCTTCTTCTTTAAGTTCTCTACCTGGTCTTTCATTAGAGCAATGAGCGGAGAAATAACGATGCAAATTCCTTCCCTACACATCGCAGGGACTTGAAAACAAATGCTTTTCCCACCACCGGTAGGAAGCAAAGCCAGCGTATCCCTACCTTCGAGAGCGTGTGTAATAATCTCTTCCTGGCTGGGACGAAAAGATCCGTAGCCCCAGTAATCACGGAGAATATGTAATGGGTTTTCGCTCATAAAATAGGATGAGAAGAAGGGAAAGTACAAATTTAATTTGCAGCAAACTTCCTTAAATAATTCCTTTATTTTGCCTCCTGTTAGAATCAAAATTCGCTTTTATGAGAAAGAAAATGGTAGCCGGCAACTGGAAAATGAATCTGCTCTGGGACGAGGCAAAGGAGCTCGTGAATGAACTCGACAAAAATCGAAGTCAATTTCCGGAGGATGTTTCCGTGGTGATCGCTCCGCCTTCGGCCTACCTGTCGGGAATTGCGGCTCTTTCAATAGACGTGCTCACGCTGAGTGGACAGAATTGCAGCGATCAAAAATCTGGTGCGTTCACTGGCGAGATCAGCGCAGAAATGTTGAGGTCAATGACCGTAGATTACTGTATCGTGGGCCACTCAGAGCGCAGGAGTTTGTTCGGTGAAACTGATGAACTCGTGGCGAAAAAAGCCAAAGCGTGTCTGAATGCATCCGTGCATCCCATTATCTGTTTCGGTGAAAAACTCGAAGAGAGAAAAGCTGGAAATCACTTCGAGGTTGTGAAAAACCAGGTTTCGGCTGCCATCGATCAGTTGAGCGAAGAAGAAATGAAACAGAGTGTTTTGGCCTACGAGCCGGTTTGGGCCATTGGAACTGGCGAGACAGCATCTTCGGAGCAAGCACAGGAAATTCACGCTTCAGTAAGAAAGTTGGTGGCAGAGAAATTCAATGATTCCGTGGCCGATTCAATAACCATACTTTACGGTGGAAGTGTGAAGCCCGCCAATGCCGAAGAGCTCTTTTCTTGCGAAGATGTAGATGGTGGTCTGATAGGGGGAGCGTCATTGAAAGCCGAAGACTTTTTAGCAATCATAAAAGCAGCCAAATAACTGTGGATTACGTTAAAGTCACCTTCACAATTTCACCACTTCAGCCAGCCAGAGAAATTCTCGTGGCAGAGCTCGGAGAGATCGGCTATGAGAGCTTTGTCGATACCGAAACTGGTATGGAAGCTTACATCCAAAAGCCCGAATTCGATAAATCAGCTCTAAACGATCTGCAGACTTCGAACCTCGAGGGAGTTGAACTCTCGTTCGATATTGAAAATGTACCCGACCAAAACTGGAATGCAACCTGGGAAGAAAATTTTTCTCCGATAGATGTAGACGGGAAGTGTTACATCAGAGCGCCATTTCACGAGGCTCCCAAAGAAGGAGTGCTGGACTTGATCATCCAACCTCAAATGTCCTTCGGCACCGGCCACCACGCCACTACCTTTTTGATGGCCAAAAAACTCATGGCAATAGACCTTCAATCGAAAGCCGTTTTGGACATGGGCTGCGGAACTGGCGTTCTGGCAATTTTAGCGCAAAAGCGTGGCGCGTCAAAGGTATTGGCTGTAGATATCGACCACTGGTCTTATGAGAACACGATAGAAAATGCGAAACTCAATGGAGCCGAATCAATTGAAATTCTGGAAGGCGGAGTGGAGCAAATCCGTGGAAGAAAGTTTGATGTAATAATTGCCAACATCAACCGGAATGTGTTGGTCAACGATATGTCCGCTTACGTTGCAACGCTCAACACTGGCGGGTATCTTCTACTCAGTGGGTTTTTCACGGTCGACAATCAAATTTTGGAGAAAGCCTGTGCCGAACACGGTTTGCAAAAAGTTGGAGAAGAGGAAAAAGACACCTGGTCACTTTTGCATTTTGCCAGGAGCTAGTTTCGCCTGACAGGTGAGTATAAATTTTTAACAACTTGTCGAAAATCCCCTACACGCTAGCAGCAGATTTTCCGTTACTTTGGTCAAAACACACGGGAAAATCATGTCAAAGTCGATTCTACTTTTAGCAGTTTCTGTTTTTCTTTTTTCAATCGTAAATGCTCAATCGAGGAAGGAGTTTACGCACAGTGCCGAAACTTATATCGAGGAGTTATCAGACTTCATGAGTGACTCAAAAAAGCGCGAAGGAAAAGATCTGGTAGAAGACAAGTTTGAACCGATTTTCCTCTCTGGAGCTTTTTCAGCAGAAGACTACGAGGTTGTGTTTACTCTTTCGGATCGAATGCTGGAGGAACGCCACAAAGCCTATCCAGAATTCGAGAACCTGATCCATTCTTTGATGGCTCTTTCCCAAAAGGAAGATTTTTCACAAAAGCTTAAAGAGTGGAGTGCTTTTCTCATAGAGATGATGGAAGACAGAAGGGCCGATCGCTTTGTTACCGATGTGTTAGCCAACAGCCGGGCACTTTTCGAGGAAGATATTTTCTTTCAATCGCGTGCAGTGGAGTGGAAGTCATCGTCAAAAGATTACCGCTTTGTGATCGACTCCTTGCCAAAAATTGAAATCGAAAATCACATGATTACCTGCTATTCCAAAGGTGACAGTTTGAGGATTTTCAATACAAGTGGATTTTATGCTCCTACAGAAGAAAAATGGTACGGATCGAAAGGAAAGGTAACCTGGGAGCGGGCCGCGCTCGACACGCAATCGACTTATGCTACCTTCAATGATTACGAGATTACCCTTAAGAGCCCGAGTTTCATTGTGGACTCTGTGACGTTCTACAACTCCTTTTTCGATCAGCCGCTTATCGGGCAACTAACCGAAAAGGTTTTGGCAACCAAAGGGCCGGAGGATGCCTCTTATCCGCGATTTGAATCGTACAACCAAAGATTGAAAATTCGCAATATCGTTGAAGGTGTGCATTACGATGGTGGTTTCACTATGGCTGGTTCTAAACTCTACGGCTCGGGAACTCTGGAAGATCCCGCAACCATGACTTTCATGAGGGAAGACATGCCGTTCTTGCACGCCAAAGCACTTGAGTTTGTGATTCGCCCTGATCGATTTACCTCTTCAAACACTGAAGTCACAATCACGCTCGAAGAAGACAGCATTTTTCACCCCAACCTGAATCTCAAATTTTCGAAACCAAACCGACAGCTGGTACTTTTACGAACTGATGAAGGTACTTCTCGCAGTCCGTACTACAACTCTTACCACGAGCTCGAAATGCACTTCGAAGCATTTTACTGGAACATCGATGACCCGCTAATCAGGATGGGCGCGCTCGAAGGGAGTACGCAGCGACAGGCTTACTTTGAGTCGGATCGATT
This sequence comes from Halocola ammonii, assembly GCF_049334165.1. Lineage (NCBI taxonomy): Bacteria > Pseudomonadati > Bacteroidota > Flavobacteriia > Flavobacteriales > Halocolacceae > Halocola > Halocola ammonii. The sequence goes on from NZ_JBEGHD010000016.1 coordinate 16,431, forward strand.
TTACCGCGAGCAGCGCTACGATGAACTAATGGGGATGAGCATGACCAATCCGCTCATCGAAATTCTCGACTACACAAAAGAGTACAACACAGAGCAATTCACGGCCAAAGATCTTGCGCATTTTCTGCGGATTTCTTCAGAGCAAATTCACATGATGCTCATCAATCTAAACAACCAGGGTTTCGTGAACTACGACATCGAGTCTCGATTTTGCGTAGTTAAAGAAAAGCTTCACAACTACGTTATGGCCAGTGCTGGACGCGAAGATTACGATGTGCTTCAGTTTGGATCTCAAGTGAGAAGCGGTCCAAATGCACAACTCAACCTGCTCAACAATACCTTGTTGATGAAAGGAATTGACCGTGTGGCATTGAGCGACAGTCAGCAGGTTTCGATTTACCCGAGAGATCAGGAGTTGATTATGAGTAAGAACCGCGACTTCAAGTGCGGTGGAAAGCTTCAGGCAGGTAACCTCGAGTTTTACGGAAGTGAATACCAGTTTTCTTACGATGATTTTCAGTTTGATCTGGCCAATGTGGACTCCTGTAGAATTTATGTAGAAGATCCTGAGTCGCCCAAAGATCGCTATGGTAATCACAGGCTGAGGAGAGTGAAGAACGTGATTGAGGGAATTGCCGGGACGCTAAAAATTGATGCTCCTACGAACAAAGGCGGTGTGCACTCGCAGTACTATCCGCAGTTTCCAATTTTCAATGCTTCAAAGGAAAGCTACGTTTATTACGACAGCAAAGGAATTCAGGATGGAGCGTACAACCGTGATGAGTTTTACTATCAAATCGAGCCGTTTACGATCGACAGCCTCGACAACTTTGACAAAGATGAGCTCAACCTTGAAGGAGTATTTGTCTCTGGTGGTATTTTTCCCGACATTCATGAGCCACTTGGTCTTCAGCCGGATTACTCACTTGGTTTTGTGAAAGAAACACCGGAAGGCGGCTATCCGGCTTATGGCGGAAAGGCGAATTTTAATAACGACATCAGGCTCGACTACAACGGACTTCAGGGTGATGGCGATTTAACCTATCTCACTTCACTGGCGAGCTCAGAGAACTTTGTCTTTTTCCCGGATTCTACCAAAGGAACCACCAACAGCTTTGTAAACAACGAACAAGGCGGTAACATGAACGTCCCAAAAGTTAGGAGCGATGTAGTGGAGCTTTCCTACTATCCTACCGATGACTTCCTGGTGGCTGACTCTAAAGACAAACCCATCGACTTTTTTGAAAAAGAAGCCACACTTGATGGTAGCCTGAAACTTTCGCCAGCCGGAATGACTGGTGAAGGCGAAATGAAATTTTCCGGAGCATTCCTCAATTCGGATTTGTTCGATTACACAACCAGAAAAATTCTTGCCGATACCAGCGATTTCAGACTTTCTCAGGCGGACATGTCCAATCTCGCATTTCAGACAACCAACGTAAATTCCGAGATTAACTTCGATGAGCGCGTTGGTAATTTCGAATCGAATGGCGATGAAACTACAGTGGAGTTCCCTGCTAACCAGTACATCTGCTACATGGATCGCTTCAAGTGGTTTATGGATGAAAACGAAATGGAGCTGGCCTCAGATCGAAAAATCAAAGACGACTTCGTGATCGATACAGACGAAGGAAAGGCAGCTTCGAACTTCTTCTCGGTTAATGAGATGCAAGATTCGCTGAACTTCCTTGCGCCCAAGGCGATATACGATATCAAAAACACAGTCATTCGAGCCAACAAGGTGAAGTTTATCACGGTGGCAGATTCTAAAATCACACCCGACAGTGGAAAAGTAGTGATCCGTGAAAGAGCGAAAATGGATCCATTGCAAAATGCCACGATCGTATCGAACTACGTAACACAGTACCACCGCATTTTCGATGCTACGGTTGAAATCCGAGGGCGAAAAGAGTACAAGGCCGAAGGCGACTACGCCTACACCGACATGAACAAGCGCGAGCAGGTTTTCCACTTCAACGAGATTAGTGTAGACTCTACCCTGCAAACGGTTGCTGAAGGCCATGTGGCTCAGGAAGATGGATTCATGCTGAGTCCTTTCTTCGAATACTTTGGACAAATTAATCTGGAGGCTAACCGGAAGGATTTGGAGTTTGAAGGTGGTGTCCGGATTCTTCATACTTGCGATGAGGTGGAGCGAAACTGGCTCGAGTTTGAATCAGTTATCGACCCCAACGAGATTTACATTCCAGTAGACACCAACATGCGCGATAACATGTCGCAGAGACTCGGTGCTGGCGTGATGTACTCGCCCAATGTGCCAATCGAACTTTACGGGACTTTCCTCAGCAAAAAGAAAGACAACAAGGATGTTGGGTTAATTTCTGCCTACGGCTATCTGCACTACGACCAAAACAGCAAACAGTACATGGTGGGTGCAAAAGAGAAAATCAAGCAGCCAAAGCTCCCGGGCAACATGATCTCGCTCAAAACGGAGAGTTGCAAGATTACCGGTGATGGAAATATTGAGCTTTACGAAGAGCTCGGTGCCGTGGACATCGATCCGGTTGGATTTGTGACTCACGACATCAAATCCAATGAGACCACAGTGAAAGGCGCTGTTGGAGTAGATTTCTTTTTTGATCAGAAAATCTTGAAGAGTCTGGCTGAAAAAGTGAAAGGCTGGAGCGGTTTGCAAAACGTAGATATCGCCAAAACCCAGTACGAAAAGAGCATTCAGGAAAAGCTCGGCCTGGAAGAGTCTGACGAACTCATCTCAGAGTTGAGCCTGAAAGGTGAAATCAAGAAACTTCCGGATGCTCTCAATCAGGCATTTTATCTGGCGGATGTGACTTTTAAGTGGAGCGAGGAAGACGAGTCATACATTTCTGAAGGTCCGATAGGAATTGCTTCGATGGGCGAGACACAGATTTTCCGATACGTGAAAGGAAAAATCGAAATTGTAAAGTCGCGCAGCTACGATGTTTTCAGAATGTACTTTGAGCTCGATGCCGCTAACTGGTATTACATCGAATACAAAAACGAGATTCTGACAGTAACTTCTTCTGACGAGGAATTGCTAACGGCCATCAACGAACTTGATGCAGACGACAGGAAATTCAAAGACGATGACGGCAACAAATTCAGTTTCATGACATCGATGAATCAGCGACTTCGCCAACGATTTATCGAACGGTTTGATGAATTCAAATAAAAGTGAAGAAACAGAGGGGAAAATCGCTAAACCACTTCGGTCACACGGTCGTTTAGTAGGTTGGTGATTTTTCTGGCTGTGTCGTTGAAGTAGCGTTTGGTGCGGTAGCTACTTACCCATTGCACTCCACGCACTGCGTTGGTGAGAAAAATCTCATCAGCTGCAAGTAAGTGCTGCGGTGAAAGGCTGCACTCGTAAACTTTTATGCCAGCGTCCAGTGCCACGTTAATTACTTCCATCCGCATAGTTCCGGCAATGCATCCGTCATTGAGTCCTGGTGTGTAGAGCACACCGTTGCTCACAATAAAGATGTTCGAAGTAGTAGCCTCGATGATGCCGTTTTTAGTATTTTGAATTAGAGCGTCATCAATGTTTTTTTCTCTCGCGAAAAGTGCCGCCTGAATGTAGATCTCACAGTTGACAGATTTGTAAACGCTGAGAGGCGTAATTTGCTTTTGAATATCAGGGAAAATGTCGACTTTCTTTCCGTGACCGTTTAGCTCAAAAAGGTTATTGTCCATCGGGAAAGCCTCAATTACATATTCTGCCTCGTTGTCTTTTGGCAGGTAGTAGCCACCGGATGAGCGAGAGAAGGTAACTCGAACGCGGCCTCCTTCTCGTATTTCGTTTTTGTCTATCAACTGCTGAATTTCATCGCGCCATTTTTCCAAACCAAATCCTTCCGGAGCTTTCATTTTGTATGCCTTCAAACTGTCTTTTACTCTTTCGAAATGCCCCAGAAGAAAACACGGCTTGCCATTAATAACGCGGATAGTTTCGAAAAAACCATCTCCGTATCGAAAAGCGCGGTTCTGACAGCTAATTGTAGGTTGGCTACTGTCGAGGTATTTTCCTTTGTAAAAAACGTAGTTCATTTTTCGTTGTCAAAGTTGGGGCACTACATCTAGCAATGGTGCATTGGTTTCGATTTTTATTCCTTTCACGCCAGCTCCGGCTCCGGCCTCGAGGTCGCGATCTTTGTCACCTATAATAAAGGACTTTTTGGGGTCGATATTGTAGCGAGCGACAGCTCTTTCTACCATTAGGCTACCAGGCTTTCTGGAGAGTGATTTCCCAAAATTGTCGTGGTGGGGAGAAAAGTAAATGGCCGTGATCTCTACTCCGTTCTTTTTACACTCTTCCACAAAGAATTTGTGGATTTCCCTTACGTTTTCCTCGGGATAAATTCCTTTGGCAATTCCACCCTGATTAGTTATCAAAATCAGTTGATAGTCCTTTCTCCTCATTTCCTGAAGCGCTTCCATCACCGTTGGTAAAATGTGAAACTCCTCTAAGCTCGTTGTGTAATCTCCGGGATCGTGGTTGATTACCCCATCGCGGTCCAAAAAAATCGCTTTGTTCATCGGCTATTCTAAATTCGGCTTAAAGGTAGTAAAATGGGCAACTGAAGAAAAAAACAAAGCGACACAAGCTTTGGTGAAAAACACCTTTCACTCAGTTAGAGGCTAAATTGAATCATCTTTAGTATTATTATGCTCAATCACAAGATTTAATGACAGACAAGCAAATCCACTTATCCTCAACTGAAGCACTTTTTGTTTTCCACCCGAATCGTTGCACTAGTTTGGAGTTATTGCAGTTGGCGATTTCTAGTCTTGTAGTCAATCGAGTTATCAGGTTGAATTGTGAGCATAAAACAATTCACAGAAAACGAGCTGGTAGTATCAGAAGACATTTTTTCTACTTGTCATTAGCTGAGACTGAAAATGATACTGAATTTTCTTCTTTCGAAAACCTAATAGTTTCTCAACTTGGAGAAAGGCAGATTCTGCTCCAACACTTTATTAAGGAGCTGGATAAAAAGTTGAATGGAATTGAAGTTTTTAAGAGCTATGTTTTTGATTCTCTAAGGGCAAAAAGTCTTGTATGGAGTTCATTCAGTTTTTTTGGTCTGATAACTCCACGGTACTCACTTCGGAAAGATGGTAAATTCCTTCTTGAAGAGTTAAAGAGAAGATTTGATAATCGGAGGTTTGAGGATCCAACATTTCATCTCGTTTCTGTCGACCCCGAAGTCCGCGTTCTTGAAATGAGTGAAATGAAAGAGCTGCCAGAAGATCTAAGAGATTTGAGGTTGATGAGCTCATCAGACTGGAAAAGTGCCGCTACAGCTTCAGGTTTGGACCCACGAGGTTTTTTGCCAATTTAGCCGAAGCAAACTAAGTAAATCAGATGGCTCAAAACCGAAAGACGAAAAGAGAAAAGAAAAGGTCCAAAGTTGGCAGAATTGTGACAGGCCTGTTGGATTTTCTTGACTCAGTGATTTCTTCCCTGACCTAGTCCCAATATCCGACTTCCTCATTGAGCGGTTTTTTCGAATAGGCAAAAACGCCACTTCCCTTACCTACAAGTTTGCCATCAACGGTGAGCACACTTTTGGCCATTAGCTCTCTTCCTTCTTGAGAAACGAATCTTCCGGTGGCTACAACTTCACCATCGGTGATTGGTCTCAAGAACTGGATTTCATAACTCTTAGTCAACAGGAAAGTATCTCGAACCTTTGTAGCTGCAGCAAAATAAGCCGAGTCATCGAGGAGTTTGAAGTAGATGGCACCGTGAAGGCCTCCGCCAGCGTGAAATAGCTTTTTGTCGATCGGGTAGTGGATCTCACAAAACCCATCTTCAATCTTCATCTCCGAGCGCACAAAAACATCCTGATTGATGGGCGCTTTCAAATACATGTTTTTCAATTTCTCGAAATGCTCCTGGTCGGTCATGTCAGCTCAGTTTGTTTCGGCAAATTTATGACCGTCAAATTGAATTGTTTGCTTTTGCTGACCTGAATTAATCTCCAAATTGAATGGAGCTGGTTTTGAAGGAATTTCTGTTGGCATCCAGTTGCGGTCGGTCGGCACCAAAATGATCAGGCCATGCGCATCTCCCACTGCAGTAAACGAATCGCTGAAGTCTGAATACTCACTCAAACCAGTGAGTTCCTTTAGCTCTTTTCTGAGCTCAGGAAGCCGATCAGTTGGAGCACCAATTTCGGACAATTCAGTAATTAGACGAGGGTGAAAAGGTTCTTCTGAGGCATTGCTGAGCGTATGCCTGGCAATAAACTCGAGGATGTTACCATCTGCATCGGTAAAGTAAATGGCGTGAGCATCCCAGTTGGCAAAGTGCACCACCCGATCTCCTTTGTAGTCAAATAAATCGACTTTACCGGAGAGCCATTCTAGTGCTTGCTCATGAAGATTTTCTGGAATGTTAAAAGCAAAATGATAAGGTGTAAATTCTCCTTTTAGCTCTTCAAAAACTAATTCACTATTTCCACACTGGACTATCAGGGTCTTGTCGTTTGGAGTGGAAGTTTGTAACCCTAAGATGTTTTCGTAAAACGATTTTTGATCTGAAACTGACTGACAGAGCAGGGTGAGTTTACTTAATTCCATGTCGAAATGTTGATAAGCTTGTTCAAATCCTGTAGCACAAAAGGCCCTTTAATTCTACAATTTTGCGTTTCTTAGTTGGCGCTAAATACAGCGTAAACCTTTTGTAAATCCACATACGGAAAAAGACTTTTTTAATGGAGTCACTCAAATCATCTAAGCTTTCCAGTAGTGATCAGGACCAATTCAGTTTGCTTCCATTTGCTGTACTGGAGTTTAGCGAAGATTTGCGCTGCATTCACTACAACCATGAAGGTAAGGATAATTTTATAGGTCTCGAGGCCGATTTCCTTATAGGAAGACTCGTTACGGAGCTACCTCTTGAAGTTTCTACAAAAGATCGTTTCTTAGACCTTTTCGCAACCACTGCAAAAAGAAAGTCGACTGTTGTTTTCAATACGCTTAATGTGGAAGGAAGTGAAGTTCGAGTTCACATCAAACCATTGCTCAGTGAAGGCAAAATTTCTGGATACCTTACATTTTCCGAAATCGTAACAAAAGTTATTGAGCAGCCGGTTTTGACCAACGACATTGGAGAAATGAAACGGATGAACCAGGAGCTTTCTGAAAAGTCAAGGCTCTTCGAATCTGTTCTAAAAAATATTAGCGATGGGGTAATAGTTTCTGATTGTGACGGAAACTTCACCATTGTCAATCCTGCTGCGGAGAACATGTTTGGCTTTCGGCCACAATCTTCGGAAGCGATTATTTCGGATGATGCAATTCATTTGGAAACCTACGACCGCACTAAGGTTTTGGGCAAAAACGAATTGCCGATTCAGAAGGCCTTGCGAGGAGAGGTCATCGATCAACAAGAGCTCATTCTGGCGACAAGTGCTTACCCCGGTGGAATTGCATTGAGCTTCACAACCCGTCTCCTCAAAGACAGCAGGGACCGTCTGGAAGGTGCTGTTCTTGTGATGAGAGATATGAGCAAAACGAGGAAGGCACAAGAAAAACTCGAAGAGGTGAACCGAAACCTCGATAGCTTTGTGCAGGCTACAGCTCACGATCTGAAGTCTCCTGTTATTAACATGAAAAATCTCTTTAGCCTCATCGAACGCACGGAAGACGAGCAGAAAAAGGAGAAGATATCGCTAAAAATCCGTGAGTCTGTAGACAAGCTCGATGATCTGCTCGGGGCCCTTATGGAAATTGTAGATGCTCAGAAAAATGAAAACATCGGCATCGACCGGCTGTCTTTCCAAAAGACGTTCGATTTCATTGTGGATTCATTGCAAGAGCAAATCGAAGAAGCGCAACCGCAGTTTGAATTGAATCTTGAGGTTTCGCACATCGTTTACAACAGAGCTTATCTGCGAAGCATTTTTCACAATTTGCTCACTAACTCAATGAAGTACAGAAATAGAGACAAGCCACTGAAAATTAGGATTTCTACCTTTAAGAAGAATGGTTTTGTTGAGCTGGCATTTAGCGATAATGGAATAGGCATGAATCTTAAGAAAGATGGTGAAGAGTTATTCAAACCTTTCAAGAGATTGACGTCTCAGGCTCAGGGAAAGGGAATAGGCTTGAACCTCATAAAAAGTTTTGTAGAGAAAAATGGGGGAGAGGTGAAAGTTGAAAGTCAAAAAGGTCGTGGCACCACCTTCAGGTTATTTCTCAGGTCTTACCAAAAAGGCCACAAGCAAATTACATTATTTTAAGTCCGTCTTTCACAGTTCGGTTCGGTCCGAGTAGTGTCACGCCATCTTTGCCAACTGCTCCTATCACCAGACATTCCGACATAAAGTTGGCAATTTGTTTTGGTGGAAAATTCACCACAGCCACCACCTGGATACCAACCAGTTCCTTGGGTTCGTAGTGGTCGGTGATTTGAGCGCTGGTTTTCTTTGTGCCGATTTCATCGCCAAAATCTACCCAAAGTTTATAAGCTGGTTTTCGCGCTTCTTCAAAAACTTCGGCTTTTGTTACTGTTCCGATTCGCATGTCGATTTTCTCGAAATCGCTCCAGTTGATGTGTTCCATTTTTTAGAGTTTGTCGAGGTTATTCCTGATAATTTTCACAGCTTTTTCTAGCTCCTCATCGGTGATGTTCAAAGGAGGTGAAAGCCTGAAGCTCGATGGCTGAGACAAAAACCAAAAACCAATCAATCCATCATCGAGACAGAGCTTTGCAAGTTTTAGGACTGTTTCAGTCGATTTCATGTCCAGCGCAAAGAGTAACCCACGATGGCGAATTTCAGAGAATGCCTGGTGCTTCAATTTTTCGGCTAGTTCTCGTCCTTTCACTTCAGCGTTCTCCCAAAGCTTTTTCTCAGTGATCTCCTGCAGGCTGGCAAGAGCTGCTGCACAACTCACTGGGTTGCCACCAAAAGTGGTGATGTGACCGAGCATTGGGTCGCTAGTGAGCTTTTCCATTAGCTCAGTTGACGAGACCATTCCACCGATAGGCAATCCACCGCCCATAGCCTTGGCTATAGTGAAAATGTCTGGCACTACATCGAACTGCTCAAATGCGAACAGCGATCCTGTGCGCCCGAATCCCGTTTGAATTTCGTCCAAAATCATGAGGGCTCCAACTTCGTTGCATCGCTGGCGAACAGCCTTCAAATAATTTATTGAAGGAATCCGAACTCCGGCATCGCCCTGGATGGTTTCCAAAACCACACACGCAGTTCTCTCGTCAATCTTATCGAGGTGCTCGAGATTATTGAATTCAATGAAGTGAACATCGGGTAGGAGCGGACGAAAAGCCGATTTCTTCGTTTCGTTGCCTGAAATGCTGAGTGAACCGTGAGTGCTGCCGTGATAAGACTTCAGGCAGGAGACAATTTTGGTTCTACCGGTTGCGCGCTTTGCCAGTTTGAGTGCGGCTTCATTGGCTTCAGTTCCGGAGTTCACGTAGTAAATGCAATCGAGCGGTTGGGGTAGGTGATCCGTTAGCAGTCGCGCAAATCCATCTGCGCTTTCACTTGCGTATTCTCCATAAACCATGGTGTGCATGTGCTTGTCGACCTGATTTTTTATGGCTTCTACAACCCGCGGATGGCTGTGTCCGAGGTTGCTGACTGCCACTCCCGAGATCATGTCCATGTAAGACTTACCCGATTTATCGTAAAGGTAAATACCCTCTGCTCGCTCGATGTCGAGAGCAAAGGGAAATGGCGTGGTTTGCGCCTGGTTTCGGTCGAAGAAAAAACGCGAAGGTTTCATGATGGCAAAAATAATTGAATCAGCTAGCTTGTCTCTACTGAATTTGAGAAGGAGTCAACTAATTTCTATTTTTCTTGTTTTGAGAGATTAAACAGAATCTGAAAATCTATGTCTTCTCTTTCCAGTTCCGCCCAGCGGTGGTTGCTCGTCTTGTTTTTGGTTCCACTCATTCTGGCAGCGGCCTATTCTTCCTGGAGAGTGTACGATGCCTCCACCACAAGGGCAAACATCAAGGATGATTTTAGCGAAGTAAATGGAATTCAAAATGGAATTCTTTCAGTAGAGAGCTGGAAGGAGGAAATCAAGTCGATCATTGCCGGACAAATTGAAAGCTTCGAGCTTACAAAAGAGCAAGACAGCATTTTGCAAAGGCAAATCAGCGATGTGCTGGTTACGGTGATTGAGAAGGGGGATAGCGTAGTTCAGGCAAATGACGACACTTTTAAGAAGAAGCTCCGCAAAATCGGCTACAACATGGTGGTCGACAAAGAAAACCTCAAGTCGAAAGTTCCCGAATTCAGCCGATCGATAGTTAATGAGCTGACCAAAGAAAAGAGCAAGGAACGACTTCGAAAAATTGCTACTCAAAAACTGGAAGAGTTTGCCGAGCAAACGCAGGAAGCTGAAGTTTCGAGCGAAATTGATCAGATTGTCGAAAAGTACGACATGGCAGATGAAGCCAGTTTCAACAAGTTCGCGAAGCAAGAAACGGACAAACTCGAAGTTATAGCTTACCGCTTCACGTTCATCGTAATCGGAATTGTTTTTCTATTTCTCATTCCCTGGATTTTGCTTTACAGAAAAAAACTCAAGTACCTCCGGAAGCCGCTCTTCATCCTCTCTGTAATTTTGGCATTTGTGGTTTTGATGGCTGGGTTGATGTGCTCCATGATTGAGATTGATGCGCGAATCGCAAAACTTGAATTTATTCTGTTAGGCGAGAAAGTAACCTTCAACGATCAAATTCTCTTTTACCGAAGCAAGAGCATTTTGCAAGTGGTGCAAGTCCTTTTACAAACCAAAAAGTTCGACTCGATTTTGGTTGGTGGATTAATCCTCGCTTTCAGCGTGCTGCTTCCAATGTCTAAGTTAATCTCGACAGAAATTTACCTACTGGGCAACAACAAGCTCAGGAAAAATAAGCTCGTCTATTGGCTTTCTATGAAATCCGGTAAGTGGTCGATGGCCGATGTGATGGTTGTGGCGATCTTTATGGCTTATGTCGGTTTCAATGGAATTTTGGACAATCAGCTGGAAATCTTTAATACCTCCTACGAATCTGTGAATTCGATAGCGACCAACCTGACATCCCTTCAGCCTGGTTTTATTTTGTTTCTCGCCTTTGTACTCTTCAGTTTGTTGCTCTCACACTTGCTTAAGTGGATCACACCAAAGCTCGCAGATCCATTCGATAAGTAATTAAGTCCCGGTTTATCGAACGACAGTGATAATTCCCGATTGAGTTTGAAGGTCGATATCGGAATCGCTGGATGACTCGCCCCATTTGTAAGTGACGCGATAGTTGTAAACGTCAGGCTTAACGAAGTATCGACTTTCAGTGCCACCTTCCCACACTTGCTCAGGGTCGGTAGACTCAAAGATTAGTTTTCCCCAGCGATCGTAAATTCTCAAGTGAAACTCGCTGACCGGACAAGAAGCTACTGTTTTAAAAACATCATTTAGATTATCGCCATCGGGAGTGATTGCGGTCGGTACAAAAAGCTCGCACGGACAGTCATCGTCCAGGGCAATGTAAGATCGATTTATCTCAAAATCATACGTGAGTTCGCACCCGGCCTGGTCAGCCATGTGAAGCGAATAAGCGCCAACAGATAGTCCTTCGTAAATTCCCTGTGGCTGTGGATCGCCATCGTTCAAGGTGTATTCTACAGGTGGTTCAGCTCCCAGAACGGTCACTGCAATAGCACCGTTATCAAACCAGGGGCAGTTCACCGGCTTCAGTTTGTCGATACGCAAGTCGAGATCACTTTCGTTTTCTACAGTCGTTTCTACGATTCCAGAACAGCCTGCAGAGTTTCTCACAGAAACTGTGTAATCGCCAGAAGGGAGATGGTCAAAGATCGGAATGTCCTGCCAGTCCGTTACTCCTTCGAGTTTGTATTGAAAAGCTCCTGCTTCATCCACCATCACTTCGATGTAGCCGGTTGTGTCGCTACAGTATTCGCCTTCGACACTCACGAGAGAAACGTCAGCAGCTTCTTGTGTGATTTCAATAGTTGTAGCAAAATCGCATTCCTCTTCGTCAATCACATAAACATCATAAGAGCCAGCACTCAGATTCTCGAAGGATCCATTACCTTGACTGTTGGCTCCACCGGCAATGGAGAAAGAGTAGGGCTCGGTGCCACCTGCCGCTTCGATAGTAATTGATCCGTCATTGCCTGGACAGCTTTCGTTGCTGAAATCGGTTGTCACTTCAAAGTCGTTGCAAGCAGCTTCCTGGCAGGTAGTCACGGAGTTGTTTAGCAAGTTTTCAAGATTCGTATTCACGTAAGCTTCCATTCGGTCAACCTGGCCCTCGGTGAACATGAAAAGGCACTGGTCATCGCAGTACTCCATGTAAGTAGGCCAAAGGACCGGGTCGCTGCAATTCACAAATTCGTCTTCGGGGCAGCCGTAAGTTGCTTCATCCGTCACTGGAGTGTCAGCTACTTCATCGGTGCTGGCACAGCCGCCACCGCCCCAGGGATGCTCGAGGAGTAGGTAGTGACCAACTTCGTGCGTCATGGTTCTACCCAGGTTGTAAGTTGGATTAATATTGTTTCCATCGCAGCTAATAGAACTGAAAGCGGTCAGGGTGCAAACCACACCATCGCCATTACCACTTCCACCAAGGGGAGAGTAGCCAAGTGTTCCACCGCCCACTTCGCGAACCCAAAAATTCAGGTATCCGCTCCAGGCCGGATCGTTGTCACCATCAGTTTCATTGATTGTCACCGCGTAGTCTCCATCAGAAAGGCCAAAGCCATCAGGGTGATTCAGTGTTGCAAGGCAAAACTGGATGCACGATTCTTTATTAGAAACTGAGGGCCAAACCTGAGGTTGAAGTCCTTCCCAGTTGCCAATGTCGTCATTGGTGGCAGCAAAGTCGGCATTTAGCCTTGCCACCTGATCGAGAGCCATATCTATAGCGCAATCTTCACTGAGTCCGACATCCTGGAAGTGAACTGCTACAGGGATGAGTAGTACTTCATCGCAGTCGGAGCGCTCGTTACCCTGTTGATCCAGGTAGTTTCTAACAGATTCAATTTTCGCCTGGAATTGCTCAGCATAGTCAGGGTTTTGCATTTGCTCTGCATGGTATTCATCCGTGCTGCATCGTACAATTTCCGGTTCTTCCTGACTTAGTGCCAGACTGATATTAAGAAAGAGGAGTAGAGATGTGAGAAAAAAAGGTTTCATCTTGTAGGTTTGGAATGCAAAAATGCAAAGTTCTTTCCCAGTTCTAAAACATTCATCACAGAAATACTGCAATTGCATTAATCTTAAAATTTCAAGATTAGAATTGTTCAAAGCAAAAAAAAGAGGGGCGTCAACCCCTCTTTTTATTGAACCTAAATTATCTAACACATAATCTACTGCTTGAGCACTTTTCTGGAAAGCACCACTCCTTCTACCGTTTGTATCTCGATGAAATACAAACCATTTTCCATTCCTGCCAATGAGAACGTTCCGTTACTCCTTGTTTGGTATGATTCAACGACTTTTCCAGAAATGTCCATTATTTTCACCTTCTCAATCGATGAACTCTCAATTCCATCTATCTGAAAAACTGCACTCGTTGGATTCGGGAAAATCTTGAGGTTCGCTTCGTAGTATTCTTCAACAGACTCTACTATCCATTCGAACGGTGGTGAAACTACGGTACATGGCTCAGGGTTGGTGACTTCCACTGTGTAAGTTCCATCGGCCATATCATCTTTGTAGAGCAACCAGGGTGTGTCTTCCGGGGCCTCAATTGGTTCACCATCCAGATACCACTGATAGGTATAGAACCCCTCTTGTGGAAGGGCATAAATTAAAGTCTCTTCTTCGACAATTTGCGCTTCCAGAATTGTAACTATGGGCCCAACCCCAGACGACATTCCAAAATCAGGACACTCTTCTCTGTATACGCTTACCACGTACTGTCCTGGTTCTGTGGCGTAAAGTGAATCGTTGTTCTCTCCTTCGATTAAGGTTCCGTTGAGAAACCATTCTACATTAGCATAGTTTCCAGGGAAAGAAACGTGAATAAGAGTAGAATCACCTGCTCCGCAAAGCTCAGAGTTGTTGTAAGAGGTAATGGTCGGTGGTGCAAATACCCAGGTGTCCAACAAAATTGGATCTGATACACCCACACAACCGGAAGAGTCAACAATGGCTGTATACCAATCAGCGCCTGTAGCGGTCACATCAGTGCTCGCTCCGTTTTCACCTTCGATAGCATCTCCGATTTGAAAGTCATCATCTCCGGCATAAAATTCATGGTGCCATGAGTAAGAGTCGTATCCTTCGGGAACAGAAAGGGTGACAGGTTCACCAACACAGTAGAGGTAAGAGGCAATAGAATCCCAGGGTGCAACATTCCATCCGTTAACGCCATAGTTTGGTTCGGCTGTTATGTCCGGATTTACTCTGGGGCGAATATCAATGATGTTACTTGTGAGCTTGATACCATTTGGGCAAGTGTAGTGTCGTGCTTTCACCTGGTAAGAGTTAAACTCTGTGACTTCTTGAGAACTGCTGCTTCCTGCACCTATAAGCGGAGAAAACAGCTCCTCATAGCCCTGGTTTCCTATTTCTATGGTTTCTTCGAACCACTGAATACTGTTCCAGTTTTCTCCTGCTGACATAACAAGCTCAGCAGTGTCGCCCATGCAAAGTTGTGCATTGTCGGTGTAAATGCTGAGGTTGCGTTCTGTGTAATCCTGAATTTCGATCGGGCTGCTCATGATGAAAACGTTATCGCAAGCATCTAGCTCTCCTTCAACTGCATAAACTCCGATTTCTGAAGTTGAATAGGTGGTTTCAGTGGCGCCTTCAATGATTTCGAATTCACCGTCAACTTCCACAAACCACTGAAAACTGTTGTAATCCCCTTGAGCCCAACTCGGTACTTCCATCTCTGCTATGCTATCTACACAGAGGAATTGATCTTCCCAATTGACTAGGTTGGCAGACAGGTTTGCGTCAGCTGCGGCATTAAACATCGAAGTCGAGCTTGATGAGCATCCTTCGAAGGTTGCTACAACTGTCACTCGCACCTGCTCCTCAAAATTGAATGTAAGAGTGTTTCCATCGAATTCAACTATGTCATCTTCTGTGTAGTCAAATTCGGTGTGCATGTACCATGTGTAGTCATAACCTTCATCGGCCAGGGTGACATTTATTTCATCACCAACGCAACTTTGAAAGTCGGCATCGGAAATCAGGTTAGGCTGAGTTACCTCAAAGAAATCTACCTCTTGCGGTTCAGATTCGATAGTGATCTCTGGCCAGCCTACAGGAGTCACCTGTACGGTATAGTCTCCTTCTTGCCAGGCTTGCGCAATAGTGTAAGTAGGATTTGTATAGAATGCATCCATTCCATTATTGAACCAGGCATAACTTCCGTAAACCTCGTCCGTGGAAAGTGTTACTTCCTGACCTTCGCAAACATTGCCAAATTCATTTACTTCCTGATCGATGTGCACTTGCGGAGTGGTAAAAGCTGATTCCGAAACCGGGCGTGCTTCTGTCTGAACAGTGCAGCCATTTAATGTAGCCTCTGCTGCGTAATACACAATGTCAGAAGTAATATTAACGGTTGTTGATGAAGCCGTTTCACCATCAATATCGGATAGGTTTGAAGCATCAGGTCCTGAAAGCCATTGATAACTGTCAAAACCGCCAGTGGCATCAATTTCCAATTGGCTGGAACCTGATGTGTAAGAACCGCTTATGGAGATTTCAGCATCGATAACATTGAGGGTGTTAGAAAAAATGAATTCCCCATCCTGTTCGACTTCGACCTTGTAAGCTCCAGATTCAGTAGCTGAGTACGAGTTTTCTGTTGCTCCTTCAATGGCTTCACCATCGAGATACCACTGATAACTATCGTAGGTGTCTTCAGCTGACAGTAACTCTATCCCAGAGCCATCAGGGCACACAATTCCATCTTCATAGCTGATAGTTACACCAGAGGCGATCTCAATATGATAAACCTCCGAATAAGCCCAGCTGCCAAAAAACATTTGGAAGAATCCTGCCCAGACCCACATCTCTTCGTTGGCTGTGACGGTGAAGTTGTACGTGCCATCACCATTGTCAACAACATTGCTGTATTCAGACCATTCTGGGTCTGTTCCAAAGTCGGGCAAGACAGGCTCTTCATCGTGAGTGAAGTAGGAGGTAGGCGGATCGCTGTACCAATCCCACTGAAAAGTAATTTCAGTGCCGGGCGCAACTTCGTATGGCGCAGAAAGTCCCTCTGGAGAAACAATTGTCAGGTCTTGACTCATTGCTACTAATGCAATGAAACATGTCAAAAACGACAGAGTAATTTTTCTTCTCATAATACTTTTGGTTTAAAAATTATTTAGAAGCTCCATTTTTTTGGAGCCCGTTTTAAGACTCTGCAAGCTATTAAGAGGTTGAATAAATAAATGTTAATCACCGTGACAAAACGTGACACATAACTTGACAAAGCGTGACAATTGAAAGTTACGGCTTTCCAAATTTGAAATAGGATTGAAAAACAGGATCAATTTAAAGCTAACTAAAACAGGAAGATAAGATCTGTTTTATTTTTGCGATTCATGAAGAGAGTCTTTACTCAAGAAAAGTTGTGGTGTGAGGTGTAAGTAAATTGGCGTGACTCGGAGTAGGTTATCTGTTAGAAAGATTTCGGAGCAGCTCTGAGAGGTTTTTATCAGATGAAACATCCATTTTTTCTCGCAGCCTCTGTTTCCTTTTTCGAACTGATTCAGGTGTGATGTTAAAAATTTGTGCGATCTCTTTAGAAGATAGATTGAGAGTTAAGTAAGCACACATTCTCAGGTCGTTTGAGTTCAGTTCGGGAAAGTCCTCGCTTAGTCGGGAAAAGAAAACAGGATGAATCTCTTCAAAGTGAAGCTTGAAGGTTTCCCAATCCTGATCCATATTTCTGGCTGTTTTCAGTTGATTGATCGCTTCTGAAACTGCCTTCTCACGATGAGCCTCTGGTTTGCTGCGCCAATTTTCGAGTGTTCTCATCAAATTGGTGAATACTTCATTTTTGTTAACCAGATGCATGGCTTTTCCCAAAAGCTCACGATTTTTAAATTCAATTTCTTGCTGAAGTTTTTGTCGCTCCAGAGCATTGACACGCTCTGCAGTTTTCATTTCTTGTTCAAGGCGTTGTTTCTGAGCTTCATTTCTTTCTATCGATAGTTTGGCAACTTCCTGGTCCTGCTCAAGAATTACATTTCGTTGTCTAAGGTTCTGGTTAGAAGTACGCATTGTGATGATGAGAAGTACTACAATCAACAAGCCTCCGCTCGCGGCCAGAGTCCAAATAGTTTGTTGCCTTTCTGAGGTTTCTTTCAGCAGTTCGAGTTCCTTTTCTTTTTTACCAAATTCGTAGTTCATCTGGATTTCAGAAATCCATTTCGAGGTCTTGTTTTCCAGGAGTGTGTCTTTTAGGGCAAAAGTTTTTTGCAGATGGTCAAAGGCACTAGCGTTGTTCCCCGATTCTCGTTCAACTTTTGCCAACCACTGGTGAGCATCTATGAGCATAGAAAGGTTATCTGTTGTTTGAAAACCGTCAATTCCCTGGTTGAGGTAAATTTTGGCAGAATCGAGTTTTCCAATTCTGAAAAGAACCTTACCTAAGTTGAGGCTGTATTCCCATCGATACCAAGCCTGTTTGTTGTCATTTGAGAGTGAATATGCTTTTCTATAGTAATGAAGAGCCGAGTCAAGATCGTTATTGTCAAATAAAATGTTTCCGACATTATTAACGGCTGCACTCAGGTTAATAGAATCGTTCATCTCTCTGAATATTACAGCTGCCTCGTTGTATCTGGCAATGGCTGTGTCTGTCTGTCCCGTATTTTCATACGTGTTTCCCAGGTTGATGAGGTTGGTGCCTACGCGCCAGGCTTCACCTTCCTCACGACTCAGCTCCAGAGCTTTTTGCATGTAGTCCAGGGCTTTTTCGTGGGCCCCGTTTTGCTGATAGATAATTCCAATATTATTATAAATTGAATTCAGGTATTTGTTAGCCTTATTCACCTGGGCAATTTCGAGGCTTTCGAGAAAATAACGCAAGGCCTCTTCCTGCGCATTAAAATGATGATATAGAGCTCCGAGATTTAGGTTGGCGAGAATCTGGTACCTGATGTTTTGTTCGTCCTCTGCCTTGGCCAGCAGCGAAGTGAGATGATTATGGGCCTCCTCAAAGTTGAGTTTTTCTGTGGCCAATACACCTTTCATCAAAAGAGAGTCGAGGCTTTCGACTTTGCGATCTTGGGGTTCACTGGAATTATCGCAGGAGAAAATGCTCAAACCCAGGGTCAGACAGAAACAAAAGATCAAAAATCTATTCATGCTCCAAAGTTAACTATTCGGGCTGAATCGATCGCCAGCAGGCACTTTTCGAAGAAAGGGGTAAACATTTTCTTTGCTGTTGTGTTTCCACTTACTTCTATCGAGGGTGGGAAAACTTTTTACCTTTGATTCATCAAAATAATCAGAAATAAAACAAGAATACTTTATGAAAACTCGAATTTTAACAATCGCCTTGTGTTTTGCTGCATTCACTGCAATGTCACAAGTAAAAACCCCAGCTCCAAGTCCCGGTGCTGAAGTAGAACAAATTATTGGACTCACTGAAGTTCAGGTAGAGTATTCCAGACCTGGAATGAAAGGACGTGAAATTTTTGGAGGACTGGTTCCCTATAATGAAATGTGGAGAACAGGTGCTAACAAAAACACCATCATCGAATTTGAGCACGATGTAACCTTTGGAGGTAAAGAAGTTGCAGCCGGAGAGTATGCAATTTTCATCAAGCCAGGTGAGACTTCCTGGGAGATTTACCTCTACACAGATACAGAAAACTGGGGAACACCTGAGAAGTGGGAAGAATCAAAAGTTGCGGCCTCCGTAAAAGCAAAAGTGAATAGTATTGAGCCCGCTGTTGAAAACTTCACTATTGGATTTGATCATCTGTCAAACAACGATGGCCATCTTGTATTCAGCTGGGCAAAAACGATGGTAAGTGTTAAAATTGAAGTTCCCACTGCTAAAATTGCAGGTGAGAGTATTGAAATGACACTTGAAGGTCCAGGAGCACGTGACTACTACTCAGCTGCTAAGTACTACCGTCAGGAAGGTCAAAATCTGGAGCAAGCCAAGGATTGGATCAATATGGCTGTGAAAATGTCTGGTGATGATGCTTACTGGATGTTGCGCGAAAAGGCGCTAATCCTTGCTGAAATGGAAGATTACAAAGGTGCCATTGAGGCAGCTCAACTTTCCAAAAAATCTGCGCAATCTCAAGGAAATCAGGGATATGTTCGCATGAACGAAGAGTCTATCAAAATGTGGACGAAGATGAAATAAGCGAATTTCTTCTCTTAATAGAACTAAGGCCTCCGGACTTTCCGGGGGCTTTTTTTGTCTGATGCTGTGAACAAATTGAAGTAAAGTCCATTTGCACCAGCATAACAAATCGAAAAATCAACTAATCATGAAAGCAGCAGGAATAATCCTCACTATCTTAGGTCTTATCGGATCTGTAGTTTTTGGAATTCAGGCCATGAACGAATCCAAATCATTTAGCCTTTTTGGAGCAGAAGTAGCTGTCAGCAAAGCCGACTGGACACCACTAATTATTTCTGGCGTTGTGCTGGTTGTGGGAATAATCATTCTTGTTGCCAGAAAGAAAGGTTGATTTCAACCCGCCTACAATTCTTCTTTCTTTTTTAGAATCCAGCTCAATACGAAAAAGAAAACGGCTGAAGTCGCTATTCCAAACACATTAGGATCTAGCCCAAATGGCAGGTAAAAGTGAATGTCGCCCCAGGGGATGTGAATCAATTGCGAGGCATTTACATGCTGAGTGATTTCAAACTTGCGCATGCCTTCTATGCTCACGTCAGGAATTGGCATATGCTGCCTGAGGTTGTCGAATTGTTCGATGAGTTTTTCGCGCTCCACGTTGGGTGACAGCGAGACTTTAAACCACTGAAGACCCGCGGTGACAGCCCCGCCAGAAAGCATTGCCGCAATTGCGCCAATCCAATGACTGCCTTTCCAAAACAGTCCTCCGATAAGCGGAATGGTCAATCCAGAGACCATAAAGGCGTAGGAGGTAAGCATCACATCAAGTACCTGAGTGACCTGAGAGGCAATAAGCAAGGCGATGACTCCGATGATGAGAGTCATTACCTGAGAGAGGCGAAAGAACGATTTCTTCTCATGGTCCATTTTTTTGAAAAAGCCGATCACATCAGACACAATGTTTCCAGATGAAGCCATCAGGCAGCTGTCTGCAGTAGAAAGAATTGCAGAAAAATAAGCCGACATCATCAGTCCCATCAGTCCAACTGGTAGAACCGTTCGCAAAAGCATAGGTAACCCGGTTTCGGGGTCGGCCTCAGCAATGCCTGCTGTGCCCAGGTACTCAAACATGCCCTGGTCTGCCGCAGAGCGGGCCATTAGGCCGAGTGCCACGCCCATAAACGCCATGATCGGCCACTCGAAAAATCCCGCGTAAAACCATGCTTTCTTCGCAGTTTTTTCATCACGACACGAATAAATTCGTTGGTAGAGTGTCATTCCCACA
Organism: Halocola ammonii; assembly: GCF_049334165.1. Taxonomy (NCBI): domain Bacteria; kingdom Pseudomonadati; phylum Bacteroidota; class Flavobacteriia; order Flavobacteriales; family Halocolacceae; genus Halocola; species Halocola ammonii. Next base: position 37,001 of record NZ_JBEGHD010000016.1, read on the forward strand.
AACCAAATGGGAATGATTGTGACAGCCCAGTTCGCCAGGTCTTGCCATCGCAGGTTTGTCATGCTGAAAAACTCATCTGGAAGAGAGTTGGTGAGCCCTTCCCATCCGCCAACCGCGGAGTACGAAACTGGAATCCCGATAAAAATCAGTCCACCCATGAGAATTATCCACTGCACGGTGTCGGTGTAGATCACAGCCTTTATTCCTCCCATCACGGTGTAGACAACAGCTATGGCGCCCATAATCCAAAGAGCACTGTCGAGGTTCAAATCCTGAAAAGTTCCAGAGGCGAGTTTGGCACCAGCCAGTAGTTGAGAACTTGTAAATCCTATGTAGCCAATAGCCGAAATGATTCCCGCAATCAGCGCCACCCAGGGATTAAACAGGTAACCAAAAATCTCTGGGAAGGTGTAGAAGTTCTCGAATGCTTTTGTGTTTTTGACTCTGGGAATGAGCACTACCGCACTGAGCCAGGCTCCGAGCAGTCCTGTGAAAAGCATCCACGAACCGGAAATCCCCATCATAAAACCCAATCCTCCCAGACCGATGGAGAAGCCGCCACCAACATCTGTGGCCACAACAGAGAGGCCCACGTGCCAGCTACTCATATTTCTTCCGCCTACGTAGTAGTCGTCCGCGCCCTTGTTGTTTCTCAAAAAGAAAAAGCCAACACCAAGCATGGCGACCATATAGACTATGAAAATGGTTATGTCGATCCAGTTCATCAGTTCAGGTTTTGATAAGAACTTTCGGAGATACCATTTTTTTAAACAAATTCCAAAAAGGATTTTGTGCAGTTAGCCTGATGTGGCTAAGGATTTCGGAGAATTTCCAGTAAAAACTCTAGTTGTGTATCGCGTTCGTGAAAAAGATCTCTTGGATCGAAGGGGACATAAAAGTCTGGAGCTAGAGGAGTTGGGTCTGCTTCAAAACTAGAAGTGGTATTCGAGCGAATAGTAGAAATGTAAACATTGAGCCCGCTGTTTTTCATTTGATAGGGTGCTGGGTTGCCCCAGGTACCGCAAAGTGGTCCAAGGCAAGGTTCTCCTATGATTGCCCCCAGTTCATACTTCTTAAAACAACCGGCAAAGTTGACTCCTGCAGATCCGGTTTTCCCATTGACCAGGAGAAATACTTCACCATCAAAAAAGTTTCGTTTGGAACGTTTCTCAGGTTCGTTGTAGTAAAGTGTATCTGTAGTGCCAACCGGCATTTCGATGATTTGCATGTAGTTTCTCGCTTCTTCGTTGCCTCCAAAAAACAGCTTCAGCATGAACCGCTGAAAGTTGTTGAAATTGTTTTCGTAATTGGCTTTTGAAATTTCGCTTTGTTTGGCGATGATGCTCTTCGGGACTGTGAATTTCTCTTCAGAAAAATAATTGAAAACTTCTTCCATCCTGTTGGTCTGTCCGCCCATGTTGTCGCGCAAATCGATGGCGAGATATTTTGTGTCGCTTTTTCGGATGTCGCGAAACGACCGCTTTAAAAACCTGTAGTACTTTCCGCTGCGGCCTTTGGCAAAAGACCCGATTTTTAAAACTGCAAGACTGTCTTCCGGATAAAACTCAAGGTCGTAGGTTTTGGCCCGATCCTCTTCAGGTGTGACCTTCCACTTTTTCTTTCCTTCCGATTTTAGCGTCTTGTAATCCTTTCCGGGGTAATCGATTCGTTGAGGGAGTTTGTCTCCAGGCGAGATGTATTCGATTTTGTTAATTGTATCCACCGGAATCATCATCGAGACTATCGAAGAGAAAATAGCATCTGTAATTCTTCGATTGCCGCGAATAGAGTTGCCTTCAAAAATTGAAAACTGCTCCACTTCCTTGTAGAGTTCATAGACATTATGACCGTTGATAGTAAAAAGTAAACTCCCGGGAGGAAGAATGTCCTGGCCGTCTTTTTCAATTATGAGATCTCCTTTGTCGGATTTCAAAACTGAAAAGTTCAGGTAGAGCCCGCCATTTCTCTTGTAGTGCTTTCCGAGCATGGAGAAATTGAGGTAAGTGTGGGAATCTTTCATCACGCTTAGTGCGGACGCCACAAATCCGGCAAAATCCAAAAAAGTAGCTCCTTCCATTACCGAGTCAGTTGCTGCAGCAAAAGCACTGTCGAGCTGAGCTTCGGTGCAGTAGGTAAAAGGATTTTGATGAGTTTCCCTGACGCGCTTTTCCAGCAGCTGCAGACCTTCTACCAAATCGTTGGCAGAAAAGACGCTGTCCATGGTTACTGCTTTTTGTCCATTTGCCAGAGCAGGGCAGAACACAAGCAAAAGAAAAACAGCCCGGAACAAAAGTGAAATTCCGGGCTGAAAGTGAAAAGGCGTTTTATTGAGGATCATCCTTAGTCTTCCTGGTTGCGTTTCTTCACCATTGTTAGAATCGTAGCAATGGCAACGGTTTCATCTTCTTCGTCATATACGTCAACGAGGAACTTAACGATACCTTTTGCAACATCGTCTGCTTCGCGCTTTTCCTGATCGATTTTTTCTTTCACGGTCAGTTTCACACCTATGGTCATTCCCGGATACACCGGTTTTGTGAATCGGCATTCTTCGATTCCGTAGTTGAGCAAAACGGGTCCTTTCTTAGGGTCCACAAACATTCCCGCAGCTTTAGAAAGAATGTAGTAACCGTGAGCCACTTTGCCTTCGAAGATTGTTCCGTCCAGCGAAGTAGCATCTACGTGAGCGTAAAAATTGTCTCCGCTCACGTTCGCGAAGTTGGTAATATCCGCTTCAGTCACAGTGTGCTTGTGAGTGAACTCTGTCTCACCAATCACGAGGTCTTCGAAGTGCTGGCGGAAAGGATGCTTCTCAGCTTCTTTCTGTTTCCCTCCGCGCTGATAAACCTGTGTGATTTCCGAAATGCTCGTAGGCGTTCCCTGCAAGGCTGTTCTTTGAAGGTAGTGCAAGACTCCTCGTTTTCCTCCGAGTTCTTCGCCACCTCCAGCACGACCGGGACCACCGTGAACCAACAGCGGCATTGGCGAACCATGACCGGTTGATTCTTTGGCGCTTTCGCGATTTAAAATCAAAATTCTTCCGTGGTGAGAAGCTGCACCGAGTACAAATTCTCTGGCCAGACTGTCGTCAAAAGTTGCCATGGTGCAAACCAGCGAACCTTTACCCATGTTGGCCAACTGAATTGCTTCGTCCATGTCTTTATAAGGCATCAGCGTGCTCACAGGTCCGAACGCTTCTATGTTGTGACTCTCCATGTTTTGGAGCGGGTTCTTGTTGAGCAGCAGAACAGGGGAGAAGAATGATCCTTTGTTTTTATCAGCTCCGCTAACCTCAAAGTTCTCGAGATCACCGTAAACCATGTCGCTGGTTTTGTTGAGCTCTTTTAGCTTTTGGCGAACTTCTTCAACTTGTTCTTTTCCAGCAAGTGCACCCATTTTCACGCCTTCCGTTCTGGGATCACCGATCACTGTTCTGGAAAGCTGTTTTCCGAGAGCAATTTGCACGTCTTCAATGAGTTTTTCCGGAACAATCACTCTTCTAATTGCGGTACATTTTTGTCCACATTTAGAAGTCATTTCTCTTCGAACCTCCTTGATGAACAGGTCGAACTCTTCTGTTCCGGGCACGGCATCTTCGCCAAGCACCGCGGCATTGAGAGAGTCCGCTTCCATGTTAAACGGAACGGAGTTTTCGATGATCGCCTTGTGGGTTTTGAGCATTCTACCGGTATCGGCAGATCCAGTAAAAGTCACTACATCCTGTGGCTGTACAAAGTCGAGGAGATTTCCTGCCGACCCACAAATCAATTGTAGCGCTCCATCGGGAAAGATTTTTGATTCGATCATGTCTTTCACCACCATCTCAGTGAGGTAGGAAGTGAGTGTTGCGGGTTTCACCACAGCTGGAACTCCAGCTAGAAGGTTTACCGCAATTTTTTCGAGCATTCCCCAAACCGGGAAGTTGAATGCGTTGATGTGGATAGCCGCACCTTCTTTAGGTACCAAAATGTGGTGACCAATAAAAGTTCCTTCTTTTGAAAGCGGAGCGGCATCGCCTTCCACGTAGTAAGGTTTGTTCGGGAATTGTTTTCTGAGGCTTGCGTAAGCAAAAAGATTTCCGATTCCACCGTCAATGTCTACCCAGCTATCGGCTTTGGTGGCACCAGTAGAGTAGCTGAGATCGTAGTATTTTTTTCTTCGTTCGAAGAGGAAAAGCGCCATGGCTTTGATCATGCGGCCGCGCTCGTGGAAAGTCATTTTCTTGAGAGCCGGGCTACCGATATTTCTGGCGTAATTTAGAACTCCCTCGAAATCGATACCAGCTGTGCTGGCTACTGCGAGTTCCTCTCCAGTAATTGCATCATAGAGTTGCTTTCCGTCTCCTTCGCCTTCAATCCATTTTCCCTGAACGTAATTCTTGAGTTTCATCTATTCGGATTTTTCTGATTGTCTAAAAAAGTAAACTGCACTTAGAGCATTCCAACAACAACTTCTTCAGCGCAGTTCAATTTGGGTAAAATTAGCCCAATTCGCGAAGTTGGCAAAAGACAAACTTCCGGGAGTTTGGAATCTGTGATGGATTCTGGTTTTTATCCTTTGATCAATTTTTCCAGAATTTGCACTGAACTTTGCCAATCGAAGTTTTTTCTTACCCAGGTTCCTCCTGCTTTTCCCATCTCCTGAGCTTTTTCTGAGTCTTTCAGCAATTGGCTGATAGCTTCGACATATCCTTTTGTGGATTTAGCAACGAGCAGGTGCTGGTCTGGTTTGCCACCCAGCGCGTTGTTGGCCAGGGGAGAAGTTATGCAAGGCAATTCCATGCTCATAGCCTCCAGGAGCTTGTTTTGAAGGCCAGTACCGATGAGCATCGGAGCAACAAAGATCTTCGACTCGGCATAGGCATCTCGGATGTCTTCCATCCACCCCGAAACAATCACCGAGTCGCTTTTTCTCTCCAGGATGCTGCGATGGGGCCGGACTCCGGCAATCAGTACTTTTATCCCAGGGAATTCCTTTTGTAGCTCTGGCAGAATTTCATCGATAAGGTAAATTGCCGAGTTCACGTTAGGAGCATAGCTCATGTTTCCTGTGAACAGAAGGTCAAACCTCTTCTCTTTTTTCTGGGGTTTAAAGAATTCGAAATCGACACCGTTTGGGATCACTTTAATTTTATCGCGATCGGGATGAAAAATGAGCTTGCGATCCTGCTCAGAAATGATTGTGTGGTTTTCGAAGTAGTCAAAAATCAAATTCTCGTAGGCTACCAATCTTCTCGATTCCTTGCTCAGGAACCATTTTGAATACCACTTAGCGTCTTTAATCCTGCGATCCATCCCTTTGTTGAAAGCGTCCATGTAATCCAGCGTTTTCGGAATGGTGTGCAGGTTTTTCACGTATTCGGTAGTGCGAATCAACTGGCAGTAAATGTGATCTGGTTTTACGTTTTTTATGAGCCGCTCAATCTGCCTGTGAATTTTCCACTGGTAGAAGTAGTGGACCTGAAAAGGCTTATCTGAGAAAAAAGCCATGAACATGCGCCAAATGATCAAAAGCCTGTTGAGCCTGATAATGGTTACTTCAGCGCAGATTTGCTCTAGCTCTTTCCTGGCTTCTGGATGCGGGACGGTGTCGGTAAGGCAGCACAGGTGAACATCGTGCTTTTGCGCCAGCAGTCTCACCTGATGGTAAGCACGCAACTTGTCTCCTTTTTCGAGAGGGTAGGGAATACGCGATAGGAGTACGAAGAGCTTCATTAGGCAGACAGCGATTTGTAAAATTCAACGAGCTCTGCGCTCAACTTGTGATTGTCGTACTTTTTGCTGACCAATTCTCTTGCTCTTTCGCCCATCTGAGCAGCCAGTTCCGGATTGTCGACAAACTTTTGGATAGCTGCTACAAATTGTTTGGCATTTGACGCAATCATGATGTCTTCACCGTTTTTACAGTCGATTCCCTCGGCTCCAACAGAAGTGCTGATGATCGCCCGGCCGAGAGCCATTCCTTCGATGATTTTTACTCGAATTCCACCGGCAGACAGCAAGGGGACTATCATTATCGCATTTGAGCAAATGAACTTTTTGGCATCTTCAACTTCACCAATGATGTGAACGTTCGGCTGAGGCTCATCCATCAGATCGTCTGGCATTTCTCGCCCAGCAAGGTGAAGCTCGAGTTCAGGAAACTTTTCGTGAATGGTAGGCCAGATATCTTCTAAAAACCATAAAACTCCTTCGAGATTGGGCATCCAGTTCATGCTACCCAAATGAAAAAGGGCGAGCCTGGGCTTGTTATCTACCGGGCAAACGTAATTGTTGAAGTCTATCCCAAAAGGGATGTTCACCATTGACTTTTCGAAGCCGAGTTTCTTGTAACGTTTTAGGTCTTCATCGCTGATGGTGGCGATTCCATCGACTTGCTCCATCACGTCCAGTTCATACTTTTTCAGTTTTCTCGACAAATAGCGCAAATAAGCTTTTTTGGCAATGCTCCTCGTGCCTCGCGCTATCCGATCCCAAATTATGTATTCGAGGTTGTGGCTTCGCAAAACGATTTTCGCATTTGAACTTCGCCTGATCGTACCGATGTAAGGTGTCATGAAAAGACTTTCGAGATGGATTACGTCAAACGATTCCTCTTGCAGAAGCTCGGTGAGTTTGATGTCGAAGTCGGTCGAAAAAAACCGGCTGATGTTGTAGGAATCCTGAGTGATGAGGCTGCTGAAGGCGTCAACGATATTGACTCTGGTGTCTACAAAAACGCCTTCAATTTTAGTCTTTTCAAGTATGTCCTTTGGGACGTTCTCCAGTTCAAGTCGGTGCTTATGCGTAGAGATAGTGAGCAACTTCACATCACAGCCCTGTTCGATTAATCCACGGGTTATGTTTTCCATGGCAATACATCCACCATCTACAGCAGGAAAAGGTGGTTTGTGGCAGAGTTGCAGAACCTTCATTCTCCGATCTTTTTCTTTTTTCTAAAAATTTTGTCAATAAACTTCGAGTACGCTTCTCTGTCGAGAAGAGTAGAATCCGTTGCAGCCTTGTAGGTCAAAAATACTCCCAATGGAAAGAGGATCACAGAGCTCATCCACATTCCTACCACAGGCTCAAAAACATCTTCACGCACGAGCTTTTCGCCAATGATAGTGAGAACGTGGTAAACAATGAAAAGACCGAGTGCAACCACTGTGGGCAATCCCAGTCCTCCTTTGCGGATGATGGCTCCGAGAGGTGCACCCACAAAGAAGAGCACGATACAGGCAAAGGCAAGGAAAATTTTTCGATGCCATTCAATTTTGTGTTTGTTGACGTAGTTGAGTTTCCCCTCCATGTCTTTTTGAACTCTTTCAATGTAGCTCTTTGCTCCGCGGCTCAGGTCTTGAGCTTGCTCGATAGCTCTGGCTTTTTGTGAAGGAGTGAGTCGCTCCAGGAAGAACTGCCGGTTTGCAACACTATCTGGTAGCACAGCAAGAGAATCGCTGTAGCGCTGAAACCTGATGCTGTCTCTGGTGATGTACATATTTTTCAATACGTACTTCTGAATATCGACTTTTCGCTGCTCGACCCTGTTTTTAATCGAGTCGATGGCAAAATCCAGTTGCCCCAGTGTCATCATCTCATAAGAGTTTCTGAACAGGTCTTCATCGGTCTTGCCAAATTCAAACCCGGAGAGATCTATCCTAAGAATTGCCTTTTCGAAATGATTAGTAATACTTGGGTAGCCCGGCTGCGGGCCTGATGGGGCGGTTTGCTCATCGTAACTGTGGCCGTCAAAAAGAGTTAGCACTAAAAATCGCTTGTCTTCAGTCTGCTGCATCTTCCCATTCTCAGCGCGAATCACCGTTCGGTTTCCCTTGTACGCTTCGCGGTGGTCGTAAATCAACACATCTGTCAGCTCGTTGGTGTCTTCATCTTTGTGACCCACGCGCATGCTGATTCCTTCGATTCCGTTGTAGAAAACCCCATCAGTTAGATTGAGTGCAGGCCGTTGCTGAATGATGCTGTAGAGCAGCGACTTAAATTTAAGGTTGGCAATCGGCCAAACATTATTGGCAAAGAGGAAAGCTCCCAGGGCAAAAATTGTCATGAAGACGATTAGCGGACGCATAATCCTGAGCAGAGATAGTCCGCTCGATTTCATTGCCGCCAACTCGTAGTTTTCGGCCAGCCCGCCAAAAGTCATGATTGAGGAAAGCAAAATGGCCAGTGGCAGAGAAAGGTTGACCAGTCTGGCAGACGCGTAAACCAATAGCTCCAAAATAATGTGGAGTTCAATTCCTTTGCCCATCATGTCATCCACATACTTCCACAAAAACTGCATCACGAACATAAACATGGTCACCAGGAAGGTCACCAGAAAAGGTCCGATAAATGATTTGAGTAAAAGTTGTGAGAGTTTCTTCACGGATGATGCTTTTTTAGAAGCTGCGCAAATATAGGAGAATGGCGGTCATGAGGTGAATCATTTCCTTTTCTCTAATTCATTTTCTACAAAACAAAAATCTAAACTTTATTGCGTAAAATCTGACGGCCTGTCCCAATTTGTTTTAAATCGGCAGACGGGTAACAATCCTCGAACTGCACATCATTGTACTCAGTCAAAGTCGCACATTCTCTTATTTTTGGAATTCAAACCAAAAAAATAGAAAGTATGCTTAACCGATTGATAGCGTTTTTAACTATTTCTCTTCTTGCGTTTACGGCCAATGCTCAGGAACCTTCGCCCCTAGAGATTGAACTGGAGCCATTTATTTCCGGACTCAGCAACCCTGTTGGTTTAGAACATGCAGGTGACGAAAGGCTCTTTGTGATTCAAAAAAACTCAGGAATCATAGAGATTTACAATCTCGATGGCGATTTTATCGGAGACTTTCTAGATATCGATGGTCTCTCCACGGCCAGCGAACAAGGGCTTTTGGGGTTGGCGTTTCACCCTGATTATCAGGAGAACGGTCGGTTTTTCGTGAACTACACAGATGGTAGTGGCGACACCGTCATTTCGGAGTTTACGGTTTCCTCCGATCCCGATGTTGCAGATGATAGTTCCGAGCAAATCCTTTTGGAAATTTCGCAGCCATTTAGCAACCACAACGGTGGTGGTCTCGAGTTCGGACCAGACGGTTACCTGTACATTGGAACCGGAGATGGCGGAAGTGGAGGTGATCCACAGAACAATGCACAAGATCCACAAGAGCTTTTGGGAAAGATGCTTCGAATAGATGTTGACAGCGGTGATCCTTACGGCATCCCGGCCGACAATCCTTTCGTAGACGATGCTTCTACGCTTGACGAGATTTGGGCCATAGGGATGAGAAACCCCTGGCGTTACACTTTTGATGACGAGAATGGCGATTTGTGGACCGCAGATGTTGGTCAAAACCAATGGGAAGAAATCAATGTGGAGCCCGGTGATTCTGAAGGTGGGCTGAATTATGGATGGCGCTGCTACGAAGCTTCTTACGAATACAACACCGATGACTGCAGTGGCGATTTTTTCTTTCCCATAGCCGAATACTCACACAGTGGTGACAATTTCTGCTCCATTACTGGCGGCATCGTTTATCGCGGTTCTCAATTCCCAAGACTGTTTGGACACTATTTCTTCACTGACTACTGTGCTGGAGACATCATCAGTTTGGTGGAATCCGAAGAAGGATCATTCGAGGAGAACACTCTTCTGGAGACGAGCACTTTTGGATATGTGGCTTTTGCTGCTGACATCAACGGACAGCCCTACATCGTGGACATTAATGGAAATGTTCAAAAAATTGTGGATCCCTGCGGTGACTTCGACCCGGAGATTTCGGCAAACGTTGATTTCAATGCTGCCAGCGCAAGTGAAGGAGCACAGTACTATTGGTACCTCAATGGAGAGCTGGTAGAAGGTGAAAATGATCAGGTGTTTGCTCCGTCCGAAAATGGAGAAGTCTATGCGGTGGTAGAAAACGAAGATGGCTGTGCGATTCAAACGAACACAGTAGATCTAACAAATGTTTCTGTTGAAGAGAACACCAAAGGTGAAATCAAAGTCTATCCAAATCCAACTTCCGACAGCATTTTTGTAGAAGGAGTTGAGAAAAACTCTCGGCTTGAAATTGTCAATTCTGCAGGCCAGATTATTGAAGTGCAATTCAATTTTCAGGATGCCTCCAGGGCTTTTGCAGATGTAAGTAATCTACCTTCCGGCATGTATTTTATTCGTGTTCAGGGAAGTGATTCAAGCGTGGTCACACCATTTTCAAAGAGATAGATAAATAATTGTAAACCAGTCATTTATATTTACTCATGTAAAGCTTTAGTTTGAGTGTCTTTATTTGATTCCAGGTTTTGTTGAAATTGCTAACTTTCAGCTTTTAACCTAACCTATTACAAATGAAAAAGATTTCAATTCTAGCTTTACTTTCTTTAGTCATTCTCTTTTCTTGTTCCAATCCTTCGGAAAAGCCAGAGGATCAAAATCCCAAGGTAGAAGCAGCCAAGAAAAAGGAGTGGTCGATTGTGCTGCACGGTGGTGCGGGGTACATGACTCCAGAAAATATGGATGGTGAAAGAGAGCAGGCTTATCGGGCTCATCTGGACACGGCCTTGTCGATTGGTGAAGAAGTCCTCAAAAACGGAGGCTCAAGTTTGGATGCGGTTGAGCAAACCATCAACTATCTCGAAGACTGCCCTTTGTTTAATGCCGGAAGAGGAGCCGTGCTTACAAGCGATGGCAAAGCCGAAATGGACGCATCCATCATGTGGGGAAAAGATCGTAACTGCGGGGCAGTCACAGGAATTGGAAATGTTAAAAATCCCATCTCAGCCGCACGAAAAGTCATGGAAGAAAGCGATCACGTTTTTTTTAGTGGCAGCGGAGCAGAAATTTTTGCCGAAGATCAGAATCTCGAATTGCGCGACAACTCCTATTTCATCACTAAAGACAAGTCTGATCGATACGAACGAATTAAAAAAGAGAAAGAAGCTGAAGCCAATGGAGAAACTGCTGAAATCCCAAAGTCATTTAAATTCGGAACTGTGGGCTGTGCCGCTTTGGATAAGGACGGAAACATTACAGCTGCAACTAGTACAGGTGGAATGATGTGGAAAAAACACGGTCGAATTGGGGATTCGCCAGTAGTGGGTGCAGGAACGTATGCCGACAATCGTACTTGCGGAATCTCCTGCACCGGTCACGGTGAGTATTTTATCAGAGCTGCAGTGGCTCATGAGATTTCAGCCAGAATGCTTCACGGAGAAGAAACGCTCCAGGAAGCCGCAGATGCAGTCGTGATGAAAGAACTGGTAGAAATGGGAGGAGACGGAGGAATCATCGGAGTGGATTACCTTGGTAATGCCGTGATGAGTTTCAACACCAGCGGAATGTTTCGAGGGTTTTCCGACAGCGATGGAGCACGTGGTGTGATGATTTTTAAAAATGAATAAGTGAAAAAATCGATGTCTGACAAGATTAAAAATATTGGAGTTCTTACCTCCGGAGGTGACGCCCCTGGAATGAACGCGGCAATTCGCGCAGTGGTGAGGTCATGCGCCTACTACAGCATCGATTGTACTGGTGTTTATCGCGGCTACGATGGGTTGATCGATGGAGATTTTAAGACTTTAAATGTTCGATCGGTAAACAAAATTTTAGGACTAGGTGGAACGATGCTGAAGTCAGCTCGATCTGAAGAGTTTAGAACAAAAGAGGGAAGGGCTAAAGCTGCTCAGAACCTAAAAGACGCTGGTGTAGATGCATTGGTGACTATCGGTGGTGACGGAACCTTCACCGGAGCGCAGATTTTTCACAAAGAGCACGGAGTTCCCGTGATTGGCATTGCCGGAACAATCGACAACGACCTCCACGGAACGGATTACACCATTGGTTTCGACACGGCAACTAACACGGTCATAGAGGCGGTGGACAAAATTCGCGACACAGCCAGTTCTCACAATCGTCTCTTTTTTGTGGAAGTGATGGGCCGCGATTCGGGCTTCATCGCACTGCGATCTGGAATGGCCACAGGCGCCATTGCCATCATGCTACCCGAAGAGGAAATGAGCATTGACGAACTGATCGAAATTCTCGAAAAAGGAGAACAGCGAAAGAAAACCAGCAGCATTGTTATAGTTGCCGAAGGAGATGCCAACGGAGGCGCCTATCAGGTGGCCAAAAAAGTGAATGAAAAATACAGTCACTACGAAACCAAAGTGACAGTGCTCGGACACATTCAGCGCGGTGGAGCTCCATCGTGCCTCGACAGAGTCATTGCCTCCAGAATGGGCGTTGCAGCAGTAGAAGGATTGCTCGATGGTAAAACTGATGTGATGGCGGGAATTATTAATGACGAGGATGTCTACACTCCTTTTTCCGATGCCATTTCTAAGAAATCGAAGTTGAATGAAGAAGAAGTGAGGATGTCGAAAATCCTCTCAATTTAAACAAGATTGAATATGAAAGTTGCTATAAATGGATTTGGCCGAATCGGCCGGTTGGTACTGAAAAGCTTGCTCGAAAAGAAAAACGTAGAAGTGATCGCAATCAACGATCTCACGGATGTAGAAACGCTGGCTCACTTGCTTCGCTACGATAGCGTTCACGGCAAGTTTCCTGGCAAAGTCGAAGTGGATAGAAAGAAGTTAATTGTTAATGGTCAGCGCATCACAGTGCTCTCGGAAAAAGATCCATCCACTCTGCCATGGGATAATCTGGGCATTGATGTGGTAGTGGAATGCACGGGCCAATTTCGCAAACGCGAAGGAGCCTCGAAGCACCTGGAAGCAGGAGCCAAAAAAGTGGTGATTTCCGCTCCCGGCTCCGCAGACATCCCGATGATTGTACTGGGAGTGAATGACGAACTGCTGGAGGAAAACCACGACATCCTTTCGAATGCTTCTTGCACAACTAACTGCCTGGCTCCATTGGCAAAAATTCTGGATGATGAATTTGGAATTGAAAAAGGCTACATGACCACGATTCACTCTTACACTTCCGACCAAAGGCTGCAGGATGCGCCACACAAGGATTTGCGGAGAGCCCGTGCGGCCAGTCTTTCGATGATTCCTACCACAACAGGAGCTGCCAAGGCTGTGGGTAAAGTGATTCCGCACCTCGAAGGAAAACTCGATGGATGTGCGGTGCGCGTGCCCACACCTGATGGATCCATGACAGATTTGACTGTGGTACTTAAGCGGGAAACCACAGTTGAAGAAGTTAACGAATCAGTGAAGAAAGCTGCTGAAGGCGCAATGAAAGAGTACGTGGAGTATTGCACCGACCCCATAGTTTCGGTTGACATTATCGGTAACAAACATTCTTGCATTTTCGATAGCGAAATGACGAGCGCCAATGGAAATCTGGTGAAGGTAATGGCCTGGTACGACAACGAAATGGGCTATGCGCAAAGACTTGCTGATCTAGTAACAAAACTCTCTGCTTAAATGATTTTAATTGCCGATAGCGGATCTACAAAATGCGACTGGGCACTGGCCGATGCATCTGGAAAAACGATAAAGGTTCTGAACACAATCGGCCTGAATCCTTATTTCCACTCAGCCGAAAACGTGGAGATGGAGATTTGCAAAAATCGGGAGCTCGCTGAACTGTCAGGCGAAGTTGAAAACATCTTCTTTTACGGTTCTGGTTGCTCCAACGACAAGTTGAAAGGAATCATAAGAGAAGGGGTGAAGTCTGTTTTTCCAAACGCGAAGATCGAAGTAGATCACGACATGGTGGCCGCTGCATACGCCACCTACACCGGTGAGCCGTGCATTAGCTGCATTCTGGGAACTGGCTCCAACAGTTGTCATTTTGATGGTGAAGAGGTTTACGAAGAAGTGCCTTCGTTGGCCTACATTGTTGGTGATGAAGCCAGTGGTAGCTATTTCGGTAAGATTTTGCTTCGGGAGTTTTTCTATAAGAGGCTTCCCCTCGAAATTCACGAAGATTTTGAAAGAGAGTTTAAATTGGACAAAAACGAGTTTTTGGAACGCGTTTATCGCCAGCCGCATGCCAACGTTTACCTGGCGAGTTTTACCAACTTCATCGGTAAACACAAGGAGCATCCTCACATTCAAAAATGGCTGGTGAATGGCATGAGAGAGTTTTTGCGCTACCACGTGCTTTGCTTTCCCGATGGCCACAACGTACCGGTTCATTTTATCGGTTCGGTGGCGCATCATTTTTCAGCTTGTCTCGAAGTGGCTTGCCTTGAAGAGGAGGTCGAGCTTGGCAGAATTGTCCAAAAGCCGCTCGAGAATCTGGTAAAGTATCACTTTGAGTACAACAAAATTTGAAATGTGACTGTTGATGTCGAGATAATCGAATCTGAATTCGCGTATTCACAAATAAAAAATCCATGCCGAGAATTGCAATCGTAGCCCACAACGAGATGAAGCCAAAGCTTGTTAGCTTTTTAAAAGAGCGAGAAGACTGGCTTTGGGGAAGAGAGCTGGTAGCCACAGGGCTCACAGCAGATTTTGTAGAAAAGGAAGAGCTCAAAGTTCCTGTAGAACATCTGAAAGCTGGTAAGGAAGGCGGTTATCGTCAACTCACAGATTTGGTGAAAAATGGCGATATCAGTTTGGCTTTGTTTTTCCGCGACCCGGAAATTGTGCAGGACTACGAAAAAGAAGTCAGTGATTTTGTCCGCGAGTGCAATCGCCAGAATGTGCCACTGGCAACGAATCCGGCCAGTGCCGAGCTATTGATTTTAGGACTTATCAGAAAAGAATCATCGGAAAAGCAGAGAAGTAGATAGTTACTTCTTTCTTCTTATTTTTTTCTCTGGATTTTGTCTGTCGTCCCAAATGGATAGCACAAAAAACATATTCTCATCAAACTCATAAATAATAGAAAAGCTCCCGAGAACCAGTACTCTAGATTCATCGTCCTTGTTTTGTATGCCGAGAAATGGGTTTGAGGTTAGTAACTTAATGGCTTCATCAAATCGATTAAGGAGTTTTTTAAGTAGTCAGCAGAGTCATTTCGAATTAAGTAGTACTCCAGGATTTTTGCAAGTTCGTGTTTTGACTGGTTGGACCATTTTATTTGTCTTTCAGCCATTGCCTCATTTCTTTCATAACCTCATTGTGATCTTGCGTTTCACCGCCCTGAATTTGCGAACGACTAATCCTCAGGCTTTCTTTTTGCGAATCGTTCAGCAATGAATAGGAGTCATTTGAACTTATGTTGAGCAAGTTGAGAACCGATTCGAGAATTACCGGATCATTTTGCTCTTTAAGCTCATCAATGATTTTCTGTTTGAGTTTCTGAACAGTCATACTTCAAAAATATGAATAAAACAGGAGTGAATTGCTTTTTGTCAATTGGTTATGGTTTCTATCAATTCACTCTTGAACATCGCCTGAGGCGAAATCATAGGTTCGTCCAGAGGCCAATCTGAACCGTGGATTTTATTCAATTGCAGCTTCACCAATTCGTGGCTGAGGTCATAAGTTTTCAGCGGTTTTGGCTCTCCGATTTCGATGTTTGCAGCGCGCCTATAAATCTTCCACACCAATTCCGAGCAGTACATTTCCTCATCCGACCAATTGAAAGCACTGTCGTAGTTTTTCCCAATTTGAGCAGCTCCAATTTTTCGCATTTCTGCTAACACTTCTGATGTCAGAATCTGGTTGGCATTTCTCAATCTCTTCACGATGAATTTATCGCCCACTCCACGATCGATCCAGTCTTCGATTGGGGTAGCTCTCACAGGTTGAACGGCTTCAAAAACAAACCATTCACCGTCTTTCTCGAAAAGTATTCCCATGTGACTGTATTCCGATTTTGTGGCGAGTTTAATTGCCTGACTGAAGTCCGATGAACCACTTTGGAAAATAATGTCACCGTTTTGCCAGGGGACAACTTTACCTCTATCAGGTGAAGTGCTTCCGGCCGGTGAGCAAACGGTGAGGGTAGCACTAATAAAAAGTGCGAGAAGTACTGTCGAGATCGATTTCATGGCTGGCGAATTGTTTTTAAATAAAACTGCCAAAGCTTCATTAGATTGTTTTTGACACTGAAATCGAAGTCCAGTTTTTAAGAGCCTACCTTGTAGCTTAGCATGATTTCTATTGCCCCACGACCGTTGGTGTATTCTTTCAGTCCGGAAATGTTGACATCGTAAGCAAGTCCAGCTCCAAAGCTACCAGTTTCGTAAAGCACTTTACCTATGATAGCGTCATCCCATCGGTAGAATGCTCCAGCGGAAATTGACTGTCCGCTGATCGATTGAAAACTAGACCCTTCAACCAAAGTGAATTTGTAAAAAGATCCAAAAAGAATCTGCTGTGAAGGCCCCTGTCTGTTATAATAAACTGAGGGTTTTAACGCACCACCCAGTGATTCAATACGGAATTCAAACTCTGCGAAACCGCTCCACCTGATGGCCTTCCGGTCGGTAAATAATACCTCGTCAGTGAGAGGTATTTGACCAGCATGATAAAATGCAGCACCCACTGAGTAGGAGCGAAGTGTTTTAGACTGACGACCACCAGGATCAGATTTCGAAAAGACGAGTCCGCCACCAACATCGATGCTAGACTGCTGCATGTTGGTGAGATTTTCTCCGTGTGGAGCATCAGGGTTGTATTGGCCGTTAACATATTGGCTTCCCCATTCACCGGAAGCTTCATCGAGTGACATCGTGTTGAATCCTACGTAAATGCCACTGCCCAGCGTTGTCCGGTTGTTGAAGTACACCTGATAGGCTCCGTTTAAATTCACTGATGAATGCTTTAATTGCGGGCTGCCGGAGCGGTCAGTCATGAAATTGATTCCTACTGCCGGACGACCTTTGTTGCTTTTTCGGTCCCTGGAACTTTTTTGCAAAGCCATATCGAAAGAGGCAGCAGCTGTGGTGAAAGGTGCTCCTAGTTGTCTCCATTGTGTCCTGTAATTTACAATTCCACGGTATTGAACTCCTGAACCGGTGAGTGCCGGGTTGATCATGAGTGGAGTGCTTCCCTGCTGAGAAAACAATGGATCTTGCGAAGCTCCCCAAAATGGGAGCACCGCCAGAACCAAACCTGCAACTACAGACTTGAAGTTTGTTGATATGTGATCAGTCCTCAATCTCATCTATGAATTCTCACGTTTCCTGATTTTTCTACAACTGTTCCGTCCTCCAAAACTGCTCGAAGCGAGTAAGTGAAATTTTGCGAACTCACGGGCTCACCACGGAAACTACCGTCCCAGCTGCGATCGGGGTCATCAGTTTCAAAAACAATTTCTCCCCAGCGGTTGAAGACAGCAAAGTCCATTGTTTTGATGCAGTTATTGAAAACTTTCAGCTTGTCGTTATTTCCATCTCCATTTGGCGAAAAGACTGTCGGAACAAACACGTCATTGCAGCGAACTTCAATATTCACAGACAAAGAGTCAACATTCTCGCACCCTTCAGGAGAAATGACAGTGAGTAGATAGTCCGTGCTTATTGATGGAGAAGCCCATGGGTTGGGACAATCGTCACAACTCAATCCATCAGACGGTTCCCAGACGTAGAGCAAGGGTTCAGTCTCGGGGATAGTGGTTACTTCTACCTGAACAGAATCACCGAGGTCGATAGTCGGGCTTGACGGATTGATGTTCAAATCCAAAACACCAAGATCCGGGATCGTGATAGTTTCAGAAAGCATACAGCCGTTGGAGTCTGTAATTTGAATGGTGTAGTTTCCTGCCTCAAGGTTTTCTACAGAATTTGTTGTGTCTGCCAGCGATGGCCAATAGTAAGAATAAACCGGAGATCCGCCCAGAGCTGTAATAATAGCACGACCTCCAGCATCTCCGCACGTTGCTGGTTCGATGATAGATTCGATGCTGAGCGAGTCGGGCTGGCCAATCGTAAAACTACCTTGCGCTTCGCAGCCCAGTGAATCCACTACGGTAAAATTGTAATCATTGGCTTCAAAACCTTCGAGAGTCGCTGTAGTGTCTTCAAGAGTTTCGAAGTAGCTACCCTCAACTTCCACATCTACTGGTGTTGAGGCGTTGAAAACTGCGATGTCAACTGATCCGCTTTCCTCTCCAAAGCAAAGTGCGTCATGGACAGTTTGAACAGCTACCTGAATAGAGTCAGAAGAAAGAATTTCAAAGCCAATCGTTTCGGTGCACCCTGCAGTATCTGTGATCATCAACTGATACTCGCCCGAAGCCAGATCCGAAATTGAAAGGTCAGTAGATTCCGAATCACTCCATTCGATGTCATAGTCTCCGGAAGGGTCGATGAGCTGGGCAGTTGCCGATCCGTTATCGAAGCCGCAACTAGTAGGATCAATCAACAAACTGTCGAGATAAGAGGGAGGTTCTTCGATGTAGATGGAGTCTTCCACAAAGCAACCAATTGGATTTTCCACGTGGAGTAGGTACCCACCGGCTTCGAGGCCAGAAAGGGAAGTGCCTGTGAGAGACGGGTCGCCCCAGGAAATCATGAGGGAATCTGCAGTGAGCGAGTTGACTTCGATAGTTCCATCTGCTGCATCCCAGCAACTAACCGGACTGGCTTCCCATTCGAAAGCTTCGAACTCAAGAAGATTTAGGTAGGCCGAATCGGTGTCGAAGCAGTTTGGTGCATTGGAAAGCATGACGTGGTACCAACCTTCATTTTCAGCTACGAGGGTGTCGATGGTTGGAAGTGAATCTTCACTCACGAAATCATTGGGCCCGGTCCATTCAAACCAGCCTTGACCTGATGCGTCTAGTGTGAGAGAATCTCCTGGACAGAGGGTGTCAAGAGGAGCAATTTCTGTTGTTGGGGGAGTAACAACGTGAACGGTGATGTCGGAGCATGAACTGACGTCATCGAGACCTTCGGCCCTTACAAAATAAGTCGTTGTTGTGTCGGGGGTAATAATGGCGACATTTCCGGTGTCCACAAGAGTGCCACCACCCTCGGCTCCACAGCCATCGGCATACCACACCCATTTTGATCCATATCCTGTTGCACCGCCCACAGTAGAGAGAAACATTGTATCACCCAGGCAAAGGTTGATCTGATCTACGGCTTCGTTACCACCGCCATAATTGCCATTACCTCCTCCGCCACCTCCGCCATAGCCTCCGGAAATCCCATCAGCAGGTGTGCTTTGCTTTTGTATAAATTTACCCATAAGCGCATCGGTGTTGCCGCCAAACTCAAGCCAGTCAGCGGGGGCACCGACCATGGTTTCAGGAGAATTGGTATGACCAGTGAAATACACTACGGTGTAACCATACACATCGATGTGCGTGGCGACATCTACAGAGTCACCTCCGTAGTAGGTTTGCCAAACGGGTTCTCCAATTGAGTCAAGTTTCATAATGAATGCATCTGAAGCACCGCCAAATAAAGGTTGAATAGCATCATTAACCTCAATCAGGTCATACTCTGATTCTGTTCCCCCGGCAATGTAAATTGAATTGGCGCGGTCTCGGGCAATGGCATAGGCGCGATCATTTTGATCTCCGCCAATGTATTTCGACCATTTGAGCTGTCCCAATGTGTCGAGAGCTAATACAAATGCATCTTCCTGTCCGCTTATCGAAGTAGAGAGAGAATCTGGAGTATCTGGACCAACAATTCCATTTGTAGATCGTGTGTATCCCGTGGCGTGTACTTCGCCAGAAATGGATGTAATGCCAGTAGCTACATCAAGTGAATCGCCTCCAAAGTAGGTACTCCAAATCCGAGTCCCCGCTGTGTCAAATCTGGTTAAGAAAGCGTCTTGCTGTCCAGCTAGAGAGGTCTGGAAGGCACCATCAGTTGCAATACCTTCTGAAGAAAATGAATATCCACACGCATAGAGATTTAGCAGTGAGTCTACATGAATATCGTCAACGTAATCGTCCTCTAGCCCTCCAATAAAAGTCGACCAAACAACCTGTCCGGCCGTGTCAAACTTTGCGATAAATCCGTCCAGACCACCGGCATAATCACTGTCGGGAGCTTCAGTGGCAAAACTGAAAAGATCAGGACTGTTGGTAACTCCAGAAATGAAAACATTACCGAGGGTATCAATAGCACAAGCGGTAATTGTGTCTTGGTTGGAACCACCCAGGTATGATGACCATTTCATACGGCCTAGCGTATCAAGCTTAGCCAAGAAGCAGTCTGATCCTCCTACAGGTGCTGACATAAAAGAAGTGTCAGTAGCTAATCCCTCAGAGCCGCTTGTATTTCCTGCAATTATTATTTCGTGGTTTCTCGCATCTACGGCCTCGAGAAAATCGTCTCCTGTTCCTCCGATATAAGTGCTAAATACGCGAAAACCTACGAAGTTTCTTCGGGTTAGAAATCCGTCAAACTCTCCACCGCCAAATTCTATATTGTAAGTTATAGTTGAGTCCAGACTACTTGTAGAGTTTGCTGTGGCTATGTTCATCATCATTTGCGTGTTTCCAACAAAATAGGGGTGACCTCTATCCTGGGCAACGGCAGTTCCGTAATCAACCAGGGAATCGCCAAAGGCAAAGGTCCAATGCAAGTATGGCTCTGGATCGACCACGAGTTGTTGATTGGGATGTTTTTCGCTCACCAATTTCAATCCGACTGTGATAAACTCATCTGACTTTTCAATAAGTTCGTACTCCACCTGGGCATCACTTCCCGAAGGAGCAAACCAACTTGCAGGAATCGACTCTGTGAGTAAGCCCTTTTCCAGTCCGAACCGAATTTCGTCTTTGCTAAAAGCAACATCCGTAAAGCCCGAGTAGCGCAACTTTACTTGTGAAAGGTCAGCATCTTCGTCCACCACAAAATCGTACTTGAAGTTACCCCCGTGCGATTTGTCAACTGAGCAAACCAGATCGATTCCCTCGTAAATATTTTCGTAAGTCACTTTGCTGAAATGTCGTGCAGAAGTTCCCTGCTCGTCACGAAGTGATTTGTAAAAGTTGATTTTATCCGGTGCAGGGCTGGCAGCCACTAGCTTCGATTCTGGATTTGATCCTAAAAGATCGATATCGATACGCTGAATTTTGAACTTGGCAGCCTGAGGTTTTTGACTAAGATAGAAGGGGACCCCTTCATTTTTCACACTTCTGTAGGTATCGTAGCTCAGTCCATTTTGTCGCAGCTGGACGTTTAATCCACGAGCCGAAGCCCATAGGAATGACACGTGATCTGCGGCATTCCCATTCTGATCGTGAATTTGACCGTTGTTTTCGATAAACCCGAAACTCTGCAAGTCGGCATATTGCTGTTGTGAAAATCCTGATGAACTAATCAACAGCATCGAAAGTGTTGCGATTAATAAAAGTACTTTCGGACCAAAAGATGGTAAAGTAGAGTTCATAGCTATGTTTTTGTGGTTCAATAAGTAATTGGAGAATCTTTAAGTGTGGCAAGGCCAGCATTTATAAGGAAGCTCCATTTCAAGTTTACCAAAAGAATGGCTATCAAACTTTCAAATGGCGATCACAAAAAATCAATTTTATACAGCTCTAGTTTTATATTTTTTTATTCTAATCACAAAAGTGACCACTCTAATGAAGTAGCATGACCTGGGTCAACAATGTGGTGGCTGAGTGAACTTACATTTGCAGTAGAAATCTAGAAACAAAAAAATTATGGAGTTAGTTAGTGCAGAAAAGGCAGTGAGCTGGGTGCAATCAGGAAGTAGTATTTTTATTCAGGGTGCGGCCATGACACCTCAGGTGCTTATTGAAGCGCTCTGCGCAAGACATGCTGAATTGAGAGATGTAGAAATCGTTCATCTCCACACAGAAGGAAGCGCACCGTACACGCTTCGGGAGAATCGCGAGAGCTTTCGAGTTAACAGTTTGTTTGTGGCTTCGAACGTGCGTGATGACGTGAATGCAAGTGACGGTGACTACACCCCGATTTTTCTGAGTGAAGCTCATTTGCTTTTTACACGAGAAATTATCCCGCTCGATTTCGCATTTATTCAAGTTTCACCGCCCGACAGACATGGGTTCTGCTCCCTTGGAGCTTCTGTAGATGTCAGTCTTGCGGCACTGAGCAAAGCTAAAACTGTAATTGCACAAATCAACCCGAAAGCACCGAGAACTCAAGGTGACGGTGTAATTCACAAGGATCGTATAGATTATGGTGTGGAAGTGGAGCAGCCGATTTTTGGCAAGGCCGCGGCCCCTGCCACAGAAATCGAAGAGCAGATCGGTGGTCACGTGGCGGAGCTGGTTGAAAATGGAGCTACACTTCAAATGGGAATTGGAGCGATTCCAAATGTGGTGCTCAACAAACTCGATAATCACAAACATTTGGGAATTCACACGGAAATGTTTTCAGACGGTGTAATCCCTCTTGTTGAAAAAGGAGTGATTGACGGTAGTCGAAAGGCGGTCGACAAAGGCAAGATCGTTTCCTGCTTTACACTGGGCTCTCAAAGCCTTTACGATTTTGTCGATGCCAATCCTCAGGTATGGATGAAAGAGGCCTCATACACCAACGACACGGCAATAATTCGTAGAAACCCAAAGGTAACAGCTATCAACAGTGCGATTGAAATCGACATCACCGGACAGGTTTGTGCCGACACGATCGGGAAACGTCAGTATTCGGGAGTGGGAGGCCAAATGGACTTTATCCGTGGGGCCTCATTATCAGAAGGTGGAAAAGCTATCATTGCTATGCCTTCGATCACCCACAAAGGACTCTCGAAGATTGTCCCTGAGCTAAAGCCTGGAGCTGGTGTGACCACTACTAGAGCACACGTGCACTACATCGTGACGGAGTATGGAGTGGTTGATTTGTTTGGTAAAAACATGAAAGCACGCGCCAAAGCTTTGATGTCGATCGCTCACCCAGATCACCGTGAAATGCTTGAAAAAGAGATTCACGAGAGATTTAAGTAATCCTTTACCTTCGATGATTCAACAAAACAGAAATGCATGAGAGGATGGAATCTAGAAGGGAAAACAGCTGTGATCACCGGAGGTACTAAAGGAATCGGTAAGGCAGTCAATGAGGAGTTTCTACAACTGGGAGCTAAAACCATAATCGTTTCCCGTAGCGTGGAAGATATTGAGCGTTTGGTTACCGATTACCAGAAACTGGGGTTGAACTGTAAGGGAATTGCCGCAGATGTCGGCACTGAAGAGGGCAGAAGCAAAGTTGTCAGTTTTGTGAACGACCAATTTAAGACGCTCAACATTCTAGTCAACAATGCCGGAATCAACATTCGTAAATCAACACAGGACTACACACTCGATGATCTTCACAAGATCATGTCGATCAATGTGGAGAGTTCATTCGACCTTTCCAGAAAGTTTTATAACAGCTTGAAAAGTGCAGGAAACGGCTCAGTGATCAACATTTCTTCCATTACCTCGATGAACATCGTGGGAACCAGCACAGCAGCCTATCACATGAGTAAAGGAGCCATGGATCGCTTGAACGACTTTTTGGCTGTTGAATGGGGAAAAGTCAACATTCGGGTTAATGCCATTCATCCCTGGTACATCGCCACCCCGCTTGGAAAGGAGATTTTGAAGGACGAGGAGAAGCGAAAAAAGATAGTGAACAGCACACCGATGGGAAGGGTAGGAGAACCCGAAGAAGTGGCTTCGATAGCCGCATTTTTGGCAATGGACAAATCATCCTACGTGAGTGGAGCTCACATCACAGTCGATGGAGCCTTCTCAAAAGTAGGATTGATGCCGGAGTGAGATCTAATACTTCTTCTTACTGATTCGGTTGCCTGTAATGTGTTTTTGAGCGGCTGATTTGAATCTTCCAATGGTGTTGTCTCTAAGTTGGCGGTGTTTGGTTTTTCTTCCCTGCACACGTGCGCGCCACTTTTTCCAGTTGCGAAGCTTCATTTCCTCTTTCATCAGCTTGATGACGTCTTTTTCTACCAGCCCAAACTGAAACTCAATGGCCTCAAACGGAGTTCGGTCCTCCCAGGCCATGGCAATTACGCGGTCAACGTCTCTCTCGTCCAGATCGAATTTTCTTCTGATTTTCAATTCCTATTCGGCTTTGATTCAACAATAGAAAGTATTGAAGGGACAAATTGTTCTTTGGAAAGTCAGCTCAACCTCAATTAGGAGTTTTCGAGTTAAAACAAAAGCTTCATGTTCCCAACGGGTTGTATACTTTCCGGAAGTTCATCTTCATCGAGCATTTGAAGAATATCGATTTCGATGGAAGTTGCCATAGATGAGATTGGCACATCGTTGTAGAGTCCTTCAAATGGATTTTCACTGGTGCTACCAATCATTTCCATCATCCAAAACACCCATGAACAAATCACTGAGAACGGTATAGCAACCCAGATCCAGTAGCCGGGCAGATCTTTGAAAATGTTGATCATTCCAAATGGCAGAAGAATAATAAAAAGCACCACAAAGAAATAGGTGACAGTGGCGTATTGACGTGGAAATGGAAAGTTTTTAATGCGTTCACTTTTGCCTTGTAGCGTGTAGAGCTCAGTAATTTGATCTTGCATTTGCAAGTGGCGAAAATGCTCCAGGGTACCCGCGCTGCGAAGAGCCATGAGGTGTTTTGTTTGCAAACTCAGCAGGTGCGAAGAGCGATTTCCTTTTTTCAGAATGTAGTTGAATTCTTCTTCCGACAAATACTTTTTGAGATTCTGAAATTTCTCTTCGGAATAATCTGTGCCAAATTTCTCACGGAGCTTCTGATGTCCTTTATCGGTGTGTTCCCAGCCCTGAACTTTTCTGAGCTCGAGAGCGAGTGATTGCAACCACGCGATATGACGGTCAACGAACTCTCGGACTGTTTTCTTTAATTCCTCGTCAGAAGGTTTGGAAGTCGAGTTTTCACCGTTGATGTACTCTCTGGCCATCACAGTGATCGATCGTGAGGTGTTTACGATCCCTCCCCAGATTTTTCTCGCCTCCCACATTCGTTCATAGGAAGAGTTGTTTTTGAAGCCGAGGTAAAAAGCCACTGCAATACCGATAAGCGAAATCGGCTGCCAGGGCAGGTTGAGCCATTCAAGATTTGCCAGGGCAAAAGTTGCAACTACCGCAGTATCAAAAACCAGGAAAGTAAAAATGTATTTTTTAGACCAGTTGGAAGTCTGGAAAAACGTGTATCGTTTGCCTGCTTGCATGATTTGAAGGTTGAGGTGTTTAAGCTATTGAGTCATTAAAGATAGCTGAAGTATTGATTACTTAGTCGGTTCATCTCCGATTTCAATTTTGTCACCGTAAAATTTCGGTTCCACGCCAAAGATCAAATCGAGGAGCATTTTGGTTCTTGCCAGTACTTCCCGCACTTGTGTTTTAAACCCATAGCTCGAAGAAACGGATTTAGCGTTGTAACCCACGGCATTAATACCTATGTGGCCTGCGATGTAAAGAGCTCTTTCGTTGTGAAACTGCTGAGAGATCACAGTGATGCTGTCTTCTCCAAACACCGCTTTTGAGCGCACCACAGAGTCAAGTGTGCGAAATCCGGCATAATCGAGAATGATCTTTTCCGCGGGAACACCTGCTGCCAGCAAATCAGTTTTCATTGTTGTAGGCTCATCGTAGTATCGAGTTGCGTTGTCACCACTGATCAAAATGTACTGCACCTTTCCACTCTCAAAGAGGTCGGTAGCAGCCTCAATACGATGTTTATAGTAGAGGTTTTGCTGGTTGTTTCTCAGAAACTTTGAAGTGCCCAGAAGCAATCCGACTTTTCTATTGGGGAGTTCCTCAATTGAGTTAAAAGTGTCGCTGGCTTTTGTTTCTACGAGTAGATTGGCAACGGTGATAAACACAATGCAAAAGATGAGTGCAATCCAGAAGAATCGCTTCAACCTGACGAACCATTTTGATTTGTGCCTTGGCCCAGTGCCCAATTTAAGAGTGATTTTGATGAAAGTGAAAAGCTGGTTTCTATTTAACAAGTAGTAACCAACTCAATTCACGTCAAAGATGCAGAAATATTTTCTGAGTTAAAGAATAGTCGAGTTTCGTAGAGGGGGGATTCTAGTCTATCGATTTGACAACATTTTGAATGTTATTCACTGCAAGTTTTATTGCTATTCCTTTCTGAGGGATATGATTGTCCAAATCAGACCGGAGCTTAGTAAAAGATTGAACAACGCTCTCATCTTGATCTGTCCCTTCATTTATAGAGAAGTACAGTTCGTATGTTCTCTCTCGATTGACGACATAAATGAAGCTCTCTGCTTGCTGGCTGTAAAAACCAGTTTCACCAAGGGCATCAGCTATTTGATTAATCTCCTTTTCTGAAATATTCCTGGAATCGTAGTCAATTTGATGTGCACCACCTTTACCGTACGTCTGAGATTCTAGGCTTGAGCGTGGTGCTTTTTGCTCAACAGGCGCTTCTTCGGATCCCAATAGAGTCACACCGAAAACGAAAGTCAGTGTTCCTAATACAATAACTGCAGAAATGAGAGCACCAATTAATGCTACGGCAATTGTTCTGCCCCATGAAAAAACCTTGCCTCCGCTTTGAATGTGCTTCTGAACTCTTTCAGATTGAGTAGAGCGATAGATGATAAACGCGATACCAGCGAAAGCCAATGGAATAATCGTATTTGGGATGTTAATATCGTCTGGGATAAACCAGGCACCTACGAAAATTGCCAACGTTGCTAGAATTGCCACAATCCAAGTTGGAACTATCTTGTGATCTTGCCCAAGTGCTTTGAAGTTTGTCGCTAAAATGTAACCTGCAGCCAGAGGTCCACCAAGAAATGCAGCTGCAGGAACAGAGTGTTCTTTAAAGACTTTGCTATCTGATACTTCTTTGTCAATAGTGTCGATGCTGTCGATTGTGGTCATGGTCTAACGGTTGATTTGAAAAAAGAGAGGTTATAAAGATGCAGAAATATTTTAGTCGGCAGAAAGCAGAATTGATTTCGTAAAAGGATGGCCTTACTTTTCAACTACTTTTTCTTCTACTACTTTGCCGAACACCAATTGCTCGAGGTATGACTTGGCGTACTTAAAATCGTCTTCCAGGTATTTCTTGTTCTCATCTTCAAAAACTTCAAGTAAGGTGTGTTGATTGTCCTTGTCGTCCCTAAAGGAGAAAATACCGAGGTATTGTAATTCGTCTTTTTTGTCTTTCTCGATGCTGTATTCAAAACCTTTGATTTGGTCTGCCGTGAAAGTGATCTCCTGGTCATCAGTAGAATCATAAATGCGCAGCTTTCCTTTTTCGAAGGCAATTAATCTTTTGTTACTGGCTTTCTGACGTTTAAAATGTAATAGTTGAGCAATGCCGTAGCCCCCAATGATCACAGGAACGAAAAATGCCACTCTGCGCAAAAACTTATTGGCATCCATCATGGTGGCAAAAATTAAAATCAAAATTGCTATTCCAATTCCGAGCGGGACATATCCTTTTAAGATGTAGTCCTGGGTTGTGATGTTTGTTCCACCAATTTCAAAGTAAGATTCATCTTTAACAGAATCGGTTCGTATTTGATAGCGCTTGAGTTTGAGTCCGAGAATATAGCCGTTGAGGTCTTTCATAGTGAGTGTTTAGCATGGTAGTTAAAGTTTTTTACAAAGCTCAATTTATTGAAAAAATCTTTTTTCAGATCTACAACTGTTTCATTCAATCTCTTTTTCCCGAACCAATCGCGATTTTCGCCCCGATCCATGCCATGGGGATGTAGGCTAACAAGACATCTAAAATGGCAAACCAGGTAGGTCCGGGGAGCATGTAGTTGACCACAATGCCTCCAATGAGAAAGATCCCACCGACAATCATTGCAACAAGCATCTTTCGATTGGAAGAAATGGCTGCTGCAATTGCTGCTCCTACGAGGGTCCCAAAAGCATGGGCCAAGAACGGGAAAATGAAGTGTTCAACTTCCATGTGGGGCATAGCTTCAGCTAAAGCGTCCAAATCGTTAGTGTCAATTCCTTCAAGTGGAAAAACGGAATGACCGATTTGTACCAGTCCTCCGTTCACCAGGCTACCTCCAATGAAACCGGTAATTACTGCCAGGATATTTCTGAGTGTCTTATTCATGATTTTGAGATTTTGGTTGGGGTAAAATTAGGGGAAAGGAAGAGTATCACCGAGATTAATGTCCTAAAGTGACAGGAGCATTTTACATTTTCTGCCTTCTTCTTCTGTAAATCTTAATTCCAACTATGAACCCAACTCCAATTAGCAGGAACGGCCAGATGTGTGTGAGCAGGACAAAGAACCAAACGAGGTTGTCCCAGCCCTGGCTAAAACCATTTTTGAATTTCTGTCCAAATGCTGTTTGACTGGGAAGTTCTTCGTAAAAAGTAATTGTCAAAATAGAGTAAGAGACTCTGTCCTGAAGGTAATTGAGACGACCTTCTGTAGATTCGATCTGTGACCTCACTTTCCCGAGTTCTCGTCTCGTTCGATTTCCAGAATTTCTGAAACGTTATTGGCTTTCTCCAAAAGTGCCAGGTAACGATTCTCCAGTTCCTTTTTGGTTTTAAGCCTGGCTTCAACATCCAAAAACTCTTCGGTGACGTCTTTTACTTCAATTTCCTTTCGGTCGAATTTGTCAACGCCCTGTGTTGCATCACTCAGTAAATTGACAAAATTATCAGCCGGAACTCTCAGCACCAACTCGTTTTTGATTCGGCCTCTTTGCTTAAATTCCTGATCTGAAGACACGTAGCCGTTGTGTTTTTTCACTGCTTCCATAACAGTTTCTCTGGCCGCTGTGAGGTCTCCGGTTTCGAATTCCACGTAACCTTCTTTAGTGAGCTTGCGGTCTGTCTCTGGCTGGGCTTCTGGCTTTTGCGGTTGAACGTTTGCCAAGGGCGCACCAGCTCCACGTCCGGTAATTTCTGATTTGTTTTCAGTTGTATGTGAACAGCCAACGAAGAGAAAAACTATGGCCAGGGGAAGGAGGCAGGTCAAGTGTTTCATGAGTTGAGAAGTTGAATGATTGAAGGGCAAGATAAGAATTTAGAGTATCTAGCTTTGTTGGTCTAATTTTCGAATGGAAGACAAAGCCAAAAAAAATCACCGTCAAAATTGCTTCTTTGACGGTGATTATCAATTATTCTATTCTCGAAGTGGGAATTACTATTTAAACTTTTCGGAGTTAGACTTTAAGTTTTGTAGTTCTGAATTCTTTTTATCTAGTTCCTTTTGCGTTTCTGCAATGGCTTTTTGGTTTTCCTTCTGCTCTTGTTCCAGCTCCTGATTCTCTTGTCTGAGGTCTTCATTCTCTTTTTCAAGTTCGTTGATTTTCTGCTGAAGCTTGTCGATTTCTTCCTGATTGTCGTCTATATCTTCTTTATTGCTCTTTTGATCTTTCTCTAAAGACTCCTTCTTTTTCTGAAGGCTGCTGAGCTCATCGCCAACTTCTTTAGCTTCTTCTTGCTGAAAGGCAATGGCCATCCCATAATGTTTATTGTAAAACTGATTGGCGAAATTTTTCAAAGCGGCATCGATGCGCTGGGAAATCTCCGGGAGGTTTGAATGGCTCACAAAGCTTTCTCCGGATTTCACCCAAACCTGCAATTGAGACCCCTTACTTCTGTCTGCCACATCGCTATAAATGGAAATTGGACCAGAGGATAACTCAGAGATCATCACACTCTCGGCCATGTATTTACCTTTACTCTTGCTGAGTTTTTGTTTAAACTTCTTTTCAGAAAACTCCCGCCAGGCACTCAGAGTGGTCGAAGCATCCGAAACAAAATCAATCGTGTGTGCTGGTTGCGGCTGGCCGTTGACTTCCAAATCAATCTGATTGGTTTCCACAGATGGTGCAGTTTGCAGTTCACTAACAAACGGACTGGTCTTTTGACCACAGGATGCAAGTACCAGAAGTAAAATTGAAGTAAAAAGTATAGGTCGATTCATAATCACTTTTTAGCGTTTTATAAATTAAATGTGCTCAATTTCCAGAAGGGACGGTATCTCTGTTTCTTCCAAAACTGAACTCAATAAAGTTGTTTGATTCAGCGATTGAATTCTGATATTGGACATCTTTGGATGTATTCACAGGTGCAATCACCGCGGTTGAGAAGTACGTTCTTTTAAGCCATCCACTACAGTAATTGTTCAAATCGAGACTTTGGTGTGGGTATTTGGAGAGGCGGGTCGGTAAGCAACCAAGGGTTGATGAATTAACTATTTCAAATTAGTTGCCAGTGACCCGGATTCATTCAACCTGAATCTTTAAAGGAATATTGAATGTCCTATTTTGAGAGTACCGGATTGCATCGATCCAGGTGAGTACCGAGTCGAATGTGCAATTCTCGTTTTCAATCGGATTTTTAAGGTAAAAAATTTGAGATTGATTTTTCCGAAGCGTAGTTTGCCCATCAGGGAATTGATCAGAAGTGGAAGCAAAGCCGCAGTCGTTATCTCCAGAAGCGTAGGCTTCCGACCGCTCTAGTGAGAGTATTCTGGCTTTGTCGTGATAAAGGACAAGTGAATCGTAACTGTGGTTATGAATTGAGATTTGGATACATGGCACAATCAACAATGAGTCAGTTGGGGAAATGGGTCGAGTTGTTTCAACGTTCACAAAATTGCCAAGGTCATAAGAAAATTCTGAGTCAGAACTCTCATTGTCGCAGCTTGCGATCAAGCAAGTTGCGGTGACTACGAAGAAAAAGAGATTTGTCTTCATTAGCATTAAGTTGCCGTCCATTCCACCATCAGAAAGTTTTCTCGCCTCAGACCAACCTTGAAAGCAGCATTGAGCCATTGGTTTTGAGTTGACTGAATGAAGTCTTTTTTGCTCCTTTTTGATTCTGCAAAAATTAGATGCTCATCTTTCCAGGCTAGCACGTCCCAACAACCGCCAAATTTGGAATTGTTTTTCTCAGCTATTCTTTTAAGAAGCTCTTGGATTTCCTTATTCTCTATTGGTTGATCAACCTGATCTTTCAGAGCACTGTCAGTCCATTCCTCTAGATAAAAAGGTGAGAGTTTCGGTCTTCCGTAAGGTTCAATCCAACGGGATTCCCATCCGTCTTTTGTAAAGGTTTTCATTATGGCAAGTTCCGCGAACATAGGGCTTCCCTCAAAATCTAAAAGCGGCTTGTTCCCAAAAGTGTTTTCGATGGGCTTTCCGCGCCATTTCTTAAACTTAACAATGGTCTTAGGTATGACAATGTTAGTTCCATCGACTGAAAACATTTCTGTAGAATTTGGGATGAGTTCGTTTGGGTAGAGCATTGCTGGATACAGTTTAGTTCTTTCTTAGAATAGGATTTAGCCAATCATCGATTTTCGAATTTGTCCAGAATAGTTTTGTTCTTTTTTGATACCAGGGGAATTAGAAAAAAAGCAAGACATTCGCAAAAAGCATAAGATGGGGAAGATCCCAATCTTCAAAAATGATTAAGTAGATAAAAGCAATATCGAGTATAGCGACCAACCCAACCGTAGCATAGATGAGCGGTCTAAGAATATTCGATTGACGGACATAAACATCCTGATAATTCAAGACAAGTAAGTCACCTACCTATTAATCTTAATGATCTTAAATTCAGTTCTTCGATTAGTGGCGTGTGCTTCCTCTTTTTGTTGATCACTCTCCATTTTTTGGATTTCCGAATTAGAGACTATCGGTTGAGTTCCGCCATATCCTTTGGCAACGAGTCTGTCTGCACTTACTCCTTTTTCCACGAGGGATGCAACAATACTCTCCGCTCTCTTCTGATCTAACCTTCTGCTGTAATGCTCACTTCCTCTGCCATCGGTGTGATAACCAACTTCGAGGACAAGATTTTCATTTTCTAGAAGAAAATTAGCAATGCTGTCAAGGATAGCTTCGCTTCTGGGCAAGATCTCATACTTGTTAAAGTGAAAAAAGATAGGAGGGCAAGAAACATAAACATCTCCTACTTCAAAATCTATTGATTTAAGGTCAAAGCTCTGTGATGCGAGGTCTTTGAAAGGAAGTGCCAGGATAAAAATCAGGAAAAGCTTTTTCATCTGTATCTGTTTAGAAAGTCTGACTAATCTACTCAGCTTTTAACCAAAATCCTAAATTCTGGCTTGCATCAGCGGATAAGCTCAGACCAAGTACTTCCAGTTTCCTTTATCAATACTAAAGATGTTAAAGGGTTTGATCTTCTTCTCGAAGGTCATTCCGTTTTTGAGTGCCACCTTTTCGGAGCCAATGTTTTCTTCGTGAACCATAGAGATCAGTGAGTCGGCAAGGTTGTTTACAAAAGCGAAGTTTTTGCATTTTTCTGCGGCTTCAAATGCATAACCGCGATTCCAAAATTCGGGAAGGATGGAGTAGCCAATTTCTAATCTTAGCTCGTCTTCAATGGTTTGAATCAAAAGCCCTGCTTGTCCTACAAGCCGATTCGTTTCTTTGTCAACAAGCACATTCATCCCGCCCAGGTTGTTCTCGTATCTGTGAAAAGCTTTGTCGAACCAAACCTTGCACAATTCTGTAGCGGACATCGATGCGTCAAGGTCTAAATGTTTTGCGACATTTTCTGCCTTAAAGAGCGGTACCCAGGAACCAAAATCTTCTTGTACGAGTAATCTAAATTTTAACCTTTCGGTTTCTTGATGGGTGAGGAGGTAGTTCATAATTCATTCCTAAAACTTGCTGCTAACGGTTCTAGCTAAGAAACGTGCGGGTTTTGGAACACGTCTCTGTCAACCGAGAACCAAGTTTTATTTTTAAATAATAAATTTCATTTTACCGTGTCAGCCCACATGTTTTCTTAGCCTTTGTTGGCAAACGTTTTTTATTTTTCACATTCACAATTTACTTCTTCTTTTGTCCATGTGTTCAAGATGTTGGACTGATTAATTTGATTTGTGTCAAGATCAACCTGCATTATCCTTCCGAGCTCAAATTCAATTTCCCAAATGGCAAACTCGCTTTCTGTTGAGTCTCCATCTACATTAAAACACGAGATAAAATACCTGTCATCGAAATCTCTATGAAAAGAAAGTGGCTCATCCTCTATTTCCTGCATTTCAAAAGTCAGTGAGTCGGTTTTCAAGTCGAACACAGCAAAGCCATTTAAGTCTGATTTATAAATTGTGAACATCAAACCTTTCTTTGGATCATAGAAGTTTTTTCCACCTATCACATTAAAAACCTCTCCTGATCTATTAATGATGATTGTTCTTCCATCATAGTCACCGTGTTTGGTGAACACCAAATGATTTTCAATCTTGTCTGGTTTTGATATTCCATAATGTCCACCTACAGGCTCAGGTGTAAATGTCAGACTATCAAATACACTGTTGTCTTTAGAAATCAGGAGTTTTGATTTACAGTAGAATTCTGAGCCGTCACCTTTGGTTTGTATTAAAGTAATTTGAATGTCGTTAAGATTGTATGTCTTTTGGCAAGTCACTGATTTTTTTTGGGATTCCTTTTCAGTTTTCGCTTCTTCTCTTTTTTGATAGGTGATTGCTTTAGTTTCACTCGTCTGCTGATCACAAGAGATTAAAATCAGAAAACTCAATATGGTTAAAGTGAATTTCATTGTCTGTTTTAAATGTTTGCCAACTATCGCTAAAGAGAAATGTCTCTTTATGCAATTATGTGCTCACCTCTTTTAAGTAACTGAAAAACTG
The DNA here is from genome assembly GCF_049334165.1 of Halocola ammonii. Lineage (NCBI taxonomy): Bacteria > Pseudomonadati > Bacteroidota > Flavobacteriia > Flavobacteriales > Halocolacceae > Halocola > Halocola ammonii. The sequence continues at coordinate 70,407 of NZ_JBEGHD010000016.1, forward strand.
TTTAAAAGATGCCTAATAGCTAAGTGTTCAGTTCAGATTCTTTGCAAATAGCTTAAGGCAAACTTCTGTCTGATCTTTTCAAATATACCAAAAGAAGAACACCGGGAATAGGGGCAGAATTGAACTGCCGTTTCAGAGTTATGAATTTGAAAACTTATGGCTTAAGGGAAAGATCAATGCATCATCAACTTCAGCGGTTGCTCCAACGATTCACAAACCCAGCGAAGGAAGCGAGCTGCTTTTGCTCCATCAATCATTCGGTGGTCGTAAGAGAGTGACAGCGGAAGCATTCGCTCTGGACCGAATTTACCGTCTTTGTAAACCGCTTCGGTCTCTGTTCTGGAAACTCCTAGAATCGCCACCTGAGGTGGGAAAATCACAGGAGTGAAGCTGGTGCCGCCAATTCCGCCTAAGTTGGAAATGGTGAAGTTGCCGCCTTTCATCTCGTCTGAGGTGAGCTTGTCATCTCTGGCTTTCTGAGCTGCTTCATTCAATTCGCCCGCCAGTTGGGAAATGGATTTTTTAGGAACATCTCTGATTACCGGCACAAGCAATCCATTGTCTGTGTCTACCGCCACACCGATGTGATGGTACTTTTTATAGATTACTTCTTCTTGTTGCATGTCCAGACTGGCATTGAAGTCGGGAAACTCGACCAGTGCTTCCCCAATCAGCTTTAGCAAAACGGCAGTGATCGTAATTTTCTCTTCAGACTTTTCATTTTGCTTTTCCAGAAACTCTTCGAGGCCACTGACGTTGGCTTTGTCGTTCTGAGTTACATGCGGAATGTGCTGCCACGACTCAGTGGTGTTTTTTGCAGTAGCTTTTCGGATTCCAGAGAGTTTTTCCCGCTCCGTTTCGCCCCACTTTGAAAAATCGGGTAGGGAAGGAGCTGAAGATTCACGCCCCGGCTTTTTGCTCGAAACTAATTTCTTCACGTAATTGGTAACATCTTCGCTGGTCAACCTCTCTCCAGATTTTGGAACTTCGCTCAATTCAACTCCCAGTTCACGTGCCAGTTTTCGTGCAAGTGGTGCCACAGCAACCTCTTGATCTGCGTTGCTGGAGCTTTTGGATTCTTTCGTGTCCTTTTCAGATTCTTGCTTGCTGTCTTCGGAGTTTTTTGTCGCGCTCTTCTCGCTGGTTTTCTCCTCTTTCTTCTCGTCTTTCGATTCGTCATCTGAAGAACCAGAATCGGCTTTCTTCTCCTTTTCTTCAGCAGCGTCTTTTTCAGACTCTTTTTTCGATTTCTCCTCTTCCGATTTCTCTTCGCCAGAGCCTGTGTCTTCAGTTTCAACCGTCATCACGGCATCGCCAACTTTCACGGTATCGCCCTTGCTGACTTTGATACCTGTGATTTTTCCTGAAAATTCGGCTGGAATCTCCACGCTGGCTTTGTCGCTTTCGACAGCCATGATCGACTGATCTTTTTCAATTGAATCGCCTTCGCTAACAAGGATTTCTCCAATTGTAGCTTCATCGGCATCTTCAGATATCTTGGGTATTGTGAGTTCTTTTTCCATGGTCATTTTTGGTTTTTAGTACGCTGCAGGATTTCGTTTTTCAGTTTTTATGCTGTGCTTTTTGATGAAATCATTAAGCACCTTTTTTTTGATATCGCCCTTTTCATGTCTTTCTCTCAGGGCGGTAAAAGCAATGTGCCTGGCGTCAACTTCAAAGAAATCTCGCAGTGCCTCAATAGAGTCGCTACGGCCAAACCCGTCTGTTCCAAGCACGGTGAATTTACCAGGGATCCACTTTGCGATGGTTTGGGGCAGTGCTTTCACGTAATCAGTGGCAGCGATAAAGAGATCGCCTTCGCCTTTCAATTGCTTTTGAATGAAGTTCTCTTTCGATTCGCCTTCATGTCTGTTTGTTCGCTCCATGTCTCGGGCATCGTCATAGAGCGCCTTGTAACTCGTCACGCTCCAGATGTCAACAGGAATGTCGTATTCGTCTTCCAGAATTTCCTTTGCCTTCAGTACTTCTTTCATCACAGCTCCGCTGCCGAGCAGGTGAACCTTGTCGCTTTTGTTTTTTCGTTTTCGCGATTTCTCCAATCGGTAGAGTCCGCGGAGAATTTCTCGTTCGGCATTGGACGGCATCTTTGGCATCGGGTAGGCATCATTCATCACAGTGATGTAGTAAAAGACATCTTCGTTTTCCTTGTACATTCTTTTGAGACCATCTTGAATGATCACTGCCAATTCGCAAGCAAATGCCGGATCGTAAGCCTGAAGATTGGGAACTGCCAGTGCATTGAGGTGGCTTTGTCCATCCTGGTGTTGGAGGCCTTCGCCTGAAAGTGTGGTGCGTCCCGAAATTCCTCCAATCATAAATCCTCGTGCCCGGGCATCAGCGGCAGCCCAAACGAAATCGCCAATGCGCTGGAGGCCAAACATCGAGTAGAAAACATAGAACGGAATGGTGAATTGCTCCTGCGAAATGTGATTGGTTCCAGCGGCTATAAAACTCGACATCGAACCAGCTTCGGTGATTCCCTCTTCGAGAATTACTCCGTCTTGCTTTTCATTGTAGTACATCAGACTGTCTTTGTCGACAGGCTCGTATTGCTGACCTTCGGCTGCGTAAATTCCAAACTGGCTAAAAAGCGAGTCCATACCAAAAGTGCGCGACTCATCGGGGATGATAGGCACTACTTTGTCTTTCAGGTTTTCGTCCTTCAGTAATTGTGTTAGAATTTTCACGAAAACGCCTGTAGTTGGAACTTCGTCATCTCCGGATCCTTCTTTGTATTCTTCAAAGATTTTTTCTGAAGGCATTTTAAAATCCTTAGCCAGTTGCTCGCGGTGGGGAAGTGGACCGCCAAGGGCTTCTCTTGTTTTTCTCAAATAGCGATACTCATCGCTGTCTTTTTCGAACCGAAAGAATGGAATGTCTTCAAGTTCTTCATCTTCGATCGGTAGCTCGAGTTCATCGCGAAATGCCCTGAGCTGATCTTCTTTGAGGACTTTGGTTTTGTGAGCCACATTACTGGCCTCTCCGGCTTCGCCCTGTTCGTAGCCTTTGATGGTTTGAGCGAGAATGACAACCGGACTTCCTTCGTGATCAACAGCCGACTGAAAAGCATTAAAGACTTTTACACGATCATGGCCTCCGCGACCAAGTGATTCAATCTTTTCATCGCTCCAGTCTTCAACTAGTTTTTCCAGGTCGGGATCTCCTCCGAAAAGCTCCTTTCGCAAGGTTTTGCCATCGGCCACAGATAGACGTTGGAGTTTTCCATCTACCATGTCCTGGAGTCTCCTGGTCAACTTTCCAGCCTTGTCTTTCTCAAATAGCTCGTCCCACTTGCTGTCCCACAGCACTTTGATTACGTGCCATCCGGCTCCGCGGTAGAGCTTTTCAAATTCCTGAATCACGTTGTTGTTCCCTCTCACCGGACCGTCAAGTCGCTGCAGGTTGCAGTTGATCACAAAGGTCAGGTTATCCAGCTTTTCTCGGGATGCGATGGAAAGAGCTCCCGTGGATTCAGGTTCGTCCATTTCACCGTCACCCAAAAAAGCCCACACGCGCTGGTCAGTTTTGTCGCTGATTTTTCGGTTTTCCAAATACTTGAAAAAACGCGCCTGATAAATGGCTTGAATTGGAGCTAAACCCATTGAAACGGAAGGAAACCGCCAATAGTCGGGCATCAGCCGTGGGTGAGGATAGGAGGAGAGTCCGTCTTCGAATTGCAATTCCATTCTAAAGTGACTCAGGGCATCTTCGGAAAAGCGATGTTCAAGAAATGATCTGGAGTAAAGTCCAGGAGAAGCATGTCCCTGAAAAAAAGCAACATCAGGATGGCCCCATTGGTAGCCTCTCAAAAAATGGGTTAGAGCTACTTCAAATAAAACGGATGCGGAAGAATATGTGGAAATATGTCCACCAATCCCCGAAATCTGTTTATTCGCTTTCACAACCATCGCCATGGCATTCCATCGGATGGCGTTGTAAATCCGCTCTTCTATTTCCTGATCTCCGGGATAATCTTTTTCAGAGTGGTGGGGAATAGAGTTTACATAATCAGTCGATAAGTTACCCTCGGGAATGGAAATGCCTTTCTCTTTTGCAGTGTCTCTGAGTAGCTTAAGAAGTTCTGCAGCTCTTTCTGGCGGCTCATTTTCTATTATCCACAGCAGAGAAGTCCGCCATTCCTTGTCTTCAATTCTTTTGGTTTCGGCATCGGGGTAATTAGACATTGATCTTTGGTGTTTTGAGTCCGCTCAACAAGGTCCAAAAATCATTCCCGAGTAGAAGCCGGAAGAAGCTCAGTGAGTCTTGTTTTTCACAAAGTCGCAAAGAGCGCGAAGAGCGCAAAGCTGTACAACGCTGGAAAGAAATACAGTAGGCATAATAGGAGCGCGGAGGCACATAGGTACTAGACGTGTAATTGCTATGTGCCTTAAGTCGATGTTAATCGGAAACTCGATTTGAGTCCGTTGAAGGAAATGTTAAAAGAAGTAGGATTTCTACTGTGCCTATGTGTTTCACCTGCTGTTTGAGTAGAGACAATAACCCTCCCGCCAAGACGCAAAGAGCGCAAAGCTTGGTGAGAAAAGGGAAGATTTCTAGTTTGCCTATTGTGGTTTCTTGCGGCTTGAGTGGCTGCTTTTTCTTTCGACTTAGTGTCTCCAGCAAGTCGTTTGTTACATTTGTCGCCATGCAATTTTCAGAAGAAGAAATCCAGCAAATACAGGAAGATGCCTCAAAGGCGGAAGCAACAGGTCAGTTGAAAAGAGATCAGCTTGCGGTGATTTATGATCACGGATTGTACAAAGTTCTTCTGCCAAATGAAGTTGGTGGCAAGAATTTATCGCTTCCAGAAGCGGCTGATGTTTTCAGGAAGAGTTCTTACGTAGACGGCAGCTTCGGCTGGGCGGTGACTATCGGAGCTGGAGGCAATTTCTTCTTTGACTTTATGGAGCCCAAGGTGGCTAAAGAAGTGTTTTCTTCGAAAGAAGCTCTGATTGCCGGAAGTGGAATTCCATTAGGTTTGGCGACCCCGGAGAAAGATGGTTTTCGCATCACTGGAAAATGGAAATACTGCAGTGGATCTCCGCAAGCATCGGCATTCACCTTTAACTGTTTTGTGACTGATGAAAATGGGGAGAAAACAGATCAGGTAAAATCGTTCGTTTTACGCCCCGATCAAATTGAGATCGAAAAGGACTGGAATGCTTTAGGGCTAAAGGCTACAGCAAGTCATACGGTAAAAGTTAATAATGCTTTTGTGACCTCGGATCGAATGTTCGACATTTCCCAACCACAAGTCAACAGTGGCAGCCTATTCTTCAAGTATCCATTTTTGGAGTTTGCGCGTGTTTCTTTCGCTGCAGTTGTTCTGGGACTTGGAGAAGCATTCATTGAGAAAGCACAACAGCTGGCTGAGGAAAGCAAGAGCAACTGGCAGCAACCTTTTCCAGATAGGTTCCCAAAGGTGAAACGAATGCTCAATGAGCAGGATAACGAGATGAAGTTTCTTCGGAAAGCGTTTTTCGAGAGAGTTGAAAAAAGCTGGGAGGAGTTGGAGCAGGAGGGAGCCGTCTCCGACAAGCTGGCTAAATCAGTTAGCGAGCAGTGTTTTGAAACTGTGAATCAAGTCCAACAGCGAACGGCCAAAATTTTTCCCTGGCTTGGGATGTCGGTGTTGTTCCCAGAAAACGAGATCAATCGCATCTGGCGGGATTTGCAAACTGCCGGGCAGCATATTTTGTTGCGGGATTTTTGAATTATCTTGATTTCCTGACTACCAGATAAAGCTCCTCTAATTTTGAAATCACTTCCGATTCCACAATTTCAAATCCTGCTTTTACTATGGAATTTTCCAAGTCGCGCTTCTTGTAAAAATTGATAGGAGGGAGTATCCTGATTTTTGACAGGAAGGAAAGAAGGATGTTGGTCAGGTTTTTTCTTTCACCCAGGCATGGTGTGGTAGAAATAAAAATACCACCCGGTTTTAGCAGTTTGTGCACCTGACTGGCAAAGTTGGTTGGGTTCTCTATGTAGTGCAAAACGCTGAAAGTTGTGACAATTGAGTAGCTTCCATTAACTACTGATAGGTTTTCAAGCTTCGTCCAGTGAAAGTCGATATTTTGAAGAGACTTTTTGGTAGCAGCTTCACGGGCCAGTTCGAGCATCTCTGAGGAAATGTCGATGGCATCCACATGTTTCACCGATGTTGCCAGTTCGATAGTGATTGCTCCATTTCCGCAGCCAATCTCGAGTACTTCATCTTCGGGTTTCAGGTGCTGCCTTGTGCGGCTGATCACGTTGAGCGTTGTAGTACCAGGCACTTCAGGAGATTTGCTGGCAACCCGATTCCAGAATTTTTCTCTTTTGTCCATTTTGCGGAATTCAATATTGGTAGCGAAAGTAGTGGCTTATTTCATTTGAGAGATGCCAAAGGGAAGAACGTCTCAGAGAATACGGTTAAAACCCAGTAGTTAACAGCAGAAAATCTAGATATAGCTCGGGGTTCTTTTGATGAAGTTTGCAGAAGGCCGGACCGCATTTGTTGTTGAAGGAGTTATAGTCCCTCACTCATAAACCACATTAAAATCATTTTGTCCCAGGTATTCCAGGTTGATTTCGATTCTTTCGAGAAGTCCTCGATTGGTCTGTTGGACAGTTTCCCAATCCAGAGTTTCTATGGTGTCCGCATTAAAAATGTAGATCCATTCACTTCTACCTTCCAAAGCGTTTTCCCAGCAACTGTGAATATCTGCTTCAATGGCTCTGAAGTCATTCGGTAAAACTCCTCCATCACCGTCATAGACCGGGTATTCTCCCAGGGTTGTATCTGGATAGTTCCAATAAATTCTGGAATGGATGCGGACATCAGATTCATTTCTTAAGTACAACCTGCTGTGTGCATCATCGGGACAGTAGTCATCTTTACCGCAGGTCATGGCGCAGGTCATGAAAAAGATAATCGGTAGAAATAGAAGCTTATTCATGGTGCTTAAGTAGATATTCGTTTGACAGACTCTAGAACTCAGGGCCATTTATTTAAGTTGCATGTTAAGGGATTTCTTAACATACCTAGATTTCCAGGTATTTCTATTTTTAGAAAAAAATCAAACCTTATGAAAACTCTCAAATTCAACATTATTGCTCTAATTGCTTTGGCCATTGGTTTCGCTTCTTGTGGAGGAGCTCCCTCTTCAAGCGAGTTTGTAGGTAAGTACCAACTCATAAAAGTAGAGGATGAAAACGATGAGTCCGCAGAAGTCACCGAGTGCGATGAAATGACGATCTGGCATTTCACAAATGAGGAGGCCGAGCCTCTTGTTGATGGAACAGAAGTGAAGAAAGTTATAGCAACAGCTCCGGATGAGTGTAAGTACTACGGCTTTGATTCAAAGTGGACCACGAAAGATGGCAAGCTTTTTATCTCGAGTGTGAGAACCGGTGGAATGGGCGGTGGCTCCAATGCCGGATTGTTCGAAATCAAGGAAAAGACTGATGACAAGCTGGTTTTGAAAATCATGAAAAAGACATACACACTGGAGAAAGTTGAATAATCCAGATTGACGAATTGAAGGAAAGCCTGCTAGATTTTAGTGGGCTTTTTTGTTCCTCGCAGAGTCGCAAAGAGCGCGAAGCTTTACAACGCTGGGAATAAACCACAGTAGGCACATAGTTCGATGTGCATTACCTATGTGCCTTTCGAAGGATTGTGAATGATGTCTCGGTTTTCTCAGTTGAGTTGTTATGGAAAAGCAGTTTCTACTGTGGCTATGTGTTTACCTGCGGCTTGAGTAGAGGCTATTTCAAAAGTGTTCCAACATTTAGCCATTAAGAGTTTTCATTAAGCTAATGAAGAAAGCCTTAATGTCCTTCATTGCTTAATCAGTCTTAATGTTTTAACTGCTGTTTAAGTAGATGCATTAATTCTCAAGCAAAGTCGCGAAG